>DATBTL010000106.1:0-36409 GCA_036559345.1 Chloroflexota bacterium | reverse complement strand
TGGCGGCTGGGCGAGGCACCGATTGAGAGTGTTACACAGTCGGCGGAGACACATGGCGCGGTCGTGATCGCCTGGTCGCACGACGAAGGTGATCTCGATGGGCTCTCTGCGTGGGTCAATGGCACCACGCCGCTCGCCGTGGTGAACGACCGGATTCCGGCTGACCGCCGCCGCTTCACACTCGCCCATGAGTTCGGCCACATGCTCATGACCACCGCGAGCGACGAGACGGGCGCCGCCGAGGAGCAGTTCGCTCAGCGGTTCGCTGCCGCTTTCCTCGTTCCCGGCTCCGTAGCCATCCAAGAGCTGGGTAAACGCCGACGTCATCTCAGCCTGCGCGAAATCGCCCTCCTCAAACAGAAATATGGGCTCAGTATGCTCGGCTGGATTCATCGGGCCTATGAGCTTGAGATCATTAACCCAGGACTGTACCACACCCTCTATCGAACATTCGTCGCCAGAGGCTGGAAGAAAGTCGAGCCGGTGGCCTTCCATGGTGAGGAAACACCGACTCGCCTGGAGCAATTGACCGCGCGTGCACTGGCGGAAGGGATTCTGAGCGAAACGCGTGCCCGTCAGATCTGTCCCCGCGCGGTGACTACGCCTTTCGTGCCGGAACCGGAATACGAGGAACCCCTACAAGACCCACGTGCGATGCTGGCTCTGTCCAAAGCTGAGCGGGACCAGGTACTGGCCGCGGCCGCGGTTGACGCAGCCGCGCTTTACCGTGAGAATGGCGCCCTCACCGGTTTCGACGGCCTTAGGGCAGAGGACTTCCTTGACGACGCCGACGAGGGGTGAAGTCTGGTTGATCGACTTTGACCCGACCCAGGGTGATGAGATCGCGAAGCGACGCCCAGCCGTCGTCGTGAGTAGCGCGGCGGTCGGCGTCCTGGATCTGCGAATCATCGTGCCGATCACTGGGTGGCAGCAGCATTATGCCAGGCAGCCTTGGTTGGTGCGGATCAAGAACACCCAGCGGAACGGTCTCTCCAAGGACTCCGCCGCCGATGCCTTTCAGGTGAAGTCAGTCGCGGTCAGCCGGTTCGTTCGGCGTCTGGGTATGCTCACGGCCGAGCAGCTTGAGACTATCACCGCTGCCATCGCCCTGTGTATCGACTACATTCCCTAGTATCCGTGGGAGGAGTGCGTAGGTGTCAATGGATGCCTTACGCGACGGATGCTTGTGCCCGGCTCTTGTGCTACCTCTGAGCTCTCTTGTATCCTAACGCCACGTACTGGCGTCGCTTTTCCTATCACCAGCCCTGCGGCGCGAAAATCATGATCGTAGAGGACGCCCGTACGAGGAGTTCTATCTGCCGGGCGGCGGATCGTACGTACCACGCGGACCCCACGGTGCACGGTTAGGTTCTTGTGTAGTGCTTAATCCCTGTAGCTGAAGGAGGAGCGTACCTATGATCGACGATCGCGATCACGACACTCTCGACGAGCGGATCCGCCAGACCCAACTGGACTTCCTCGAAGGAACCATCGACCGCCGCGCCTTCGTGCGCCGCATGACGGCGCTCGGCGGGGCCGTGGCCGCCACCAGCGTCCTGGCGCCCATGTTCCCGCCGGTCGGGCAGGCACACGCCGCCGCGGTCGGCAGCCCCAAAATGGGCGGCACGCTGCACTATGGGCAGGATCTGGAGCCTTCGCCGGAGAACCCGATCAGCAGCCCCTGGATGGATGACGCCAATCAGCAAATGTATGAGTATCTGCTCGTGCAGGGGCCGAACGGCGCCTTCGTCGGCCAGCTTGCCCAGTCCTACACCGTCTCCAAGGACCGGAAGACCTGGACCTTCCAGCTCAAACGGAACAAGACCTTTCACGACGGCAGCCCCTTCAACGCCGCCGCCGCCAAGTGGTTCTTTGATATGATCCGTAATCCCAAGATCGGCAACCCATTCATCATCTACTGGGCCTCCGTCGACTCGATCACCACCCCCGGCCCCTACACGATTCGTTTCCAGCTCAAACATCCGGACGCCAATCTGACCTTCGCCTTCGGCCAGCTCTTTGCCGGCGTCGTCAGCCCCACGGCCTGGAAGAAGTATGGCGGCGCTTCGTACAATCAGGGCGGCGGCTACGGGATCAAGGGCGCCGCCGGCACGGGTCCGTTCATGCTCAAGGAATACTTGGCGGGCGATCACGTGACCGTGGTCCGGAACCCCAGCTATGCCAATCCGGCGTCTTTTCTCCAGAACAAGGGTCCGGCGTACCTGGATAGTATCGTCTACAAGTGGCTCCCCGACGCGGCCACCCGGGCGATCGAACTCGAGTCCGGCCATCAGGACATCGTGCACGCGATCGCGCCGCCGGATATCGCGCGCCTCAAGAGACAGGCGAACCTCAACATCATCACCTTGCCTGATTGGCAGGTGGTGTGGCTGGGCTTCAACTTTACCAAGTCCCCCACTAATACTCTGGCGGTCCGCCAGGCAATTTCCTATGCCATCGACCGGAAGGCGATCGTCCAGAGCGTGCTGCTCGGCTACGGCAACGTGGCCAATAGCCTGGTGATGAAGCAGGCGCCGGAATACTGGTCGGGCTCGGAGGGCTATTACGCCTACAATCCCACCAAGGCGAAGTCGTTGTTGGGCGGCAAGAGCTACACCATCCACCTGCTGACCACCACCACCTCGGAGGATAAGCAGAATACGGCGATCATTCAGGCGCAGCTTGGCCAGGTAGGGATCACCGTGGTGCCGCAGCCCGTCGATAAGGCGACCTTCTTCGGCATCATCGCCAAGGGAACCTTCGATATGTTCCTGTTTCCCTACGTCTGGAACAATGCCAGTATCATCAGTTTGTTCACCGACTCGGCGAACATCCCATCGCCGGACTTTATGCGCTACAAGAATCCCAAGGTCGATGCCCTGTTCGATGCCTCGCGCCAGGCCAACACGGTGCAGGACATCATTTCGAGCTACCATCAGATCCAGAAGCTTCTGCTGGATGACGCCGCCGTGATGCCGCTTTATACTCCCACCCAGGTCTGGGGAGTGAACAAGCGGGTGCAGGGCTTCTCGCCGTATACCTGGCAACTGTATGCCTATTTGCAGAATGTGTGGCTGAGCTCGTAAGGAGAGAGTGTCGCTGCCGTGCTGCGTTACATCGTCAGGAAAGCGGCGATCGCCGTACCGTTGCTGTTCCTTGTCTCAATCGCGGTCTTCGCCATGCTGCACACGGGGCAGGGCGATCCGGTGGAGCTGTTCGTCGGCCCCACGGCGCCCCAGTCCCTGCAAATCCTGGCTCGCCATGAGCTTGGCCTGGATAAGCCGCTGGTCACCCAGTACTTCCTGTTCCTGGGGCGAGCGCTCCATGGCGATTTCGGTGAGTCGATCATTTATCGGGAGGGGGTCAGCCAACTGATCCGTGACCGGTTACCGGCGACCCTGCTCCTGGGGGGCACCGCGCTGGTGCTTTCGTATGTCCTGGCCATCCCCCTGGGGATCCTGGCGGCGGCGCGGCGTAGCTCCTGGGTCGACTATTCGATCACGGGCGGGGCGCTATTGGCCATGGCGGTGCCGAGTTTCTGGTTGGCGCTTTTGCTCGTGCTGCTTTTCGGCGTGCATTGGGCGTTGCTTCCGGTCTCGGGGTATGGGAGCTTTTCCACGCTCGTGCTCCCCGCGATCGCCCTGGCGGCGGAGGGAACTGGACTCAGTCTCCGGTTGATGCGCTCGTCAATGATTGAAGTGCTTCGGCAGGACTATATCCGGACCCTCCATGCCAAGGGACTGAGCCGTTGGCGGATCCTTGGCGTCCATGCGTTCAAGAACGCGCTGATCTCCACGATCACCCTGCTGGGCCTCCGGCTCAGTATGGTGATCGGCGGCGCGATCGTGATTGAAAATATCTTCGGCTGGCCGGGGATTGGGCGACTGCTCGTCTCCTCGGCCCTGCAAGCCGATTTCCCCGTGGTCCAGGGCCTGACGCTCATGCTCGCCGCCGCCGCCATCGTCGCCAATGTGCTGGCCGATATCCTCTACGCGGTGATCGACCCTCGTGTCCGCTACTAATCGGCCGCCACGGCTCCGGCGCGGGGCGCGGTTCCTGGTCCGGCGGCCGGCCCTGCTCTTTGGCGGCCTCATCGTCATCGTCTTTATCGCGGCGGGCTTGTTGGCGCCCTGGATCGCGCCCTATCCCTATGCCGCCCAGGATCTGGCGAGCGCCCTCAAGTCCCCGCTCAGCCCCCACCATCTGCTGGGTACCGATCAGTTTGGCCGCGATCTGTTCAGCCGGATTCTGTTCGGCGCCCGCACCTCCTTTATCTTCGCCTTCGGGGTGACCATGCTCTCGGTTGTGCTGGCCGTCGTGGTGGGCGGCATCTCCGGATATTTCGGCGGCGCCGTCGATCTGATCCTGGCCGCCGTGGTCGATCTGATGTGGGCTTTTCCCATCGTATTGGCGGCCGTGCTTTTCGTGGGCCTCTTCGGGCCGGGACTGTTGCCCGCCGCCCTGGCGATCACCGTGGTCAACTGGGCCGGCACGGCCCGGATCGTGCGCGGCGAGGTGATTGCCTTGCGGGAGCGAGAGTTCGTGGAGGCGGCCCGCGCCCTGGGCCGCGGCCATCTGTTCATCATCTTCCGCCACATGATTCCCAATGCCCTGCCGGCCGTGCTGGTCCTGGCGAGCTTCTCAATGGGCATCGCGATCCTGGTCGAAGCCAGCCTGTCGTTCATTGGCCTGGGGGCGCAGCCGCCGTTGCCCAGTTGGGGTGATTTACTCTCCGAGGGTTGGGAGTATAACCAGTACGCGCCCTGGCTCGTGATCATGCCGGGTGTCTCGATCGTGGTGATCGTGCTTGGTTTCAACGTGCTGGGCGATGCCCTGCGCGAGGCGCTCGATCCCCGCCTGAGGGAACGCTAGGATGTGCGTGTTGCGCGTGGAAAACCTGCGTACCGAATTGCGCCTGCGTCAGGGCACGGCGGTGGCCGTCAACGATCTCTCCTTGACCCTTCGGGCTGGGGAGACGGTGGCGTTGGTGGGGGAGTCGGGGTGCGGGAAGACGACCGCCGCGCTCTCCATCATGCGCTTGCTTGCCTCGCCGCCCGCCTATACCACGCGAGGTCGTGTCCTGTTGGACGACGAGGATCTACTGACCGCGTCCCCGTCCCGGCTCCGCCAATTGCGCGGCGAGCGGATATCCATGATCTTTCAGGAGCCGATGACCGCCCTCGACCCGCTCTTCACGATCGGGACGCAGATTGCCGAAACCATCCGCGCGCACCGGCGGTGTGGGAAGACCGAGGCGCGGGTGCGGGCGCTGGAGGCGCTGGAGCGAGTGCATATGCAGGCGCCGCGCGCCTGCCTCGACCTGTATCCCCATCAACTGAGCGGCGGCATGCGGCAACGCGCCATGATCGCCATGGCGTTGTGCCTGGGCCCGGCGGTATTGATTGCCGATGAGCCGACCACGGCGCTCGATGTGACGGTACAGGCCGGGATCCTGGATCTGTTGGCGGAGCTACGGGCCGATAGCGGCATGGCCATGTTGTTGATCACCCACAACCTGGCGGTCGTCTCCAAGGTGGCCGACCGGGTGGTGGTGATGTACGCGGCGGAAGTGATGGAGGATGCGCCCACCGCCGAGTTGTTGGAGCGCCCCCTGCATCCCTATACCCAGGCGCTGATGCAATCCTTGCCGCGATTGGATCGCGCCGTGGAGGTGCTGCCCGCGATCCGCGGCAGCGTGCCCAGCCTTCTGGAGATGCCGCCCGGCTGCCGTTTCGCGGCCCGTTGCGACCTGGCCCAACCGGCCTGCGGGCAGGAGCAGCGGCTGGTCGCGGTGTCAGATAACCACTGGGTACGCTGTTGGCGGCGGACGGCCTGAGGAGGAAAAGGGTTTGCGAGTCATGGAACCATCGTCGCCGCTGGTTGAAGCACGCGACCTCACCAAACGCTTCAAGGTGCCCACGGGAACTTTGTTGGCGGTGGACCATGTCTCGTTCCGCATCGAACCGGGAGAGGTTGTCGGCCTGGTCGGGGAGAGCGGGAGCGGGAAATCCACCCTGGCCCGCCTCCTCCTCCGCTTGATTCCACTGACCGAGGGTACGATCCGTTTCGAGGGTCGCCCCCTCCTCCAGTCGCGGGGGCGGGAGCTCCAGGAGATCCGGCGCCGGATGCAGATCGTCTTTCAAGATCCCTTTTCCTCGTTTGATCCGCGGATGACGGTTGGCCAGTCCGTGGCCGAAGGGCTCTATTTCCTGCCCCGGAGCCGGCGGGGGGCGCGCGTGACGGAACTCCTGGAACTGGTGGGTTTATCGCCCGATCAAAAGGATCGCTATCCGCATGAGTTCAGTGGCGGCCAACGTCAGCGGCTGGCCATCGCCCGGGCGCTGGGGCCCGGCCCCCGTTTCGTGATCGCCGATGAGCCGGTCTCGGCCCTGGATATCTCGATTCAAGCGCAGATGCTCAACCTGTTCCGCGACCTACAGCGCCGCTTGGGTCTGACCTATCTGTTCGTGGGGCACGATCTGGCGGTGGTACACCATATCGCGGATCGGGTGATGGTGATGTATCGGGGGCGAGTGGTGGAGGAGGCGGAAAAGACGGCGCTATTCGCGCGCCCTCATCACCCCTACACCCAATTGCTCCTGGCCTCCGCCGTGGAAGTGGTGGGCCTGAGCGGCAAGACCGGCGCCGGTGGCAGCGGTCCGGAGGGAAATCAGGACACGCGCGGCTGCGCGTTCGCGCCCCGCTGCCCGCTGGCCGACAGCGGCTGTCGGGAAGCCCCTCCTCCTTTGCGTGAGGTTGGAGCAGGGCACAGGGCGGCCTGCTTTAAGGCAGAGCAAGCAGCCGCCCATGGATAAGTAGGGATGGGCGGGGAGAGAGGAATGGCTGAGGATACACTCGGCGTGGGCTTCATCGGGGTCGGAGGCCAGGGCGAGGAACAGGTGCGCGCCTTCGCCGCCTTGCCCGGCATCCGCGTGCGGGCGGTCTGCGACGTGGACGCCGATCGGGCGGCCACGGTCGCCGCCCGTTACGGCGCGGCCCGCTGGACCACCGATCCGGGCGAGTTGGCGGCGTTCGATGACCTCCAACTGGTGTGTATCGCCACGCCGGAGGCGCATCACCGGGAGCCGACCCTGGCCTGCCTGGCCGCGGGGAAGCACGTGCTGCTGGAAAAGCCGATCAGCACCCGACTGGACGAGGCGCGGGTGCTGTTCGAGCAGGCTGAGCGGTCTGGCTGTATTCTGGCGCCCGCGCATGTGCTCCGTTTCCACCCCGCCTATGCCCTGCTCAAGGAGCGGATCGCGGCGGGACAGCTGGGCAAGGTGGTTTCGATCGCTGCCGGGCGAAACCAGCCGCGGGCGCGAGCGGCGCGGTTTCATCGCGAACATTCCTTCCTGGAAGTGCTGGTCCACGACATCGATCTGGCGATCTGGTACACCGGTGACCAGCCCGAGCGGGTCTACGCGATCGAGCGGAAGGTGCTGCATGCGGGGCCGGCGGACGCGGTGTGGGGGATGATCCAGTTCGCGGGCGGGGCGGTAGCCACCCTCGAATGCCACTGGCTCTGGCCGGCGGGACGCCGGAGCTACGTGGAAAGCTCGCTGCGGGTGGTAGGGACGGAGGAGACGGCGCGGATCGTGGATCCCAGTTCGGCCCTGGAGTTTACCAATGACCAGGGTTCCGAAGTGCCGGATACTACCCTCTGGCCGTCGGTCCATGGGGTCGCGGCGGGGGCGTTGGTCAACCAGGCGGCGGCTGTCGTGCGCTGTATCCGAGCCGGAGAGCCGTTCACGATCGTGACGCCGCCGGAAGTACTGCTCGGGCTGCGCACGGCGTTGGCCCTGATCCGGTCGGCACACGAGGGTCGCGAGGTGTTTCTCACGGAGGTTGAAGCGTAAGCCATGAAGGGAGTCACGCGATGAGCGATTTGATCCGTATCCAGGAAGAGCAGAAGGAATGGCGCGGCCAGATCGGGAAGATGAGCCGCGAGGATCTGGATGCCTTCCTGGCCACCGGCACCCTCTGCCACCTCGCCTGCCTGAAGGACGACGGCACGCCGTATATCGTGCCGTGCTGGTTCACCTGGGACGGCGCCGCGTTCTGGATCATCCCGCGCCGGCGTTCCGCCTGGGCCGAGTACCTTCAGAAGCGGCCCGCGGTGGCGCTGGCGATCTCCGAGCCGGTCCAACCCTACCGGAAAGTAGAGGTCGAGGGGAAGGCGACCATCGTGGAGGAGCCGAACGTGGGCGGCAAGTGGGTAGCGATTGCTCAGGGCATGTCGCTGCGGTATCTGGGAGAACGGGGGCCGGAGTATCTGGAGCCGACGCTCGGCCAGCCGCGTTGGCTGATCCGGGTCGACGTCGAGCGGATGATGACCTGGCAGGGCGTGGCCTGGCATTCGCGCTACGTGGTCGACACGCCGGCCGAGGAATAAGCACGGAGGGGGCGACGAGATGTCCGGAGCGACGCGGTTCCCGGTCGAGGTGACGATTGAGCGCGACGTGCCCGCCGCCATGCGGGACGGGACCATTCTCTACGCTGATATCTACCGGCCCACCAGCGACGGCCCGCTGCCGGCTCTCTTGATGCGCCTGCCCTACGACAAGGTCGGCGCCCAAACGATCACCTACGCGCATCCTATCTGGTACGCCCGACAGGGCTTCCTGGTGATCGTCCAGGACGTGCGGGGCCGCGGTCGCTCGGAGGGGGAGTTCTACCCCTTCCGCCACGAGGCCGAGGATGGCTACGACACGGTAGAATGGGCGGCTACGGTGCCCGGCTGCAATGGAGCGGTGGGGATGTTTGGCTTCTCCTATGTCGGCGTCACGCAGTTGCTGCCCGCTCTCCTGCGCCCGCCGCATCTGGTCACCATCGCGCCGGCCTTCACCAATGACGGCTATTACGAAGGCTGGACCTACCGGAGCGGCGCCCTTAACCTGGCATTTGCCATGTCATGGGCGACCTCCCTGGCGCCCGACACGGCGCGAAGGCGCGGACAAGCTGGTCTGGAAGCGTCGTTGGCCGGCACCTTTGCCGATATCGCGCCGTGGTATTGGTTCTTGCCGCTCCGCGACTTCCCGATCCTCCAGCAGGAAGCGGTCGCCCCCTATTTCTACGACTGGCTTGAGCATCCAACTGATGACCCCTACTGGCAAGAGTGGGAAATCGCGCGGCGCTATCCGGACATAGCCGTGCCGGCTCTGCACATTGGCGGCTGGTACGACGTGTTCCTGGAAGGAACCCTGCGCAACTTCCGCGGCCTGCGCGAGCAAGCGGGAAGCGCGGAGGCTCGCCGCCGGCAACGGTTGGTGATCGGACCCTGGTATCACATGCCCTGGACCCAACAGGTGGGCGCGGTGGATTTCGGGCCGGAGGCGCAAAACAGTATCGACGATCTCCAGGTCCGCTGGTTCAGCCACTGGCTCAAGGGCGAGGACAACGGCATGGTGGACGAGCCGCCGGTCCGCCTCTTCGTGATGGGCGAGAATCGCTGGCGGGATGAGGAGGAGTGGCCGATCGCCCGCGCCGTCGAGACGCCGCTTCATCTGCACAGTGATGGACGGGCGAACTCCGCCAGCGGGAACGGAACCCTCTCCGCCGCGGCGCCCACCGAGGAATACCCGGACATCTTCGTGTATGACCCTGCGGCGCCGGTCCCCAGTCTGGGCGGCCACTCCTGCTGCTTCCCGCAGATCGCCCCGATGGGGCCGGCGGACCAGCGAAGCGTCGAGGCGCGCAATGACGTGTTGGTCTATACCGGCGAGGTGCTCACCCGTGATCTGGAGGTAACCGGGCCGGTCCACGTTATCCTGTGGGCTGCCTCGACGGCCGTCGACACGGACTTCACGGCCAAGCTGGTGGATGTCTATCCGGATGGAACGGCGGTCAATCTCTGCGATGGGCTGATCCGTGCCCGTTTCCGCGACTCGCTCCGGCGGCCCGAGCCGATCGTGCCCGACCGCGTCTACGAATTTCCGATCCAGGTCGGCTCGACCAGCAATCTCTTCCGAGCCGGTCACCGGATCCGCCTGGAGATTTCCAGTTCCAATTTTCCCCAGTATGATCGCAACCTGAACACCGGGGAGGGTGTTGGGATGGGAAGCCTCGCAGGGCGGATAACGGCCACTCAAACCATCTTCCACGACGCGGAACATCCATCGCGGCTTGTGCTGCCGATCATTCCGCGATGACGTCCACCATACCTGAGGATAATCGTATGGGGAGAGTGAATCCATGCCTGGGATGATCGTGGCGCCCCAATCCAAAGCCGTGGAAATCGGGGCTCATGTGCTGGCACGGGGCGGTAATGCCATCGACGCGGCCGTCACCACGGCGCTTGCGCAGGGTGTACTCGACCCCCAGATGTGCGGGATCGGCGGCTTTGGTTCCTGCACCATTTTCTGGGCGCGGGGCGCGGTTCGTGAAACCATCGCGTTTCCCGCCCGGGCAGGCACGCGCGTCACCGCCGAGATGTGGCGCGACTCGGTCATGGAGGAGTACCGCGACGGCTACGGGTATCGCGTGCGTGGGTATCTGAACGATGTCGGCTACCATGCGATCGCGGTGCCGGGCACCCTGGCCGGCTTGTCAACCGCCCTGTCGCGCTATGGCACACGCTCGTGGGCAGACTGCGTGGAGCCGGCAATTCGCCTCGCGCGCGACGGCTATCCCCTCACGCCCAAGACCGCGGCCCGTTTCGCCGCTCCGGCCGTTGCCGGCAAGCCCCACCCCATGGCACGCGCCACGCATACCGCCGCGGCGCGCGAGATCTTCACCCGCGATGGCCATTTTCCGTTCCACGAGGGCGATCGCTTCGTCCAGACAGACTATGCGGAGACGTTGGAACGGTTGGCGACGAGCGGGGTTGAGGATTTCTACCGAGGCGGCATCGCTTGCGCGATGGTCACCGATATTGGCCGGCATGGTGGTTTCGTCACGGCGGAGGATCTGGGCACGTACGCGCCGCGCATCGGCACGCCGCTCGTGGGCACCTACCGCGGCTACACCGTCCTGACGGATCCACCGCCATCCGGCGGGATGACGCTGCTTGAGATGCTGAACATTGTCGAAGGCTATAACCTGAGCACCTATGGGTTCAACGGCGCGGACTATATCGATCTACTTGCGCGGACGATGCAATGGGCCTACCGTGATTGGGCCAACCATCTTGCCGATCCGGAATTCGCGGCGATCCCCACTCAACACCTGACCTCCAAGGAGTACGCGGAAGAGGCCCGCCGAGCCATAGATCGTGGTGAAAAGTTTATCGTTCCGCGCTGGCGCGCCGACGAGCAGGGCACAACCCATATCTCCGTGGTCGACCAATGGCATAACGCGGTGGCGCTCACCCATTCGTTGGGAGACTCGTCCGGCGTGGTCACCGACGGCCTGGGCTTCCAGTACAACAACGCCATGAAGTGCTTCAATCCCATTCCCGGCCACCCCAATTCCATCGCTCCGGGCAAGGCACGGGTCAGCGGCCTCAGCCCTACCATCATCATGAAAGACAACAAGCCGCTCCTCGTGGTTGGCGCCCCAGGCGGCACCCGCATCACCACCGCCGTGTTTCAAACCATTCTCAACCTCCTGGACTTTGGCATGAGTGCTACCGAGGCGGTCTCCGCTCCCCGTATCGATTGCCAGGGCGCCACCATCGACGTGGAGGCGCGTATTCCCGAGAGCGTGTGCGCCGGATTGCGGAGCCGCGGCCATGCCGTCGAGCAAGGGTTCGCCGCCTATTGGACCTATCCGCTTGTGCACGTTATCCGCGTCGACCCGACAACCGGCGTCCTGGACGGCGGGGCGGACCCACGCGGTGAGGGCATGGCGTTGACCGTCTAAATCCTGGCATCCGTACACCGCAAAGACCACGAGAGGGGCATGTGGAGAACACACCGACGATGAGAAGTCCTGGTAAGATCGCCCTGGTCACGGGCGCGGGCAGCGGCATCGGCCGGGCCACCGCGCTTGCCCTGCACGCCGCCGGCTATGCCGTGGTCCTGGCCGGCCGCCACGCCGCGACCCTGGACCAGACCGCGGTCCTCGCCACGCAGACGGGCGGCACGATGCTCGCGGTGCCCACCGACGTCAGCAACCCAGAGTCCGTCCATGCCCTGTTCGCGCGGGTCACGGAGGTGTTCGGCCGCCTCGATGTGCTGGTCAACAACGCCGGCATCAGTGCGCCAGGCAGCGCGATCGAGGACATCTCCTACGAGCAGTGGAGCGCGATGGTCGGGGTCAACCTCACGGGCGTCTTCCTCTGCGCGCGGGAAGCGTTCAAGCTGATGAAGGCGCAGCAGCCGCGAGGAGGGCGCATCATCAACAATGGATCGCTCTCCGCGCAGGTCCCTCGGCCGCACTCCGCCCCCTATACCGCCACCAAGCACGCCGTCACGGGGCTCACCAAGTGCCTCGCCCTCGAGGGCCGCGGCCATAGTATTGCGTGCGGCCAGATTGACATCGGGAATGCCGCCACGGAGATGACCGAGCGGATGACGGCCGGCGTGCCGCAAGCGAACGGGGCGTTCCTGGCGGAGCCCCGGATGGACGTGCGGCATGTGGCCGAAGCCATCCTCTATATGGCGAGTCTGCCCTTGGACGCGAATGTGCTGTTCATGACGGTGATGGCCACCGAGATGCCGTTTGTCGGCCGGGGGTAAAGCGCCGTCAGGAATGGCGTTACCGCGATGATCAGCAACGGAGAAGGAGCTTGCCACCATGCCAGATAAATCGGCGCAAGCAAAGGTCGAGCGCGCCCTTGCCGAAGGTCGGAACCGGTGCACGGAGATCGCCAAGGAGTTGGGACATACCCTGGGACCGTGGCGCTTCCATCCCGCCGGAGACGACACGGTCACCCAAAGCAGTGCCTGTACCACCTGTGGCGCCATCGCGGTCGTGACGCGTGGGCGGCGTGATGCCGTCACCATTTCCGATGAAGGATTCACGAAGGGCGGAATGGACTATGCGCTGATCATGCGCTGCCCAAACGAAATCGCCCAGATTAGTCACCTGGACTCCTGAGTACTAGCCGCCCGCACGCTCGCGGTGGGCCCTCCAGCCGGGACGGAAGATTGTCCTGTTCGAGCCGTTTGACAGTGAAGTCGACGGAATTGTTGAGCATGGCGTTGACGACGGTCACTGGTACGGGCGCGCTGACAGGCGCCCCATACGCGACCGTGGATCCGAGGCATTTCAGCAATATCGGGAGGTGGGTTACAAGATCCAGCATTTCAGCCGGGAACCGCTGGCGGGCCGCCGGTGTAGGATAACTAGCGGTGGCATAACCACATGGTCGGCCGGCATACGCTCATCGCAGACAACAGCGGCGGTCGCGCGGCCCTCAGAAAGGATTGGCGTGCTGAACGAAGCTGATCTGATCGCGGCGGCGCACCGGGGCGAGGTCAGTGCCTTCGAGGCGCTGGTGCTCCGCTACCAAGATCTCGTACTTCGCGTTGCCTACCTGATTACCGGTGACGCGCAGACGGCGGAAGACGTGGCGCAGGAGGGCTTCATGAAGGCGTATCGCGCTCTGCCCCACTTCAGGCGAGGGGCGCCGTTCCGACCATGGCTGCTGAGAATCATTGCCAACGAAGCCAAAAACCATCAACGGGCCGCGGCTCGCCGAGAGCGACTCACGCTTCAAGTTGCCGCCTCGGGAAGCGGGGACACGGACAGTGCCACCCCAGAGGAGTCCGCGCTCGCCTCGGAGCGGCGGGAGACGCTGCTGGCCGCGCTTGAGGCGCTGCGCGACGAGGACCGGCTGGTGATTGCCAGCCGCTACTTCCTCTCACTCTCCGAGGCCGAGATGGCATCGCTGCTCGGGTGTCCCAAGGGCACGGTGAAGTCGCGCCTGGCCCGTGCCCTGGACCGGTTACGCCACGGCCTGGAGAGCGATACAACCCTGGTCGCGCCTACCGCTGGGGGGTACAAGCGACATGGCTGACGCACCGGGGAGGCTGACCAATCAGGAGCTTGAACAACAGTTGGTGGCACTCGGCAAGTACGTCGCCTTTCCCTCGGCGACCCGGCTTGCCCAGAGGGTACACACCTCACTGCTGGCCGAGATCGACCACGGCCAGCCTCGTGAGTCCAGGTTCGGCCGGATTTGGGCTCGTCCAGGCCGGCGGGCGATCATGGTGCTTGCCATGTGCCTCGCGCTCGTGGCGCTCGTGCTCGCCGTTTCTCCAGGAGCGCGTGCCGCCGTTACCGGGTGGTTTCACATCCGTGGGGTTGAGATCACGCGCGTACCGCCGGGCCGACCGGCGCCGTCACCGGTAGGGACAACCCTCCAGCTCGGCCATCGGACAACGCTCGCCGCCGCCCAGAAGCAGGTCCGATTCAGCATCGGGCTCCCACGCTACCGGACGATCGGGCGACCAGACGATATCTATATTGGCGGCCCTCTGCCTGGCCAGGTCGCGCTGGTCTATAGGGCGCGCGTCGGAGTTCCGGCGGCGCCGACGACCGGAGTGGCGCTGCTGATCACCGAGTTCCGCGCCGATCTCGCGGTTGGCATCCTCAAGAAGCTCGCCTTTATGGGCACGCGGATCGAAAATACCAGCGTGGCCGGCGCGCAGGGTGTATGGTTGAGTGGGACGCCCCACTTTTTCGGGTACGCGATGCCTGACGGCAGCGTCGTCACCGAGCCATTGCGCCTGGCCGGCAACACCCTGCTGTGGCAACGCGGCGACGTGACCTACCGCATCGAGGGGCAGGTCCCCAAGGACATCGCGGTCCGCATCGCCTCGTCCATTCACTAAACGGACGCAAGGGAACCTGAACTCGAGCCCAAGTGTATTGATCACGGGTGCCAATCATGTGAGCGCCCCTCGCTCCGCGTCTAAATCCAAGGGGGAGACGGTCATGCAACGGTTCATGTGGTCCTGTTTCATCTGTGTCATCCTGGTCGTGGCGCCGATGCTCACCTTACTTGCCTCGCCCGTTCAGGCCATGACGCCCGACATGTTGGTGTTGCGGGCCGGCCTCGGCCAGGCCGAGGGACTCGCCACCGTGCAGGCAGGCGGCGTACCCGCGCTTCCGCTCCCGCTCGGCGTGCTCGATCGAAGCGGCCAGACCCTCTACGCCGCCCGCGCGCAAGCGGGCGGCGCCACGCTCGTGCAGGTGATCGATATCGCCACCGGCCAGGTGCTGCGCTCAATGAAAGTCCAGGGCACGTTTTCAACCCGCGGCGGTGATTACGCCGAGGGAGCGCTCCCCCTACCAGGGCAGTATGGTATCGGCGCGCCGGTAGCGAGTGTCCCTTCGCGATTCCTTGCCGGTGCGCCGCGCGTTGGCCGGATCGCTGCCGGCGTGCTCGCCTCACCGGTGGCCATGCGGATGCCAAGCGTGGCGCGGGCCGGATTTCCGGCGGACGGATCGCAGGTGCTGAGCGCGCTCTCTTTCAATGCACGCTGGCTGGCGCTGCGCGAGGAGTGGTCACCCAACAGTACCTCGACGCATTTCATCGTGATCGATACGCAAAGGATGCGGGTGGTAGCCGATCATACGCTTAACGGTCAATTCGGGTTGGACGCGATCACCGCCGATGGCAAGATCCTGTATTTTATTCAATCGCTGCCGAATATCGGGTTCGGGGTGTATCAGGTGCGGTCGCTCGATGTGGCGCGCGGCGTGCTTGATTCCAGGATCGTCGCGCAACGCGGCGAGAAGCCCGGATCGATGAGCGGCGAGGCCTGGACACGTGTCTGGTCACCAGACGGCGCCTGGCTCTATACCCTCTATGTGGAAAACAACGGCCACGCCTTTGTCCACGCCCTAGATTTGCGCGATCGCACGACCGTGTGCCTCGACTTCCCGGCGATCTCCAGGGATGTCGGGCTGATGGCTCACTTTACCCTTAGCGCGGCGCCGGACGGTCACGCGCTCTACGCGGTAAATGCCGCCTTGGGCGTAGCGGTGGAGGTACGGAATCTCCCCATCGGCACGATGCGCCTGGTGCACCTGGGCATGCGCGCCGGTGCTCCCATGCGTATGCAGGACGCGGCGGCGATTTCGGCCGATGGTCGGCGGGTATTCGTGGCCACCGGCTCGGGTGTCTGGGTGGTCGATACGGGGTCACTTACCGTGCGGGAGACGTTCGTGCCCGACCAGGAAATCGGGAGCGTGGCGATCAGCCACGACGGACGACGCCTCTTCGCGCTCTCGCAAACGAGCAATCAGATCGACGTGCTGGACTCGCGCGGTGGGTCGCTGGTTGACGGGTTGCAGCCCAGCCCGAATGCCTGGGCCATCGAGGCGGTGCGTTAACCTATCGATGCTGGAGCGGCGGGGGTACCTCCGCCGCTTACGGCGCTGACGACCCTTCGCCGTCGCTGGTAGGGCTAGTACTACAGCGGCAGTTCCGATTTCCACCTCATCACTCCCTCTGGTGAAGCGTGAACTACAACTTGTATCACGGATTGCTTCCAGAGAGGGCTGTGACAAGTGTCACTGTAGTACTAGTGCGGCCCGATCCCACCCCGCCAGGTCCGCCGCTGCCACATAGGTACTCTGCAGGAACTCCAGCAACACGGCGTCCGGATTGTCCGCGCCCCGCACGTCTTCGTAGCGCAACAGGAACTCACCAAGCTCGGCGCTGTACCATGCCGACGCGGGCCGAATCACGGCACGCTCAAGGCCCATTGGTGCAGGCGCGGCGTAGGCGTAGAATGCCGCCTCCTGTACTGGGCCGCTGCCTGGCCAGAACCCGCAACTGATCACCTCGTGCGAATACCCCTCCCGTGTCATGTGATCTGCCCCGGGCCGCTCCGGCGCCCGCCGTCCGGAGAAGCGGCACACCGCCAGATCGAAGCTGCCCCAGAAGAAATGCACTGGGCTGCATTTGCCGATGAAGCCGGCGCGAAACTGCTTGAACACTCGGTCGGCCTGCACCAGGGTGCGCCAGAACCGCTGGGCGCTCGCCGCGTCGTAGGCGCAATGGACGGTATCCTCGTCGCAGCGAATGGGATTGGGCACCTCCTGCGGCAATGGGTTGATGTGGACATCGATCTGGAGCGCGCGCAACGCCCCCATGCACTCGTGGTAGAACTTGGCAGTCGAGCGCGGGAACAGCCCCAGGGCCTTGCTCTCCCCGTCGCTGGTTTGGATCAGCAGGTTGTGGTCGATGAAGTCAAACAGTATCTCGAAGGTGCGCGCGCCGTAGGGGATGGGCGACGTGGTCAGGCCGCGGGCGGTCACGTAGAGCGCGACCGACCACCAATGGTTGACCAGCGGGGTGAGCGCCATGCGCACCTTGCCCACGATCTGCGTCCACATGTGGAGGGTGGCATAGGTGTCGCGCCAGTCGGCCAGGGGTAGGGCTGGCCAGGCGTGCGGAGCAGCCGTGCCGCTTGGTGGGGAATGCGTTGTCATGTCGGCCCTCCTTGCATGGTAGGAGCTGAGCGGCCATAGGGCATCGGCCTCTCGCGCGTCCGACACGGCCTGATCGGGATCCGTGGCGTGCGCGCCGTTGAGTAAGGCCATCGGTTTCTCCTGCAGGCCACGCGCGAACCCGCTCGTGACCGCGGCAGGAGGTCGCACGGTGCGCGCAGGCGTTCAGGGCTGCCGAACTGCCTCAACTTCGAGGGCGATCTTGACCTCGTCGCCAACGAGGATCCCACCGCCCTCAAGGGCGACGTTCCACTTCAAGCCGAAGTCCTTGCGACTGATGACCGTCTTGGCGCTGTACCCCACCCGCTCACCGCCCCAGGGATCCTGCGCGCGGCCCTCCATGGTCGCGTCGAGGGCGACCTCCCGCGTCACATCACGAATGGTGAGGTCACCAATCACGCGGAGGTGGCCACCCTCGAGGGGCTCGACGCGCCGACTGCGGTACGTGATGCTGGGGAACTGCTCCACATCCAGGAAGTCGGGTGAACGCAAGTGGCCGTCACGCTGCGACTCCCGCGTATCGATGCTGGACGCGTCGATGGTGACCTCGACCGACGAGCGCGTGAGGTCGGCCTCATCGAGCTGGATGGCGCCGCTCAGCGCGGCGAAACGCCCTTTCACCGTGCTCACCATCATGTGCCGCACGGCGAACTCCACATGCGAGTGGGCCGCGTCGATTTGCCAGGTTACTACTACCCCTGGCTGCGTTTGCTCCGTCATCGAAATACCTCCGCGTTGTAGTTGCCAGCCCTCAGATGGGGCGGGGACACTGCTCGCCT
Source organism: Chloroflexota bacterium (assembly GCA_036559345.1). GTDB lineage: Bacteria > Chloroflexota > UBA5177 > JANWHV01 > JANWHV01 > JANWHV01. The sequence goes on along the minus strand of DATBTL010000106.1, from coordinate 18,284 downwards.
CCCGGCAGCGAGGGCACTAGACCTGGACGTTGACCTCATAGGTTTCTCGTACCGGTGGCCCGGCAAAGATGCCGACGCCCGCGAACTTTATCACCTGTGTCTGGTAGTAGCCGCTGGTCTCGCTCGCCGTAAGGTCGGCATCCGTCTCCCACAGGGAAATGACGAGTGCCTTGCCTGTGTTGCGGTCGGTCAGCAACTGGATGCCCTTGAATCCGTGCTGCCCCTGGGCGGCCGGCACCACGGACTCCCGAAAGATGGCGATGGCCCGGTCTGTCATGCCCGATTGAAGCTGGACAGTTACCACTCGTGCGTGCATGGTTCGCCTCCTTGTCGTTCATCGGTCCTCCGCGCTGGATACGCAGGAGAGGGAAGATTGATGCGCGAGCCCGTCCTGATAGTCTTCTGGTACAGTGCCTGCGTTCACGCTAGCTCAGCGGCGTCTGGAGCCCGTCGTTCACGCGATTGGTCCAGTTAGCGGTGGCGATCACCAGCACCAACTCGACGATTTGCTCCTCGTTGAAGTGCTCTCCCAGCGCATCAAGGTCGCCCGGGTCGATGTTCCCCGGATAACTGCGTAGCAGATCGGTAAAGCGCAATACGGCCCGTTCCTCGGCGCTGAACACCTCCTCATGCCGGCGGCCACCCGGCTCTTTCAAGGCCAAGATCTGCTCCTCCGTCACGCCCCGCCGCTTACCCGAAGCGGTATGGCTGCGGGTTCAATACGCACAGCCATTGAGGATCGATGTCCGGAGGTAGGCCAGCTCTTTGAGCTTCGGGGAGAGCGCCTCCTCCGCCCAGACCGCGCTCGACAACTGGTTGAACGCGCGCAAGACCTCCGGCTTGTGCGCCAGCATCTTGGTAAAGTTGGAAACGCTGCCCGACTGTTGTTCGAGTGCGTCGTAGATCCGCCGGACCAGCGCGCCGCCCTGGTCCTTCTCGATCAGACGAATCCGCATGTCTCCACCTCCGTTGCCCGTTGCTCGAGCGTCCTCCGCCGGTGGAGTCCACGATTGCTTCTCGGTTGCCCGCAGCCTGGCACGGGATCCGCGTGCCGATGGCGAGATCCGGCAACTGCCTTCAGCCCAAACCGACCTGCCTCAGCAGCCCGACCAGGTCGTAGAAGAGCTTCTCCTCCACAATCTTGCCATGTTGGCGATGGGCGACCGTGCAAAACTCGACTTCTATCTGCTTGTTGGTCGGCGGACTCGTTGTGCCGTCAGGGCCCTTCATGGGGGCCGTTAGCCGCGCCACCGAACAGGTCCACTCGCCCTGGCCGACTCGCTCTCGCCCTACCGTGCGTCTTCGCTTTGACGCTCAGTAGCACTCTAGCAGGGCGCGCCGGTGCGGTCATGAAGTTTCTTCATCCGGGTCGGAATCTTCCGCAGGAGGCACGGTGTTGCGCTCGCTGCAGCCAGCCGCCATATAGACCGCCAAAAAGGACCGCGCCGCCTTCCAGACTTGGCGCTGCGGACCTCTTTCGTCGCCAAACCAGGTTGAGGTGAACTCTACAGGAACATGTGCATCAAGCCGACGGCACCGCATCCGCGTGTTCCACCCTGGCTTGGCTTTAGGAACGTCGCCGAGGTCACCCTACCGGGTGTTGTATGTCAGGCCGCCGTGCGTGAAGAAGTTCATGGCGACGAAGAGCACGAGGCCCGCGCCTGGGATGCCCCAGGCAAGGCCGATGATTGTAAACAGCCTGCGGTTGAGGGTACGGATCGCCAATGGAAAGAGTAGACAGCCGAGGGCGATCGCGAAGTAGAGCAGGGCGAAGAGCGTCGACTCGAGCCGGGGGTATCCTGAGAAGTGGCCGGAGATCGGCTCCTGGGGTGGCGCCTCGTAGACCGGGTACTCCAGTGGGAAGATACCGATCCAGAAGAGGGCGAGGCCGAGCGCGAAGACGAAGAGCGCGTTGGGTCGAAGCACCTGCTGGAAACGGGCGAGCAGCACATCCATCTCGAGCCCAGCCAGTTCAGCACCGCGGCGCCAGAGATAGAAGGCGGCGGCCGAAAGGAGCGTACCGAAGGCCAGGCAGGTCTCGCCGAAGTAGATATTGTCCCAGGGCGCGATAAAGGCGATCGGCCACGTGAGCGCCATGTGGAGCCCGGTGACGAACTGAATGAGACCGACTATACCAAACGCCAGGGCCCACCCATCGAACTCGATCGGGCGACGACGCAGGACATCGGCGCCGAACCAGACAACGAGTAGCAAGCCTGCCCCCGCGGCAAGGCCCATGATGGTGTTGTACATGGGAACCTTGGTCCACGGCACGGTAAGTCCCGCAGCCAGTACGATCTGAGTCACGCTTAGCATGTATTGCCCCCACTTCTGAAGTCACAGCACTATGCCAGAAGCATGTGTCCCATCGAGACCGTGAAGTCTAGAGGTGCCGGCACAGAGATGGCGGAAAGGCACGTATCAGAGCGACGATCTACCACAAGATGTGGTCTTGGAAAGCCGTACTGCCACAAGATGTGTCGGGATGCACCTGCTTCGGCGATACCCCGGTACCAGCGGGACCAGCACACATAAACGGCACGGGCTCAACCTCCACCCCGAGCCCGATTTCGCTCTCGCCCTACCGAGCGTCGTCGCCTCGACGCTCAGTAGCACTCTAGCAGGGCGGGCCGGCGCGGTCATGAAGTTTCTTCATCCGGGCCGGGACCTCCCGCACCGGTAGCCGTGGGCAGGAAGCGATAGCCAGCCCCGCGCACGGTGGCGATGTACCGCGGTCGCCGCCATCCGTTCTGCAGCTTGATCCGCAGATTGCGGATGTGCCGATCGACCACGTTGCTGTCCGCCAGGTAGTCCTCACCCCAGAGCGCGTCCAGGATCTCCTCCCGGCTCAGCAGCTGCCCGGCGTTGGCCGCCAGCAGGTAGAGCAGGCTCTGCTCCGCCGCGGTGAGGTGCAGTTCTCTGGCCCCCACCCGCACGTGGCGGTTGAGCATGTCGATTTCCAGCTCACCCAGCTGGATCGTCGGCGTGAAGGGGATGGCCGTGCGGTAGCTGCGCCGCATCACCGCCAGGACGCGGGCAACGAGCTCCTCGGGGGAGAAGGGGATCGTCAAGATGTCATCCACGCCCCGCTCGAAGGCCGCCAGCTTGGTCTTCAGGTCACCCCGCCGGGTCAGCGCCACCACCGGGGTCCGCTCGGCACTCGGCGCCGTGTATCCCAGCAGATCGAGGACCGCGCCTTGGGCCATGTCCATGTCGACGACGGCGAGGTGGGGGCGAATATGGGCATGTACCTCCGCAGCCGCCGCGACATCCCGTGCGGTGCTGGTCACGAAGGCCGCGTGGTTGAGGGCCAACTTGACGACCTCGGCGAGTACCGGCCGGTCGAGCACCAGCAGCACCCGCCCGGGGCTGCGCATCCGGCCACCCTCATTCTTGGTCCCCTCCGGCATCGCCGTACCCCCTGTCCCAATCCATCGCCATGATCATAGCGGGGCCTCATCCGGCCGGCAACCGTCCCACCGGATCGCCTTCCCAGCGTCCCGGCCGGATGACGGAACTTCATGATCCGGGGCGACGTGGCTGATAGGCTGGCCATAGGAGACTGGGGCACGCGACAGCGCAGCTCCGGGTTTCGCGTAGCATCGCGGCCGCCCAGGGTATCGCCCCCTGGCGCGGTACGACGTGCCCGGCGGGCGCGGGCCAGGAGCGTGGCTGACGCGGGAAGGAGGGGCAGTGGCAGAGGAGCGCAACGCGGCCGTGGTACGCCGTGCGATCGAGGAGGTCTGGACCCGAGGGCAGCTCGAGGTGGCCGACCTCCTCTTCGCGCCGACCTACGTCAACCACAGCGGCCTGATCCCCGACTTGGTCCGTGGGCCCGAGGCGATCAAGATCGGCGTCGTCCTCTTCCGCACCGGCTTCCCCACCCTGCGGATCGCAATAGAGCGCCTCGTGGCGGAGGGGGAGCTGGTCGAAGTGCACTGGGCCGCGCACCACACCCCGACCGCGTCGCAGGTCGTCTCGGCCGGAGCCAGTAGGCGCGAGAGGTTCACGGGGACGACGCTGAGCCGCCTGGCGGAGGGCCAGATCGTTGAGAGCTGGACCACGTGGGATAGACAGGGCGTGCTGCAAGAACTCGGGATTGTCCACCCTACCACGCCCACCGACGCACCACCTGGAAGTACCTGAACGCAGCGGCATCCCTTGTGAGAGGTTGCGTCCGGCACTAGTGCTCCGTTCCTCAATGGAGACTGCTATGAGACCGAGACGGGGCATGCTGTGGGAGCGTTCTTATTCCCTCAGCAGTGGGCGGATTCGTTGTTAACTCGTGTTGAGGAACGGAGCACTAGTGCCTACCCGCAGGTGCGTGGGATCCAGCCACTGCACGATGCGGCATTTCGGACAGCGCACCAGCGCCGGAAGGAATGGGTAGCCCAGCGACTCCGAAGGAAGGGGGCGCCGTGGCCGACCATGGGCGCGACAGTCCTCCAACCGTGTCGTCTGGTGCCAGACGCCCTTGCGCTCATCAAGCCGCCACCCCTCAGGGGGCGCCAGGCGACGCACGGGGGCGCCGACAGGCCCAGGCACTGGGACGGTGGTCGCCACAAGGCCATCGCAGCGGTAGCGATCGTCCGCGTCCCTCCGGCCACAGAGAATATGGCCCGCCTTGCTCAGACGAGCGTAGACCTGCTCCTTCGTCGTTCTCGTCTTCAAGTCGCTGCCTCCGGCACGCCACCTCTACGAGTGTGGTCACCTGGGTGACCACACTCGTCATGTCCGTCCGACGTTCGTGTTTGCTCAGGCAGGAGAGGAGAGCCGTCGGCCCTCTATCTATGACTTCCATACGACCCAGAGCGGCCAGTGCGCGGTGTTCTGGATGAAGAAGCCATGCACGTTGTCATGGTAGCCGTAGCGGTTGGTGGGATTGATCAGCCACAAAAACGGCCCGCGCTCCATCACCAACTTCTGCACCTGGTCATACAGCTTTGCTCGCGCGGCGGTGTCGATGGCGGTTTGCGTCTGGTGGAAGAGACTGATGATTTGGGGATCACGCCAATGCGTGTATGCAGCGTCAGCCCCGCCGTTGGCTGGGTCGATGCTGTAGCTCAGATTCTCATTGGGATCCAGGTTATCACTCGTCCCATAGCCATAGGCCATCTGGTACTGCTCTTTTTGCTGCGTGGCATACTGCGTGCTGGGGTCAAGCGGCTGAATCGTTATCTGAACGCCGATTTGCTTGAGCTCTTGTTGCAAGATGACAGCAATATCACCCCCTACCGTGTCGCCCGAGATGGTCAAGAGCGTTGTCTTGAAGCCCTGGGGATAGCTTGACGCCGCCATGAGTGATTTGGCTTTCGCCAGGTCGTAGGGATAGCCATATTTCCCGGTCCAGAAGTCGATGCCCGGGTCAATCGGCGAGAGCGCGGGCTGGGCGTGTCCGAAGAAGACCGCCTTGACCAGGGCCGCCCGATTGAGTGCGTAATTCATCGCTTGGCGAATCTTGATGTCGCGGAACGGGGCATACTTCTGGTTCAGCGATATGGACATGACGCCGAACTGCGGGGTCGTATCCGCGTGCGATCCAGGCCGCCCGTTGATCGTGCCGATCAGGTTATAGGGGACATCCACCGCCGCGTCGAGTTGTCCCGACTCAAGCTCAAGCATGCGGGTATTGTCATTGGGAAGGAACACCAGCTTGACCGCATCGAGATAGGGATATTGGATCCCATTGGCATCGTGTTCCCAATAATAGGGGTTGCGCTTGAGCAGCGTATATTGGCCGGTCAGCCATTGCGCGACATAGAATGGTCCACTGCCGAGCGGATGCTTCCCATAGTTGGCTCCCTCGCGCGGCACGGCCTTCTTGGACAGGATGGACGCGCCCCACAGGGTGATATCGTTGAGGAAGGGCGCCCAGGGTGTCTTGAGCGTCACCTTGAACGTGTACGGATCGATGACCGTCTCCGATTGGACGGCGGTCAAGGTCCAGGAATTCACCATGCTCGGTTGGCGAAGGCGATCATAGGAGAACTTTACATCCTCGGCGGTGACGGGGGTGCCGTCGGAGAAGCGGGCGTTATGGCGCAGGTGGAATACGATGACGCGTCCGCCGTCTTGCACGTCCCAGGACTGGGCCAGATCGGGTTCCAACCCCTTCGCGTCGGGAGTCAGGCGAATCAGTTGGTCATACACGTTGAGGTCAGCCCAGAGGGAGCCATTATCGGAGGTCGCCGCGCCATCCCAATTGATGACGTCTTGATCCACGCCCATTGTAAGGGTACCGCCGCGCTGTATCGTCGTCGCGGCCTGAGTGGGACGAGTGACACTGAACAACGCGGGGATGAAAAACACCGCCGCAAGGCATACTCTCGGTAGACCACCGCCGCGCCGTGTCAAAAACCGACTCATAGGGATCTCCTTAGAACAGCTTTGGTGTGATGAATAAGCCGACCCGAGTCCTTTGAAGAGTTGGCGTAACTGTACACGTTCTCCCCGGAGGGCTGTCAACTCACTGCCACTGGGGTCCCTTTTGGAACACCGCCGGCTCATGCTGGCCCCCATCCACCGGGATCATCCCGCCGTTTATCCAACTACCGGCGGGAGAGGCGACGAACACCACGACCCGCGCCACTTCCTCCACCGTCCCCAAGCGTCCGGCGGGAAACTCCTCGGTCGCGAATTTCTGAAAGCCCTCCGGGTCACGCTCTTGAAACCTGGCCCACCCGCCGCCGGGGAAGAGAATGGAACCGGGACAGACCGTGTTCACGCGAATGTTGCTTGGCGCCAACTCCAGCGCCACGGCGCTGCTCATAAAGATTTCGGCCGCCTTCGCCGATCCATATTGACTGGACGGCAAGGCCTTATACCCTGAAATCGACGAGATGGTCACGATAGAGCCGCCTCCCCGTTTCCGCATGTGCGGGACGGTGGCCCGGGACGTGCGGATCGCATGGAACAGGTTCACGTCGAAGGTGCCAAACCACTCCTCGTCCGTTGAATCCATCAGCCCCTTCCCACTTGACCCACCGACGTTGTTGATCAGAATGTCCACTCCGCCCAGGGCGCCTGCCGCGGCCTCGATAAACTGCTCAACCTGGTCCCGATTCGTCACGTCGGCCACTTGAGCGAAGGCTCGCACGCCAAACGCGCGGATTTCCGACAACGTGTCGTCTACCGCCTCCTGTCCGCGCGCGCAAATGGCTACGTCGGCGCCCTCCGCCGCGAACTCCCGCGCGATCGCCCGCCCAATACCGTGGCTGCCGCCGGTGACGACGACCACCTTCCCCTGTAATCCGAGGTCCACTCAACCCTCCTTACCTAGCCGCTGCATCCATCTCACATGGTACACGGCGGAGCCCGCTGGGCAGTGAGCGGAGACGGCGATGATCGCCAAGCGCCCATTGGGTCAGGGGTTTCGTGGCTCTCTACTTAATCGGAGGGCGGCACGTGACCAGCCGAGCCGAAGAGGTGCAACTTAGTGGAGACGACGACCTGCATCGCCCTGGTTGCCCTACCCATCACCTCTAGGAGGTCCGGTGATTCGCCGTGCATGGCTAGGCGAAGCGCGTCCATGTACGCGGCCCGCATCTCGGTGTTGACATTGAATTTGCACACTCCCGCGGCGATGGCCCGCCGCACCAGCGGCTCGGGGAGGCCGGAGGCCCCATGGAGCACGAGCGGCACCGCGACGGCCTCGCGGATGGCGGCCAGCCGCTCGAAATCCAGCCGTGGCTCTCCCCGATACGGTCCATGGACATTGCCGATGCACACGGCCAGGGCATCGATCCCTGTCTGGGCCACGAAATCGGCGGCTTGGGCTGGGTCGGTAAGCCGCGCCGCGTGCTCGGCTACCGTGATATCGTCCTCGGTCCCCGTCAACCGGCCCAACTCGGCTTCCACGGCGGCCCCGCGCGCGTGGGCCAGATCAGCCATCTCGCGGGTGAAAGCACTATTCTCGGCATAGGCCAGGTGGGAGCCATCGGCCATGATGGAGGGGAGCCCGGCGTCCAGGGCGTCCAGGATGTCGTCCCGCGAGGCGCTGTGATCGAGATGCACCCCAATCGGCATACCTGACTCGCGCGCGGCGGCGAGGCAAAGCGCGATCAACGGTACCCCGCCGTGCCGCAGGGCGGCAGGATGCACTTGCAGGATCGCCGGACTGCGCGCCGCCTCGGCCGCCGCGATGACCGCCCGCGCCCCCTCCAGATTGTAGAGGTTGAAGGCTCCAATCGCGAAGCCCCCAGCGCGGGCCTGGCCTAACAGGGTGGGGGTGGCGACCAACATGGCTCTTCCAGTCTACTCAGCGGCTCGTAAGGCGATCACCATGTCGAGGAGGGTCCGTGGCAGGCCGACATTGCCGGGAAAGACGATATACGGCAGGTTGGGAAACCGGCTCTCCGGACCCAATTGCCAGACTGATACTCCTGGGACGATCTGCCCCAGCACCATGGCGCGCGTCACCCCTAGCCCCGCTGTCGCCAGATCGCTCGATGTGATACCGCCCTTCGCCAGAAGATAGCGAGGGCGGGTCGGAATGGCGCGCACGATCGCCACGAGGCTCGCCGAGACCATGCGCCCAATCGTGAGCGAGTCCGCGGCATCGTTGCCCGCCATGAGCGCGCGACTGGTGATCACCGCCGTGTCCTCACCGCGCCGCAGCGCCGCGTCGGCCAGGCCGGCGACGCGCGCGATCTCCTCGGCGCGCGTCGCGGAGGAGAGTAAACGCTCGACCGCTACCTCGATCGTCGCCACGCGCCCGCTTTCCCTCAGCACGGCTACCTGGCTTGAGGTGCTCGACACGTACGATCCGACAACAATAAGTCCGCTACCCTCGCGCGGCATGGGCAGATCCGCCGCCGTGAGCAGCGGTCGAGCCGCCAGCCCCGCGCGGGCCCGGACGAATGAGGCGGCTGTCCTATAGAGCAGGCGCTTCCCTCCCGCCTCGGCCCGCAGGGCGCCAAGCGCCGCGACCGTCAGATCGCGTTCGGAGGCCGCGTTGACCACGCACACGCTGCCCCGATCCAGCCCCATGAGTGCCGCCGCCACGCGGTCGGGACCGCCTCCGCGAATCGTCTCAAGAGAGATGGATCGCACCGTGGCGGCGGGAATGCGCCCTTCGGATTTCTCTTCTACCCAGGCGGCGAGGTCCGAGTTGCAATAGCCAAACGCGGGATCGCGCGCGAACGGGGTGCGGGCCGCCGGCACAAGCCCCGTCCCCTCGGCCGCGTAGTGGACGTTTCCAATCGTGTAGCGGCCCCCCGAGATAAACGCGGGGATCAGCAGCGTGGCATCGACCGGCGTCCCCAGCCCTTCGGCGAGCGCGTCGGTCTCGGCGGGGTAGTGACCGCGCAAGGTTGAGTCGCCGCGGCTGATCACGACACAGCGCCGGCCGGTAGCGCGCCCCGCCGCCGCCAGGGCGCTTCCAATCTCCCGATTGATCGCCTCGGCGTCCGCCCTGGCCAGGCTACGGGAGTTGGTGAGGAGAAAGATGGCCGCCGGCCCACTGGCCAGCTCGCGGCGCAGGAGATCTTGGGTCCAGTGGGTGAGGACGGGCACCCCATGCACGGTCTGTGTCCCGGTCGGATCGTCGTCAAGCACGACCATCGTCTCACCGCGGGCTTGTAGCTCCGCCCGGATAGCCGGCAGGGGGTCGAGGGGCCACTCGGGGGGCAGGGTCGCAAAGAGGTCTGTCGCCTCTACCCGATCAGGCGGCTCGTTCACTGGGGACATCTTTCTTCTATCTCAATCGGCGTCGTGGGCAGGCCGAGGGCCACAGCCGGAGGCTGCCACCCCGCCCACCCGCCACGCATCATCTACTCCCATCCAGGTCGATCCGGGCCATCGCATACGGACGAAGGGTAAGCTCGCTTGCCTCATTCTGGATGTGCGGCACATCTCCTGGTTCGCGGCGATAGTCGTCGCACTGGAGGGTCGCCCGCTCGAAGCTCTCCTCGTCCAGATAGCGGACGCGCGCCACGGGCGCGGCAAGCCCCTGGAGCCGGACGGAACAGGGAGTGCCCTGCATATTGGCAATCAAAAGCCGGGTACGCCGGGCTTCACGCAGCATCAGGCCATCGACGCGCAGAGGATCGCTGGAACGGCAGCCCAGGGCGACGCCGCCCGCGAACTCGCCCACGTCGGCCAGCACATGGTAGAGCGGGAATACCATCCCAGGGACGGAGCGGAATTGCTCCGGCAGGGGAGATCCTCCCTCCGTTTCCATCACGCCCTGCCAGCCGGTCGTCTCGTAGTAGGTGGCGCTTGCCGCGCCGCCCTCGGCCAGATATTTGATGCTCCCCATCGTCCAGGCCATCGCGAAGAGCGACATCTGGCGCCGATCGACCTGGGGCGGCAGGGTTCCCGGCGCCGGCTCCGGCCCGGCGCCCGTGGCGTTGGGATTGAAGCGCGGGCGCAAGGTGATCGGGCTTACCACCAGCGGTGTCGCCCCGAGGAACCTCCTGGCGCTTTCCAGGGTCACCGCCTGGGCCGGCAACGATTCCACCAGCGAGGCATTATCGAAGGCATGTGCCTGCGGGTTGATCGCGTAGCAGGCACAGTCGAACCCCTCGCTGGGCGGGCGGGCGCGGTTGAGTTCGGCGAAGTAGGCATTCGAGCCTCCGCCGAATGATGCCCGCGGCGTACATTCGCCCAGGATTTCCCGCGCCAGTCGCACCCACTCGACGCTGGTTGCCTTGTCGTCCTTATGGAAGATGAGCCAGCGCGCGACCTCGGGCCGCTCCCGCCGGAGGCTCTCCGCCAGTGCCTGCAATTCGGCGCCCGCGTTATCGGAGAGGGACAGGGCGATCTCCAGCGGAATGCCGAGCGCGCCGGCTTGCCGTGTTGCCTCGCGGAGCGGTTTGTCACTGTCGGCCCCGAGATCAAGGTCGAGGCGAAGGTGCGCGAGGTGGAGCGCGCGCAGCCGTTCCACCTGGGCAGGGGTGAGGGGTTCGCCGTAGGAGGCGATGCCGAGCCCCAGACTGGGCAGCGGCCGTACGGTGGTGGGATCAAGGGTGATCGTGAGCGTGGCATCACCTGGTGGCGCCGGGGCCCGTTCCGCTCCTTGAAGGGTCAATGTGAACGACTGGGCGATCACCGTCCCTTCACGCACTTCAGCTGGATAGGGGATGCGCAGGGGCGTCGAGTAAGTCTTGAATGAGGCATCAGTCCAGTTACGCTGGTCCTCCATCTCGAAGATGTCACCCGAGAGGCGGACCGCCGCGCGTATTCCCGGTGCTACTTCATGGGTAATTGCCTGAAAGTCCATGAACGGCTGGTCTGGAGCGATCTCCCGTGGAAATGCTCCCTCGTGCCTGGCGCCATCGGCTTCCCCGACCGTACAGGTCGCGCCCGCGCACTCCATCGGGTGCAGCACGCAGAGACCAATCCGATTCTTCAGGAAGGTGCGCCGGGCCACTCCATCCATCGTGTAGGTGATTGTCCCATCCGGGTCGCCTCGGATCGTCCCATGCCAGGCGAAATCGATCTCGTCCTCCCGATGGGTGGCATCGAACTCGATGTGGAAGCGATCCTCCCCGATATCCAGCCGCATGTTCGCGTACACCGGGGGGATCGTGCCCCAGTTGCGGTCCCGAATGGCGGCATAGACGCGGCGCAGCACCTCGCGATCGCCAAGGCGAATATAGCGCAGGTCCCCGCCTTCCAGCACAAGTGAGAGCGTCCCGGCGCGGAGTAGGCGTGGCTGAATCGGCGGCTGGCCACTGCCGTCGTACATGCTGTTTCTGGTGAATGGTTGCGGCATCTTCATGCTCCTCATGTGGGGACGGGCCTCCGGCTGAAATAGGTGTCGCCCCTAGCTCGTGATCCTCCCACCCGGCCTCAGCCGTCGTCCCCTCCCATCCAATCACCGCCGGAGGCCCCGCACCGCGGCGGAGACCGCGCTACCCAAGTACGACCGGCAATTCGGAGAGTCCGCGCCGGTCGCCTCGGGTCTTCCAGGCGGCCGGACGGTCTGGGATGAGCCTGAACTCAGGCATCCGTTCGGCGAATGCTTGCAGGGTAATGGCCATTTCGAGCCGGGCGACCGGGGAGCCCAGACACAGATGCAGCCCGGCGCCGAAGGCCAGATGACGGTTTAGCGGGCGATCAAAGATACAGCGGTCGGGGTCGGAGAATGCCGTGGGATCGTGGTTGGCCGATCCGAAGGAGAGGGCAACCACGTCTCCTTCTCCGATCGTCCGCCCCCGGAGTTCCACCGCTCGCGTGGCATTGCGGCCGAAGATCTGGATCGGGGTGACATAGCGCAGGAATTCCTCAACCGCCGGAGGAATCAGATCGGCGTCCGAGAAGAGACGCGCGCGATCGGCGGGATGCTCGGCGAGATAGTGCAGGCTGGCGCTGATCGCGTCGGCGGTGGTCTCGAACCCGGCGCCGAACTGCACCGTACAGAATGAATGGACCTCCTTATCGGTGAGGCGGTGGCCCTCGACCTCGGAGGCCATCAAGAGGCTGATGAAGTCACCACTGGGATGGTGGCGCCGCGCCACGATCAACTCGTCGATGTAGACCCCGAACTCCTGACTGGCTCGGGCGCCGTCGGCCCGATCGCGGACGTCGAACATGCGGCGGATCCAGGCCACCCACCGGTCCGCGTCGGCTTCCGGCAGACCGGTGAAGGCGGCCAGGGTCCGCACGGAGAGCGGGACGGCGTAGTCGGCCACCAGGTCGCCTTCACCCCGCTCAAGCAATCGGTCGATCAGCTCGGCGGCAATAGCCGTGACCGTAGGGTGAAGCTCGTCGATGCGCTCTGGGGAGAAGACGGGATTGACCAGCGCCCGGTACCGGGAGTGCAGCGGCGGATCCAGTTCGATCGGCAGTTGCGGCTCGGTGCGTTGGGTGATAATCGGGATGGCGGTCACCCCGACCACGCTTGAGGTATAGGTCCGCCAATCGGTCGCCGCTCGCCGTACATCCTCGTAGCGCGTGAGGAGCCAGTACCCGCCGTGGCGGGTACTATGCTGAACCGGGCACTCCTCCCGCAACTGGCGGTACGCAGGGTAGGGATCGAGGGCGAACGCCGGCGCGTGGATGTCGAAGTCGTCAGTCATCTCCGGGACGATCGGGTCGGATTGCTCATGCATGGTTGCCTCCTGCCGCATACTGGTTCGGCGAGCGGCGCCGTCATCTCCCTACCAACCGGCCGTGACTGGGTTGGTGAGGCGGCCGATCGCGTCAACCTCGACCGTCACGCTATCACCTGGGCGCAGGTAGAGTGGCGGCTTGCGGAAGGTACCGACCCCGGCGGGCGTGCCCGTGGTGATGATATCGCCTGGATAGAAGGTGATATGCTGGGCGTAGAAGGCGATCAGGGTCGCCACGTCGAACAGCATGTCGGAGGTCGGGCTGGACTGGCGACGTTCGCCATTGACGTAGCTCGCTACCCGCAATGCTTGTGGGTCGGGAATCTCGTCCGTGAGCACGATCTCCGGCCCCAGGGGACAGAATGTATCAAAGCCTTTCCCGGTCGTCATCTGGTTATCGCGGAATTGCACGTCGCGGGCGCTGACATCGTTGACCACCGTATAGCCGAAGACGTGATTCAGCGCCTCTTCTCGCGCTACCCCACGGGTGGTCTTCCCGATCACGATCGCGAGCTCAACCTCGTAGTCCACCTGCATCGCCTCGGTGGGCAGGACGATCGGCTCGTCGGGGCCGATGACCGAGGAGGGAAGCTTGGCGAAGCAGTGCGGGTAGGACGGGAGGACGGCGCTGGGATTCTCGTCCTTGTGGCTCCGATAGTTCAGCCCGGAGAAGAGCAGCTTCCCCGGCGAAGGAATCGGGGCCAGGATCCGGCATTCCGCCGCCGGCAGCGCGTCGCCCGCGCCTGCTCGCTGGATGGTTCTGGCGCGGATCAGGTCCAGCATGTCGGTATGGAGGGTCGGCACGATGCGGGCGCCCTCCCGCACCCCCACGCCCATGCGGCCATCGTGTTCGTAGCGGACGATTCTCATACTGCTTCCTTTTGTCGAGCGATTCCCGGTTCAACATGGTGGGTCGCGCCGTCGATCACCAGCACCTCCCCTGGCTCCGGCGCCACGACGGCGCGCGTGCCGGTGCTATCGTACTCACGCGTCAGGGCCATGAACTCATGCACATCCTGTGTATCGGCCTCCAGATAGTGACAGGCCACGGCCAACCGCACCCCAAGGTACTCGGCAGCCAGGGCGGCCTCGCGCGGCGACATTTCTCCGGTCACGATCCGGCCGGGCCCCGGCACGGCATCGGCCAGGGCGCGCGGCTGGCTGCAGCCAAGCAAGCCAACGGTTGGTTGGTAGAGCTCTCCGATTAAGCGCAGATCGCTGAAGATCGCGGTGTCGCCATAGTGGTAAATACGCACACCAGGCTCGGTCTCGACGATAAAGCCCATGGGGACGCCACTCAGATACTGACCGCTGGCGAGCTGGGCCTGTGACCAGTGGTGGCACTCCACCGGGCGCACCATGACTCCGCCGACCTCCACCACGATGCCCCACACGGTGGCGCGGACCTGCTCCGATGGGATACCTTGCTCCAACAGGAGGGCACGTACATCGCCGCCGCAGACCACGGGCGCTCCCGTCCGCCGGGCAATCGCCGCCGTATCACCCAGGTGGTCGAGGGCGGCGTGCGAGACCAGGATCACATCCGGCGTGGCCACCTCATAGTGGGCGAGGGGGGCCGCTGGATTGTCCGTCAGGCAAGGATCGATCAAGATGCGCCGTTCGGGCCCCTCGATGTCGTAGGCGGCTATCCCCAGGAAGGTCAGTCTTGTGGCCATTATTCTTGCCGCCAGCCGCGCTCAAGACCACCGATCAGTGCTACCATGGCCCGGTTGAGCGGGACATCGATCCCGGCCTGCTCGCCGGCCCGAACCACCGCGCCGTTGATCACCTCGACCTCCGTCTTGCGGCGTGCCTCGACATCTTGCAGCATGGACGCCTTCCCCTTTCCCGCGCCGGCCAACACCGTATGGATACGTTCGATGCGCTCCTGCCGTTCGATCTCGTAGCCCTGGGCCCGCGCCACCGCGACCGCTTCGGCGGCCAGCGCGTCGACCAGCTCAAGCAGGGGACCGGGTTGGCCAAGATTGCCCGCGCATAGGCGGGTTAGCGCCGCGGTCGGCAGGGTGGCCGCGTTCAGAATGAGCTTCTTCCACACTTCGGTCTTCACCTGGGGCGTGACCGTGGTCTCGATCCCGGCGGCGGAGAGTAGGGCTCCGACGCGCTCGGCTCGGTCGAGAGGGGCGCCATCAGCATAGGGACCAACCACGGTCGGCCCCTTGCCGGTATGGGCTACCTGTCCCGGTCCCAGCACGGTGGCGCTGTGGTAGGTGACGCCGATCACGATCTGGGCCGGCGCGAAGGCGCTGGCCAGGATGTCGGCGTTCCCCCAGCCATTCTGCTGGCTGACCACGATCGTGTCGGGGCCCACCAGGGGCCGCGCCAGCTCGGCGGCAGCCTGTGTATGCTGAGCTTTGATAAAGAAGAACACGAGATCGACCGGGCCGCCCGCGGCCGGCTCGCTCGTGGCCTCCACGCGCGCGACCTCCACGTCCTCGCCCGTTTGCACCGTGAGGCCGCCGGCCCGGACGGCCGAGACGATCTCCTGGGAGACATCGACAATGGTCACTGATTGGTTCGCCGCGCGGAGGCGCGCCGCCCAGAGCCCACCCATCGCGCCGGCGCCGACGACAGCAATCCTCATGCGATTTCTCCCATCAGTATCATCACCTTTTCTGCTTCGGTCGGATGCTCAAGCGCGAATTGGATCGCTCGGGGTGTCTGTTCCAGGGGGAATCGATGGGTAATCAGCAGTTCGGCCCGCGCGCGATTGCGCCGCACCAACTCCACCGCGTCGCCAAAGATCCCGGCGTTGTTCCGCGAGCCGAGAATCGTCAGTTCCTTCCGGGTGAACTCGAGCACTGGGAGCGCCACCTCCTGGTCCGACAACCCCAGAATGACAATGCGGCCCGCGCTGGCCACGACATCGACGGCGGTGCGGATGACCGCCGGCACGCCCGTTGCCTCGAAGACGACGCCGGGGCCATCGCCGTTGGTCCACTCCGCGATCACCGCCGGCGGGTCCTCGGTCCCCGCGTCCACCACCGCCTCGGCTCCCAGCCGCCGCGCCAGCTCAAGCCGTGAGGCAAGGCGATCGACCACGAGAACCCGCGCCCCCCGTTCGACCGAAGCAAGGAGGACGGCCTGGCCGATCGGTCCCGCCCCGAATATCACGACCATATCCTCCGCCGTTACGGCGCCCCGATTGACCCCCTGTAAGCCGATCGAAATCGGCTCGACCAGGGCCGCCAACTGGGAATCGAGGTCGCCCACGGGGTAGAGCGTGGATGTACGCACCGCGATGTGGTCGACCAGCGCGCCGGGGACATGAGCGCCCAGCACGGCCAGCCGCGTGCAGCAATTGGCGCGGCCACGCCGGCACGGATAACACTCACCGCAGGGTTGCAGCGGCTCGACCGCGACCCGGTCGCCCACCTGCACCGGTCCGCCGTAGGAACCGCCAAAGCTCTCGACGATCCCGGAGAACTCGTGTCCTTGCACCTGCGGATAGCGGGCATAGGGATGTTTTCCCAGGTAAAAGAGCACGTCGGAGCCGCAGAGGCCCACCGCCTCCACGCGGACGAGGGCCTCGCCCGGCCTCGCGGTCGGGCGTGGTTGCTCCTTTACTTCCATGTGCCGCGGCGCCATGGTCACAACTGCTCTCATGTCTCTCCCCTCGGAACGGCCGCGGCCGATTCGTTTCCTATCGCGCCATGCTTCCCCTGGCGCCTTGCCGACCCACCGGTTAGCGGATCGTCACCCCACCATCGACCACGAACGTGGCGCCCGTGGCAAAACGCGACTCGTCGGAGGCGAGGAAAACCGCGATGCCGGTCAGGTCTTGCGGGGTCCCCAGCCGCCCCAGCGGCGTCCCCGCCTCCAGGCTGCTCCTGGTCTCCGGATCGGCCAACAATGTCTCGATCAGCGGCGTCTGGGTCGTTCCCGGCACTATACTATTGACCCGTATCCCGTCGCGCGCGTAGTCGATCGCCAGCACCCGCGTGAGCGCGAATATGCCGCCCTTGGACGACGAGTACGCGGTATAGCCGGCACCGCAGCCCGTCAGGCCGGTCGGGGAGGCGCAATTGATCACGGAGCCCTGGGCGCCCTCGAGCATCAGCGCGATCCCGTACTTGCAGCACAGGAACATGCCGGTGAGATTTACCGTGAGGGTCCGGTTCCACACCTCCAGCGGCAACTCATGGGCGCGGCTGTCCTGTCCATGCAGCTGGATCCCGGCGCAGTTATAGAGCACGTCGAGCCGCCCGTGCCGCCGCCGCACCGCCTCGAAGGCACTCCGCACGCCCGCCTCGTCACCGACCTCGGTTGGCAGAACGAAGGCGGCTGGTCCAAGCGCCTGGGCCAGGCCGCCGATGGCGTCCGCGTCGCGGTCCAGGAGGCCAACCATCGCTCCCTCGGCCACGAACGCCTCGGCCGCCGCCCGGCCGATTCCGCTTCCGGCGCCGGTGATTACGGTCACCAGATCCCGTAGTCGATTCACTGGCGGACCCCTTCCGCTCGGCCCGCGGCGAACTCCGTGGAGGGCCGGGTTTCGGTGAGTTCCGTGAGGAGTCCGTTTGGACGATGCAACAGGAAGGCGCAGCGGCGCTTCCGCCCGCCCATGAAGATGCGTGCCTGCGTTTCACCAGCCAGGCTCTGGAGCACGGTGGGGATGGCTTCCACCGCGAAGCAGATATGATGGAGCCCTTCACCATGCTCGGCCAGGAAGGTAGCGACCGGGCCGTCGGCGATTGGTTCCACCAGTTGCACCATGGTGTTCCCCGCGTCGAGATAGGCCAGTCGCACGCCGATCTCGGGCAGCACCTCGTCGTGGACGAGGACGAGACGTAATTCGTCACGGTAGTACGGGAGCGAGGCGTCAATCGCGTGGACGGCTATCGCGACGTGGTCGATGCGTTCGATCATTGCTTTTCTACCTGGCTGCCTTTCGCGGGGTGGGTGGCCGGGGTGGAAGCCTCCGACTGAGGCCCATGGGAGCGGACAGGTTTGGTGGCGCTGAGTTGTCCAAGATCAATTTTGTAGGGGCACCCCTTGTGGGTGCCCTGGGCGGCAGGCACCGTGGGCACCCACAAGGGGTGCCCCTACAACTGACGGTCGACTGAGAAAGCGCTAATGCGACATGTGAGCCAGGAACTGGTCAATGTCGCTCTTGTTGACCACCAGCAAGCCGGTGTCGATGTTCTGTGGGATCGGCGAGGTGTATTGTTTGCCGAGCCCATCGATCACCATGCCGCTGTGATTGTAGTCGTA
>DATBTL010000105.1:0-2976 GCA_036559345.1 Chloroflexota bacterium | reverse complement strand
CCACTCTCGAAAAGTGCGACGGCAGTGCCCATCGCGCCTCTAAAGCATTCTCCCTTTGTGCCGATACCTCTCCTAAGGAGCCGTGCGGCTCAGATTGGCGACCCTCCCCTCTGCCTGGGGCGAGAGAAATGAGTGCCCATTATGGAGAAACCAGCAAGCAGCGCCGACCTCGATCAGCAAGTGGTGATCTTTCGCCTGGCCGAAAGCAGCTACGCGGTGGAAATCTCCGCCGTGCGCGAGATCATTCGCCCGCAACCGGTCACCGTGGTGCCCCAGGCCCCGCCGTTCGTGGTCGGGGTGATCAATCTGCGCAGTTCGATCGTCCCCGTCCTCGATCTCCGGCGTCGTTGCGGTCTCCCGACCGCCGAGCAAACCCGCGATTCGCGCGTGGTGGTGGTCCAGGTGGGCGATCAGAGCGTCGGCCTCCAGGTGGACAGCGTCTCCGAGGTCATTTCCCTGCCCCCGGACTGCGTCGAGCCCGCCGCCGGCCTGATCCGGGGGGCCGCGCAGGAGCAACTCCTCCGTGGGGTGGCCCGTCTGGATGAGCGCCTGGTCATGCTCCTCGATCTGAGCCGCGCGATAGACACGACGGCACAGCTCGATCTGACCGCCCTCGAACCGATGGCCGTGCCCGCCTGACCCGCTCCGCTCCCTCCGTTCCCATGCCCGAAGCGGCGTGGGCGGCCGGTCGACGTAAAGTCCAACCGGTCGCCTACGCCGCTTCCGGTTTGTGGTTGGCTGTGGCTATACTCCCTCCGGCAAGCAAAGGGCGGCTGTCGTATGCCGCCGCGATGGGTGTTTCGGCCTGGGAGGGATCGCGCATGGGACTGATAAACTCGCTCTCCATCACCGACTCGGCGCTCACCACCGAGCGCCTGCAAATGGATGTGATCGCGAACAACACGGCCAACGCCAATACCACCCAAACCACCGGGGGCGGACCCTATAAGTCCGAGGACGTGATCCTCACTCCGGGCGGGGTGGAAAACAATGTGCCGGGCGGGCTGGCCAACGCGGGCGTGCAAGTTGCCGCCATCGTGCAGGACACCGCCAAGCCCCGCATGGTCTTCGACCCCACCAATCCCGCCGCCAACAAGCAGGGGTATGTCGCCTATCCCAACGTGGACCCTATCACCCAGACCACCAATATGATGGCCGCCCAGCGCGCCTACCAGGCCAATATCACCGTGGCCAACGATGAAAAGTCCATGGCCCTGGATGCCATTAGTCTTGGCCATATCTAGGATCGCTGGGAAGGAATGACCGCATGAATCCGATCACCGACCTGTCCTCGCTGTTCCAATCCGTTCTCGGCCCCAGTCCCATCCCCAGCCTCCCTACCGATCTCACCACACCCGCTCCCACCGCGAACGGTAGCGCCTCGTCCGCCGCCGCCTTCACTCAAACCCTGACCGACGCGATTGGCAGCCTCTCGGGGGCCCAGAATAACGCCGACGCCGCGATCTCCGGGGTGGCCACGAACAACGGCACCGATATCCATGCCGCCATGATCGCCATGGACCAGGCAACTCTGAGCATGCAGCTCGCGGTGCAATTGCGCGACAAGGGCGTCGAGGCCTACCAAACCCTGCTCAACATGCAGATGTAGTTCGGGTGGTTTGAGGCTAGCCCCATGCAAAACGTCCAGATCACCATCCGCCGGCTCTGGGACCAGCTTTCCTGGGTCCAGCGCGCCGCCATTATCGGGATCAGCGTCGCCACCCTCGGCGCGGTCTACTTTCTGTTCATGTGGGCCAGTGCTCCCTCCTATTCGGTCCTTTTCAGCGGCCTCTCCACCACGGATGCCGGGGCGGTCACGGCCCAGCTTGACGCCGCCAAGATCCCGTACCAACTGACCAACGGCGGGGCCACGATCCTGGTCCCCCAGGCGCAGGTGGATAGCGAGCGCCTCAAACTGGCCACCGCCGGACTGCCATCCTCGGGCGTGGTCGGCTTTGAAATCTTCGACAAGAGCAGCCCCTTCCAGAGCGACAGCTTTACCCAGCAGGTCAACTACACACGGGCCCTCGAAGGCCAGTTGACCCAGACTATCTCTCAGGTCCAGGGGGTGCAATACGCGCGGGTCAATATCGTGCTGCCGCAGCAGGATTTGTTCAGCAACACTCAGGCCCAGCCAACCGCTTCGGTCCTGCTGAAGATGGGGACGGGCGGGGCGCTGACCGGGGACCAGATTGCCGGGATTCAGCACCTGGTGGCCAGCGCCGTGCAAGGTCTCAAGCCGGATTCGGTCACCGTGGTGGATGGGAACGGCACCATCCTCTCCGGCAACAGCAGCGCCACCGATGCCGCCACCATGGGCCTGACCGCCATGCAGGCCGAAACCCGCTACGAGAGTAACCTGGAAGCCCAACTGGGCGCCATGCTCAATACGGTGGTGGGGCCCGATAAAGCGGTGGTGCGGGTACACGCGAACATGGACTGGTCGCAGAGCGAGGCCACCGGCACCGTCTACGCCCCGCAGTCCCCCAAGAGCCCGCTCAGTGCCTCCAAGACTCAATATAGCCTTTCACAGGGCCCCGCCTCCGCGGTGGGCGGGGTGGCCGGAGTGGCCTCCAACGTGCCCACCTACGGGGCCGGCACCAAGGCGACTACCACCTACACCCAGACCACCCGCGCCGCCGACCTTACCTTCGCCAACACCATGACCACCACCCATGTGCTCGCGGCTCCCGGCGCGGTCCAAAAGCTCTCGGTGGCCGTCATGCTGGACGGCGTCACCAGCGCGACCGAAATCGCCAACATCCGCCAGGCCATCGCCGCCGCCGCTGGGCTCAGTCCGGCGCGAGGCGATCAGCTCAGCATTACCAGCGTTCCCTTCGACCAGACCTTTGCCAAGCAGGCGGCGGCGGCGACGGCGGCCCAAGCGCAGCGCGACCTGATCCTCAGCATCGCCCGCTGGGCGGCCCTGATTATCGTGCCCCTGATCCTCCTGTTCTTGCTGCGCCGCCTCCTCCT
>DATBTL010000104.1:0-8188 GCA_036559345.1 Chloroflexota bacterium | reverse complement strand
GCACAGGAATCAAATGTTCGCCTTCTGAGCGGTCACTTTGTGCACGGATGCCCGGTCAGCTGGTACGAGTGGATCTCGTGTTTACCGTGACAGAGGAGGAATCGGCGGATGACCGCCATGGGAGAGACGGGACGAGAGCTGCACTTCCCGGCGCAGACCGCAGTCGGTACTCTCACCCTGGAATCGTGGGCTGACAATGCGTGGCGCGTCGAGACGACGACTCGATGATTGCCCTTGATGGGATGCGACACCTACGGCTGCTCTGGCTGAACAGGACCACTATCACCGGAGCGGGCCTGATGTATCTACAGGATCATGTACGGCTGGAAAATCTCTGGTTGGATCAGACAAGCGTAAACGATGCCAATTTTGCGCATCCGCGCGATCTTTCGGGCTTGCGACACCTTAACTAGAATGGCACCCTAGTCACCGATGCAGGGCTTCACTATTTGGAGGGGCTCACTGCGCTTACCTATTTTGGCCTGCAGAACACGGGTGTTACGGCATCCAGTGTGGTACGCCTACAAACGGCGCTCCCGAACTGCAAGATCGCCGCCGGCCGGTGATTAATCGACGGCCACGCGGCAAAACCCAGTGGTCCGGCGCCTAGCCTCAGCACCTGCCTGGTTACAGTGTGCGGGCCCGCCTCGCCAGCGTGGTGGAGGCCAACAGCGGTCCCACCGTCGCCATGACCTACAACGCCGTGGGCCTGCGAGCCGGCTACACGGTCACTCCGTCCGGGGCGTCCCAGCCAAGTCCCTCCGAGCAGTTCACCTGTCCGGGCGGGCAGTTGGCCCAGACAATAGTGGTCACCGGCACCACCATCAACACCGACACCTACGTCTACTCCCAGCAACGGCACACTGGCCCGCTACTGGTACGAGTGCGACTTTAGTCCGCCGCCCCCGTGGCGCCGTTGCCCCGCGCGTGCGCGAGGACCACCGACTCCGGTTCGAATATGCGGCTCAAGGATCGATGGACATCCAGGAACTCGGTGTCCAGGGCGCGCAGTTCGGCCCGATTGGCGCGGGTCACCAGTTCGAGAATGCGCCTGCCCTCGTCGGTCAGCCCCACTATCACCCGGCGCCGATCAGTGGGGTCGCCGCCTCGGGCTACCAACCCTCGTTTCACCGCCCGATCGACCAGCAGCGAGGTACTATGGTGGCGCAGTTGCAAGCGATGCGCGACATCCTTGATCGTAACCGCTGGAAACGCGGGATGGCCGCGGACCGCGAGCAAGAGTAAGTGTTGCTGCGGCGTGATCCCGGCGAGGCGCGCTTGATCCTCGGAGTAGCGGAGAAATCGGCGGATAACGTAGCGAAACCCCGCATGCACCTGGAACGCTTCATCGTCCAGTACTTCCAGCGGCGCGCTGACTCCAGGATCCTTCATCGCGTTTCCCTCGGCTCTCTCCACGGAAGTGGCAGGTTTGCCGTACTTCGCATTCATCATACCGCAATCCTATCACATCGATGTGGAGGGCGATAGGTACTTGGGTCAAATAGCGTCAACTCGTTCATCGGCCGGGCGCGTCCAATGCCGCCGCGTGGGCGGGGAAGCCCTCGTGGTGGGCCAGGGCGCGTACTCCTGGGCGGAGATCGGCCAGCGCGCCGGCCGAGAGACGGGCTACCGTACTGCGCTTGAGAAAGGTGTGGGCGGTGCAGGCCGAGGACAGGGCGGCAAATCCTCCGGTCGGCAGGGTATTGGGGATGCCCAGGGAAAAGTTGGCGGCCACGAAGGGCGTACCCTGGCCGATCAGAATCTCCCCCGCGTTCCTCACCTGGGGCAGCACCTCCTCCGGGCGGGCGGTGGCCACTTGCAGATGCTCGGGCGCATACTCGTTAATGAAGGCGATCCCCTCGTCCAGGCGCCGCGCCAGGATGGCCCCACCGTAGATGCTGATCGAGGAGGCGGCATAACCCCGCCGCGGCTCGGGGAGATCGGCCAGGCGGATAGCAACCCGTGCCTCGACGGCGTCGATCAAGTCCGAGTCGGAGGTGATCAGGAGGGCGGCGGAATCGTGTCCATGTTCGGCGTCATTGAGCAGATCCGCCGCCAGCAGATCGGGATTGGCGGTGTGATCGGCCAGAATCACCGCCTCGGATGGCCCGTAGAGCAAGCCAACCGCTACCCCATGGCGCTGCACCGCGAGCTGCGCGGCGGCGATGGCCGGGCTGCCCGGTCCGTCGATCCGGCGGACCCGCCGCACGGTCTCGGTGCCGAGCGCCAGGGCCGCGATCCCCGCCACGCCGTTGCAGCGATAGATCTCCCGGATACCCAGCCGACCGGCAACCGCCAGGACCGCCGGATCGACGGCCCCATCACCACCCGGCAAGGGGGGCAGCACCACCGCGATTTCCCTCACGCCCGCTATTACGGCGGGCGTGCCGAGATGGATCATGACCGAGGGGAACGAGCCCTTCCCGCACGGCACGTAGAGCCCCACCCGGTCGAGCGGCGACGCCTGCTCACCCACCCACACGCCGGGCGCCAACTCCCCATCCCACGAAGCCCTATCCACGATACGCTGGTTGAACAGGCGCACGTTGGCAATGGCCTGGTCGATCGCGGCCAGCAGGTCTGGCGCCAGCGACGCCGCGGCGGCCTCGATGGCCTCGGGCGGGACGCGAAGATCGGTCGGCCGCGGATTGATCTGGTCAAATCGACTGGTCGCGTCCAGGACCGCGGCGTCCCCGCGGGCGCGCA
Source organism: Chloroflexota bacterium (assembly GCA_036559345.1). Classification (GTDB taxonomy): domain Bacteria; phylum Chloroflexota; class UBA5177; order JANWHV01; family JANWHV01; genus JANWHV01. The sequence continues at coordinate 5,482 of DATBTL010000104.1, read as the reverse complement.
CGTCGTCGATCAGCGCCGAGACGGAGGCGATCAGGCCGTCGTCGAACACGTCGGCACTCGAGCGCCGCAGGAGACGGGCGCGGTCGGCGGGATCCATGGTGGCCAGGGTATAGCGCTTGATCAACACGGGCGTGTCGTCCTTTCAGCAGTACTACATCAGTACAGGGTACCGGCAGTCTCCTCCTTTGTGCGGACGGACACACCAAGCCAAGCGGGCCTGGAGACCCGCGCCCCTGGGCCGTGACGGCGAAGCCGGTCGCCATCACGTCCACGAACGCGAGGCGCACCCTTGTGGGGAGGGCGTACCGAAGCATTGTGGCGGGCCGGCCCTCCTGGGAGCGCGAGCATCCTTGCTCGCCCCGTTTCGGTGGCCGACGGGGCGAGCCGGGTACCCGCTTGCGGGTGTCTCGCGCTCCCAGGCGACCGTGGCGACCATGCTGGTGCTCCAACGTGGATCACAAAACGTCGGTGCGCTCTTGTGCGGAAACCAAGCTCGGGGGCGCCGGTGTATCTGCTATCCTTCCTGCATGCGCATTCTCCATTTGGCCGACCTCCATCTCGGCACCGAATTGTATGGTCACTATGACTCCGCCACCGGCAGTTCCTCTCGCCTCTCGGATTTCACGCGCATGCTCGATATCGCGGTCGAGGACGCAATCGAGAAGCGCGTGGATTTGTTCCTGTTCGCCGGCGACGCCTATAAGACTCGTGACCCCAGCCCCACCCAGCAGCGGGAGCTGGCCCAGCGCCTACGGCGCCTGATCGATGCCGAGATCCCCGTGTTTCTCCTGACTGGGAATCACGACATGCCCAATGCGATGGCGCGCGCCACCAGTCTGGATATTTTTGGCGCCTTCTCTCCCAGTAACTTCGTGGTGGCCAATCGGCCGGGCGCCCATAAGATTCAGACGCGCTCGGGTCCGCTCTACGTGGTGGCGATCCCCTGGCTGACCCGGAGCGTGCTCCTGGCCAGGGATGAGAATAAGAACCTTCCCCAGGAGGACGTGCATCGGATGATGCTGGAAAAGCTGGATCAGGCGCTCGACCACTATCTGGGGCAGATTCCCGATGACGACGCGCCGGCGATCTTGACCCTCCACGGCACGATTCAGGGAGCGGAATATAGCGCCGAGCGCTCCACCATGCTGAGCCAGGATCTGCTGATCCCCCGGAGCATTATCAGTCGCCCACGGTTCTCCTATGTCGCGCTTGGCCACATCCACAAGTATCAGGAAGTGTACGCGCGACCGCTCACCGTGTACGCGGGCAGCCCGGAACGCATTGACTTCGGTGAGGAAAAGGAAGACAAAGGCTACGTGCTGGTGGACCTCGATCGCCAGGAGGCCCGCCACCAGTTTGTCAAGCTTCCGACCCGACCCTTTATCACCTTCAAGGTTGAGTGTACCGGCGAGGATCCGACCACGCAGGCCCTTGATCTGCTCCGGGACAAGCCGGTGGCTGGAGCGATTGTCCGGGTGCGGGCCCAATTGTCGCCTGCTAACCAGGGCCGGTTCCGGGAAGCGGACATTCGGCAGGTCCTGGCTGAGGCGTCCTTCGTGGTAATTCGGCGCGAGGTGGAGGCGGCCTGGCGGGACACCCAACGGGGCAAACAGTTCTCCACCGCCATGAGCCCACGCGAGGCGTTGAGCGCCTATCTCGACCAGGAGAAACCCGACCTCACGGCGGCTGGGAAAGACAAGCTACTGGATTGGGGCGACTCCCTGATTGCCGAGGTGCTCGGGCATGGCATGGATGAAGGCGTGGGGCCGTGATTCCCTTAAAACTGCGACTGCGGAATTTCATGAGTTACGGCCAGGAAGGCGGCGAACTCGATCTGAGCGGTATTCATCTGGCCTGCCTGTCCGGCAGCAATGGGCACGGCAAGTCCACCCTGATCGACGCGATGACCTGGGCTCTATGGGGGGCGAGTCGGGCCCCACGCGAGGATGAGTTGCTGCGCATGGGGACCACGGAGATGGAGGTCGAGTTCGAGTTTGCCTGCCGCGGGGCCCGCTATCGGGTGATCCGGAAGCGAACCGTCCGGAAAAGCGGCAGTATCCCCGACTTGGAATTGGCGATCTGGGACGGGGATGCCTATAAAGCGATCACCGGCGCCACGATGGCCGCGACCGAGCGCGCGATCGTCGAATTGCTTGGCCTCACCTATGAGACTTTCATCAACTCCTCGCTCCTGCTGCAAGGGAAGGCGGACCTGTTCACCGTGAAGCCGCCCAGGGAACGGAAGGGCGTGCTGGCTGAGATTTTAGAGCTTGGGCAGTATGAGAAGTTGGCGGTGCGCGGGCGGGAACACGAGCGGTCAGCTCGGGACGAAGAGGAGCGGCACCGGGAGCGTCTGGGCGACATCCATCGGATGCTGGAGACCTTGCCGGAGATCGAAGCTCGTCTCCGCGAAGTCGAGTCGGAGGTCGCCCTTGAGCAAAGCCAGCGCGCGATTATCGAGGCGACGGTACACGCGCTCGACGGACAGGCGAGGGCCGCCCAAAGCCTCCAGGAACAGATCGGCCGGCATGAGCAGCGCTTGCGGGACATTGAGGCGGAGGAGCGCCGGTTCGAGGCCGATCGGACAGCGGCGCTGCGGCGCGCGGACGCGGCGCGGGCGCTCTTGCGCGAGGAAGTGGACCTTCGAGCCCAGGTCGCGGAGCTTCGGCCCGCGCGGGAGGAAGCAGATCGCCTTGGGAGGCTGGCGGCCGCGCTTCGCACGCTCGAACAGGAGATGTGGGCGCACACTCGCGAGATCGACAAACAGCAGTCGGGGCTTGCTCAGGAGATTCAGCGGGGCGAGCAAGAGTTGGCCGAGTTGGCGCGATCCGCCGATCATCTTGCCCCCAAACGCCTGGAACTTACCGCCATTCAAGGGGAGTGCGCCACCCTCCCCAGCTTGATTGAGCGGCGGGACGGGGCGCGCGCCGAGGAACGGGCAAGGACCGAGGTAATTGGTGAACTGCAAGCAAGTGTCAAGGCCCGGCAAAGTCAGATCGAGGAACAACGGAAACGCCTTCGGCAACTGCGTTGCGCCGAGGCGAGCTGCCCAGTTTGCGGCGCTCCTCTGAGTGCCGAGGGGAAGGAGCGAGCCGAGCAAGAGCTGATTGAGGCGGGGAAGCGCCTCAGCGGCGAGAAGGACGAATGGGAAGCCCGACAGGGGGTTCTCAAGGGTGAATTGGAGATCGTACGCCAGGCGGCGGTCGCCGTCCAACACGAGATCGACCGCGTGCAAGGGCTGGCCCGCAAGGAAGGGACGCTCAGCCAGCAGATTGCCGTCCTGGAGCAGCAAGGCGAGCGTCAGGTGGTCGTACGGGAGCAGGTAGAGCGGGCGAAGGCGACCCTGAGCAGCGGCCAGTTTGCCGCCGAGGCACGAGCGGCGGCCCGCGAGCTGGAGGCCCGGATCACGGCGCTCGGCTACGACCCTGGGATCCACGAGGCCCTCCGCGCGCGCATCGCGCTCCTGCAGCCGCTCGAACAACGAATCCCTGCCCTCGATCAGGCGCGCGACGAGCTGACCCGCGCCTCAAGTGAGGCGGAAACCCAACGAACCCTCCTGGCCGAGCGGGCCACCGAGCGCGGGCGGGTGGAGGTCGAGCGCGCGGCCCTAGCGCGCGAGGTGGGCGACCTGGCTGGCGTGCAAGCACGGCTGAAGGAGCGACGCACCGAACTGGAGGCGGCGCGCGCCCGCGAGGCAGTCCTGCAACAGATGCTGGGGAATCTCAGCCGCCAGGTGGAGGACGCGATGAAGCGGCAGGCGGAGCGGATCGTGCTGGAGGCCGCGGAAGCAGCCGCGAGGGAGCGGCGAAGCGCGATGAAGGAGTTGGCGGATGCCTTCGGGAGCAATGGGATTCCCGCCATGTTGATTGAGAACGCGCTGCCGGAACTGGAGCAGGATGCCAACGACCTGCTCAGCCGCATGACGGACAACAGTACCCAGGTGACTTTCGTGACCCAGCGGCAAGGGAAGTCGGGGAAGGCAATCGAGACCCTGGATATCAAGATCGCGGACAGCGCCGGCACCCGCCCCTATGAGATGTTCAGCGGCGGCGAAGCCTTCCGGATTAACCTTGCCATTCGCATCGCCCTCTCACGTCTGCTGGCCCGGCGCGCGGGAGCCGAACTGCGCTTCCTCCTGATCGACGAGGGATTCGGCACCCAGGATGCCCAGGGCCGGGACCGCCTCGTGGAGGCGATCGCGGCCATCGCCGACGACTTCGATAAGATCCTGGTGGTGACGCACATTGACGAACTGAAGGATCGCTTCGACGTCCACATTGAGGTGACCAAGGGGAACGATGGTTCCAGGGTGGCGATCACCACGGCCTGAGCGGGACGATCGCTCCGCTCAGACCGTGGTTATCGCGTGGGAGTTGGACGGTCATTCCTGATGCAGCCGTTCGGCTCTCGCGCTATAGACCATAGAGCCCGAACCAGCTTGGGCCTAGCTGAGCCCAGCGCCGCCCGATCGCAAGCTGGTCCCCCTCCTCCGCGATGTCGGCAGCCTTGCGCAGTTCCCCTGGGTACGGCCCCCAATGATAAATCGCCTGATCAGGTTGCGATGCGGTCATGGCCTCGGATGGACCCAGGTAGAGGATGGCGTCGGCCTGGTCCTGATAGCGGATAGCGCCTGGGATGGCGCGGTATGACAGGTCCGAGCGTCCCTCGCCAAGCCACGTCCCGGCCAGATGGGCGAGCGCCGGACGCGGCCAGCCCGCGAACTTCGCCGCGACGCGGCGCCGTGCCGCCAGTGCGGACTCCATTTTGCGCTTGACATTCGCGTCCGAGGTTTTGGCGGTCGGCACGGGGAAGAGCACGTAGAGAGCGACGGAGAAGAGCACGTTGGGATACCGCGCAAGCACCTGACTAGCCGCGCTCAGTCCCTGGAGCGAGACGGTATCCTGGCGAATGCCGCGCATCGTATGCCCGGCCCCAGCGATCAGCAATGCCTTGCGTCCTCTGGCCAGGACTTCGCGCGCGATGAGCGCGGCCATATAGTCGTCCGGCGTGTTGGCGAACGTCGCTACCAAGCGGCGGTCAGTGGGATGCGCGACGACTTGATCCATGGTGACCGGCGGCTGGCCCAGCAGCACGCGAATCCGTCGGGCCGCCGGCTGCATCCAGTTGACGGCGCGGACGCTCCGGAAGAACTGCTCGTAGATCGGAGCGTTCCAGGCTGGATCACCGATCTGGCGCCAAACCTGTTCCAGGTCGGTTCTGGCTACGGGCAGCCCGTGCAGGATGAAGCGGTCGGCGAGATCCTGATAGGCGGAGTTGCCGAACTCGACCACGATGTCGTTGATCTTTCCTGGCAGGGAGGGATGGAACAGGAGCGCCGTGATTACGTCGTGCATCTCTTGCAACATGTGGCGCTCGCCCAGGGCTACGAGTGGATAGCGGTCCATGGCCCGCAGCAAGCCGCCAATCGCATCCGTGGGCTGGAGGTCGGTTCCCGCTACCGGAGCCAGCGCCGGCGTGGCTG
>DATBTL010000103.1:0-4274 GCA_036559345.1 Chloroflexota bacterium | reverse complement strand
TGGGACCACCGTGCCCGATCCCCGCTCCAAATAGCCCCCCTAAGGACTTATCATTACCCACATTTTCCTCTCCAGAGGATGCAGCCAGGTAGGGGCAGCCGGTGCCCCTACCAAAATGGGGTGTCAAGGCACAATTTGTAGGTAATGATGAGCCCTAAGGATCACTATACGAGGCGGAACTTTAGCTGTCCACGCATGAAGATCCATAGGATGTAACCGAGAATCGTGGGAATGATGAGGAGGCCCTTACGCGGAATAGCCCTCTCCACCCAGCCCCGCCTCCCGGGCGCGGACGATGGCCTCCGCCCGGTCAGCCACCTGGAGCTTGCCGAAGATATTCGAGATGTGGTTGCGCACGGTCTTCTCGCTCAGTAGCAGCCGTCGCGCGATGTGGGGGTTGCCTCGCCCCTCGGCAATCAGCAGCAGGATCTCGCGTTCGCGCTCAGTCAGGTCAGGGAAGGATGTGCGCGCCGCCGCGTCCCGTGGAGCGGCAAAAAAGCGCATCACACGTTCGGCGATGGTCTGGCCAAAGATCGCCTCGCCACTTGCCACCGCATGGATGGCCCGTAACACCTCGTCCTGATCCGCGCCTTTGACGAGATACCCGCGCGCCCCTGCCCGCATCGCCGCGAACACCGCATCGTCCTCTTCTAGCATGGTGACGACCACGATGCCGATATCTGGCTGGGCTCGCACGATCCGGCGTGTTGCTTCGATGCCGTTCGTCCCTGGCATCTTGATGTCCATGAGGATCACGTCCGGGTGGAGGCTCTCCGCCAGCGCGATGGTTTCCTCCCCGGTTGCCGCCTCACCCACCACCTCCGCACCCGTGACTGATTGGAGTAGGGCCTTCATCCCGTACCTAAAGACCGGGTGGTCGTCGGCAATGAGAATACGCAGCGTCTCTCGTGCCATTATGCGCCTCCCGCTAACGGCACCTGGGCCTGTACACAGGTGCCGCCCTCGGGCAGCGATTTGACCACGCACCATCCTCCCAGTTCCTCCGCCCGTTCGCGCATTGAGGTCAGTCCCATGCCCGTACGCGCGCCATCGAGCCCTCGTCCATCGTCCGCGATCTCCAGTCGGACGCCCTCGTCAATCGCCAGGCGCACGACACACGTCCGTGCCCGAGCATGTCGCAGCACGTTGGTCATCGCTTCCTGCGCGATGCGGTACGTCGCGACCTCTACGGCCGCGGGGAGCGGTGGGAACGGCTCTGGAGCCTCGACCACCATGTGTACCCCGCCATGGCCGTACTGTGCCGCCTGCTCGCGCAACGCCGACACCAGACCCAGCTCATCCAGGGCGGGAGGCCGCAGCGCATAGACGACCCGCCGGATCTCGGCCGTGGCCGCCCGTGTCTCGACTTTGAGCTTGAGCAGCAGATCGGCGCTCGCATCGGGGTCCAGCGCCAAGAGGTTGCGAGCCGCGTCAGCCATAAGTGTCACGCTCGCCAACGCCGGGCCCAGTCCGTCGTGTAGGTCGCGGCGCAGGCGACGCCGCTCCTCTTCGCGCGCTGTCACGAGTCGTTCACGCGAGCGCTGGAGATCGGCGGTGAGGCGGACGGCGGATGCCGCCGCCCCCGCCTCGCGGGCGAGATCATCCAGCAGACGGCGGTCGGACGCCGAAAAGGTGTCGTCGCCGAGCCGCGGTCCGAGCACCAGCTCGCCTACGGTGTCGCCCTGATAGATGAGCGGGAGGCGCAGCAGTGTGCCGGCCGGGGCGCCAACCGCCGTGGCTATTCGGAATCCCCCATTCTGCCGCAAGGCTATGGCGGCGTAGGGCAGTTTTAGGGCCTGGGCCACCGTCTCGACGATGGTTGGCAGCACCGCGTTAGGGGCGAGGGTGCTCTCCAGTTGCCGCCCGAGGCGGGAGACGACCGCGTATGGTTCGTCTCGATCGCCGTATAACAGCCGGTTTACGCCCCGCTGCAGACGCTCCCGCCACGGCTGGAAGAGGATCGCCACCGTGCCGGTCGCGGCCAGAGAGAGTGGGAGATTGCCGCGCCCCTGCATGAGAGCGCCGAGGCCGCCGACGATGAGGACATAGAGGCCGATCACGGTGGCGGTGAGCACCCCGTAGACGACGGTGCGGTTGATAATGATGTCGATGGCCCACAGCCGGTAGCGCAGGATGGCCAGAGCGAAGGAGAGTGGGAAGACGAGGACAACGCCGGTACACACACTGGAGAGGATCACGTAGAGCCCGCCATGGTGCTGGAGGGTCAGCGCGTTGTTCACGACCCCGTCGGCGATGCTCCCCAGGAGCAGGACAACGAAGCCGAACGCCACCCACTTGGTCTGCTGACGCTCGACCGGGTTCGACACCCGCGCGTAGCGATAGACTTGCGCTGCCGTCAGGCTAATCCAGGAGCCCCAAAAGGCTATGGCGCCGAGCGGGTTCTGATTCCAGGACCAGCCCGGGATATGGAGAGGGCGCAGGAATAGCAGATAGGCCAGCGCCGCCGCCGGGAAAGCCAATGGTATCCAACCCGCCCAGCGCGGCACCGGCCGCCCGGTGGGGAAGAGGGCGAAGGTGCATAGCGCGGCGAGACCGTTCATCACTGAGAAGCACTCGGCGGGCAGTTGCCAGATCGAGGCGCTGGCCGCCACGCCGCTGAGGGTGAGGTATGCGCCCAGACAGATGAGCGACAGGGCGGCCAGGAGGGCCAACCACTCGTCGGATTTGCGCCAAGCCAGCAGCGCGCCGACGGCGAAACACACGAGAGCGATGCCCGCGTAGAGGGCGGTCCAGTAGGCAGCGTAGGCGCCCAGCGAGACGCCCAGCTTGTGGAGGGCCTGTACATCACCCGGCGTCAATTGCCCGGTCGTCAACGCACACGACGCAACCGGGCAGGGCGTCTGGAGCAGGGTGAAACTTTCGGGCAAGCTGGCCATGAACAGGCCCACGGTGAAGAGCACGGCGGCCGCCCATGCCACGCGGGCGGCCGCAAGTGCGCGTCCTCGCGGGCGCGGGCCGGCTTCAGCGCGGTCAGGAGGAACTGCCATGCAGGTATCGAGGGCCAAATGGCGCCGCATCGATCGACGTTCCTTCCTTGTCTCCTACTCTAGCCGGCTAGCCTCTATCATCCTACCGCGGTGCATGGTCCGGCAACAGATCTCGTCTCCGCTCAGACCACGGTGAAGGGGACGATCATGCCCTCAAGGGCGAGCGCCTCGCCGCCCTTATTGGGATCGGGCAACGGGCACAGGGCGACGTAGCTGCCGGGAGCAAGGCTGACCGTCACTCGCATGGTTTGCTGGGGCGAGAGTACATCCAGATTGGCCACGTTATGCGCCCATGAGGGATCCTTCCCGGTCCGCTCATCCACTTTCATGGCGGCGATCATATCCCGCACTGTCTTGCCGGGATCGACGCGATAGAGGAGCATGTCGCGCACCCCAGAGCCGTGGTTGGTGACCTTGAAGGTGATGGTCCCGGCATGGAGAGTCCTGGACAAGCCCGCGAAGCCAGTCTCCCCTAGATTTACCGTCAGGTTCGCTTTCGGCATCGGGGCGGTCGCCTGGGCGCCGGACGGTGTCACCGTAAAGAGGATGGCAGTGCCGGGGCCCTGGTCGCCGTGCTGGATATGCAGGCCGTATCGGCCGGGAGTCCGCAGGTCGAGGATGGCAGTGCCCGTGCTTCGCGATCCCAGGCCCACGCCGCCGAGAAAAGTAACCAGTTGTGTGAGCCGCATGAAGTCGCCCTTGGCGTTGGCGGCCCGCACATCAGACATTTTGACACCCGGGTTGATCCGGGCGATTCCCGCATCCATCTGGCCGCGTCCGTCGGTCACAAGGCGTAAGGCGAGCATACCGGCGGGGATGGATTTCGGGAAGGAGAGGCGGGATGAACTAATGACGATGGTGCGCACGGCCGCCCGTGCCGGCGCGGCATGGGAGACTCGCGGCAAAGCCGAGCCGGCGAGGGTGGCCAGGACGAACGGGACGACGAGGGCGTGGCGGGCGATGGCGGGCGTAAACATGATCCGGTTCCTTTCCTCTCGATGCTGCCGGCAACAGCGCGGCATGCTCACGCGGTCGCCGATATACAGCCTACGATGCCCGATGTCCCGGTTACATGGGGCCTTCGTCCCGATCGGGCGGGACATTAAGAGGGTGTGGTCATCTCGCTCCTAACAGGCGCTCTCGACCACGATTGCAAGGCACACCCGATCGATTAGGCGGTGCGCTGCCGGCGGGCTCGCGTCAGCAACGTTCGCACTTCCCCGTAGCGGAGGCGGCGCAGGGCGGCGGTGTCCAGCAAGGCGAGTA
>DATBTL010000102.1:0-7503 GCA_036559345.1 Chloroflexota bacterium | reverse complement strand
CCTAGCCTCCACGAGCAGCATCCGGGGCGCGTGAGGATCCCGATCTCCCTCATCGTTGGTATAGGCCGCGACGCGCGTGAGGCCGGCGGCCGCGAGGGCGCCACGCGCATGCTCGATGGCCGCCTGGTCGGAAAACAGGCCCGCGATAGTGTGTGTCATAGAGGTAAGCGTAGCGTCATCGCGGGTTCGTGGGCTGTTCGCGCGCTCAAAACCTGTGTCTGGACCCTTGCCGAAGTAACCACGGCGGTATGGTGTAACCTCATTCGTATTTCCCTGGCTGCAAGACACGGCGGCACGTCATAGCCGGAGGAAAGGAGCACGGGAGCCGTGCGATATGGGCTGCTGCTCGTGGTGCTGGCTCTGGCCCTGGCGATGCGCCTCTGGGTGCTGGTCAGTCTCCACTTCGACGGGCTGTACGGCCAGGATGCCTTCGCCTACTACTACCACGGGGCCGCCCTCTGGCGCGACCATGCGCTGACCTACTCCTGGCCCTGGCTGCGTCAGCCGCTGCCGCTCTTCTTCCCTCTTGGCGAGTCCGCTCTGCTTGCGGCGGTCTTCGCGCTCCGTGGCCAGGCCACTCCCTCGGCGGCACTGGCGATCAGCCTGATCTGCGGAGTCGCCACCGTGGGACTGGTCTATGGCATCGCTCTGCGCATCGCCAATCGCCTGTTTAGTAGGATCCTGGCCAGCACGACGGCGGCCCTGGCGGCGGCGCCGATTGCTCTGGCTGGTCTTCAGATCCAGGCATCGGCCACGATCATGTCCGATGCTCCGGCCCTGTTCTGGGCCACCACCGCCGTCTGGCTCTGGACCCGCCCCGAACCATCGGATCCGTACCGGGCACATCAGCAGCGCCCCATGACCACTCAGAATCCTAGTACCAGACTCTCCCCGCGCCTGATCCTGTTGGCGAAATCGTTCGAGCAACGGCATCGCCTGGGGCGTACCCTAGCCTATCGTCACCCAGCCTTTCCAGCGTTCGCCGCCGGAGCCTGCTATGCCCTGGCCGTCTCCACCCGCTGGGAATATGCGCTTCTCGCGCCGGCGATGGGCGCCTACCTCCTGACCGTGCCCCAGCCACGCCGCTGGCTGCTTCCGGCCGGCCTCGGGGTGCTACTGGCCGGGATGCCCCAACTCCTCTACAGCCTCCAGTACAGCGACCCCGTCCTCCACCACCAGTGGCTGACCGGCTGGAGTCCGTCCCACTTCTGGCAGGCCCGCTTCGCCACGGTCGATGGCAGCCAGCACTACACAATGAGCGTGGGCGCGTTCTACCTACTCCGTCCACTCCTCTCGCCGCAATCCCTGCCGTTTCCCCTCGCACCCTTCCTACCGCTGGGGATCGCCGCGCTCGCCAGTTGGCGTCCATCCGATCACACCAAGCCGGCCCTGGCGCTCCTTCTTTGCTGGTGGCTGGTCCCCGCCCTCTACCTGGCCGGTGTCCCCTTCGAGAGTGACCGCTTCACCCTGATTTACCTGCCGCCGCTGGCCATCCTCGAGGCCACCGGCTTCGTCGCGACGGTCACCGCGTTCGCCAGATGGACCAACCGGGCGCGACCCTGGGCCGCGATCCTCGCCGTGCTCTGGGCCGTCTGCAGCCTGAGTCTCCTGGCAGCCGAGGCGCGCGGCGGCGTAGAGGCGCTGACCCACGGCAAGGCGGGTGACCTGGCCGCGGTAGGTTGGCTGCGGAGTCACGCGCTACCCGGCGCACCCATCGCCACCTTCGGCCTCACCCTGATGCTCTACCACTATGGAGACCCAGCCGCGCGCCGCTGGACCCTGCTCGATCTCTCCGCCGCCACTTCCACCGATCTGGCCCGCGCGGCCCGCGCTCCAACCCTGATCGTGGCAGTCAACGAGGGCAACCTGGCCACCCAATGGCGTGGACTGCCGCCCCAGCGGGCCTTCGTCTGGCTCCAGATCCATGCCCAATTGCGCCCCCAGGCCCATATCGGCGGCTACACCATCTTCCGCCATCGCTAGCAGCAGGCTCCGGACCGTTTCTCATTGACAGCACCCTCTGTTTAGCGGCGCAAGTCGTTTCGCGCGTCCTTCGTCCGGGAGTGATACTCCAGGGTTTGATCCGGCGTCGGCGCACCGCCCGGTTTGCCACCGCCTCCATCGTGGGTATGAGCACTCCAGCCAAGCTAGTCGAGGCGGAGCACCACGAAGGCTTCCGCCAGGCCAAGGCCCACCTCCGCCCCAATCCCTGCCGCTCGCTCATGCCAGCCCTGTCGGAGCGCCTCGCGATCGCGCGTCTGACTCTCATGGGCCAGGCGGGCCGCGATCTTCCGCTCGAAACCGGCGGCAATATCGACATAGGCGGTCGGGCGGGCACTGGAGAACAACCAAATCTCCCCCACCGCGTGCGGCTTCATCCCGTCGGCGATCTGCTCGGGGAAGCTCAGGTGGTCGCGCGCCAGTGGATAGGCGGCATCCAGCACGACGCGGCCTACGATCCGGTGGTCACGATGCGAGAGATACGGGGGATATGGGTGCTCGGGATCGTGCGTGAACAGCACCGCCGGGCGCCAACGCCGGATGTGAGCGACCAGCGTCCCGCGCAGTTCCCGCGTATCCTCAACCTCGCCGTCCGGATAGCGGAGGAAGCCCACCTCGGCGATCCCGAGGAGTTTGGCGGCCTCCAGGGCTTCACGCTCGCGCCGATATGCCACCTCCGGGGCCATGCTGGCCGGATCGTTCGCGCCTTTGTCCCCGGAGGTAACGAGGAGCAGGCGCACCGTCGCCCCGGCATCGATGGCGCGGGCGAGGGTACCGGCACACCAGCTCTCGATATCGTCGGGATGGGCGGTGATGGCCACGATGGCACCCGCGGGCGGGTCAATGATCACCCGGATCCCTTCCGGTGTGCTGGTACGCCTCGTCTCCCACGCCCAATGGATGAGGCGGCTGGGCGTGATGAGCGGTCGGGGAGTGCGGATCGGCGCCCCCGTGACCGCACGGATCCGCGTGTACGTTGATCACCGCCAGGCGCGGCTGGGCGTGGAGGAGGGCGTGGCGGACCTCCTCCAGGATACGGTGGCTTTCCCGCGTCGGCAGCTCCTCATCCACCGTGACATGCAACTCGGCTTGCAGCTTGTGGCCCAGCCAACGCACCCGGACATCGTGGACGCCTTCCGCGCCCGGCACGGTCCCCGCCACGCGCTCGATCCCGTCCACCACCCCCGGCTCGATGGCGTCCATCAGGCGCCGCCACATCGTCAACGCCGTGTCCTTCACGATAAACAGGATAGCCAAGGTAATGAACAGCCCCACCAGAGGGTCGGCCAGGGAGAGCCCGGCCCAGACACCGAGCGCCCCGACCAGGACCGCGAGCGAGGTCAGCCCGTCGACGCGTGCGTGTTGGCCATCGGCGATCAGCGCCGCCGAGCCGATCTCCCGGCCCACGCGAATGCGGAAGGCGGCCACGGCTTCGTTGCCCACGAAGCCGACCACCGCCGCCCCCATGACCCAGCCCAGATAGTGGAGGGGTTGTGGATGCGCGAGCTTTTGCACGCTCTCATAGGCCGCGACCAAGGCGGAGAGAAAGATCATGGCCACGATGACCACGCCCGCCACGTCCTCGGCCCGGCCATAGCCGTAGGTGTAGCGGCGGGTGGGCGGGCGCTTGCCCAGCACGAAGGCGATCCCCAGGGGGATGGCGGTGAGCGCGTCGGAGGCGTTGTGGATGGTGTCGGCGAGCAGACCGACACTGCCGCTGATTAGCACGATCACAAGCTGGAACGCGGCGGTGAGGCCCAAGCCCGCCAAGGAGACCTTGAGCGCCCAGAGGCCGCGTTCACTCTCCTCCAGCGCATCGTCGACATTGGTTTCCCCGTGGCTGTGGCCATGGAAGAATGGGATGGCCTCCTTCAGCCAGCCCAGCCTGCTTCCATGAGCCTGTTGATGATCATGCCCGTGATCATGGTCATGATCGTGGTCTTCCTCATGGGCATGACCGCCATGCATCGATGCCGGATCCTCCGCGCCATCGTGTCGATGCCGCATGTCTCTATCCTTGGGCTAACCAGTTAGCGGTTGTCTGGTTGCATTTTTTTGGAACCGACCAGTCGCGCCGCGTTCATGAGTATCACGATCGACGAGAGTATCACCCCAAGCCATGCTGGACCGCGCGTGGGTCACGCGCCAGGGTCGGCTCGGGGATAGGAGTGATCGGGTAGATCCTGATGCACATGGTCCGCGTGGTAATCCGCCTCGCGCAGCAGAACCGAGAGATGATGGCCATCCATCGTATAGTAGATCGTGGTACCATCGCGCCGTGAGCGGACGAGATGCCGGTCCCGCAGCAGACGCATCTGGTGGGAGACCGCCGACTCCGAGACCCCCACCGCCAGCGCCAGATCTCGTACGCACAACTCCCCCGCACTCAAGGCAAAGGCGATACGGGCCCGTGTGGGATCGGCCAGCGCGTCGAAGGTCTGGACCACGACGCTGAGCAGACTCTCCGCCGGCATCGCGGCGAGCGCCGCGGCGAGGGCTTCCGGATCGATCGGGATTACCGCGGTGTCCTGAAGAATGACCGTGCTCCTTTGTATCTGATTACTCGCTCATAGAGTACCCGTTCCGCATCGTAGGAACAATGCTACCGATGGAGCCAAAGAAAAAGCCCTCGCTGAACTGGAACAACCGGAGCCGGTTAGCGAGTCAGTGCCCAGTAGCCAACTGTACCACCTTGACCACCATCAGCAGCACGGCGATAAGCAGGTAGCCGCGCAGAGTGATCATCCCAATCCGGGTCGTCGTGGACCACACCGGACGGGGCAGTTCGGCCAGGGGCGGCATCCGCCAACCGACCTTCTCCACCGCCGGCTCGGCGCCTGTCTGGTCGCTCCGGCGGCGCCGGAGCGAAACAGCGCCTGTGATCAGCAAGCCGGCCGCCAGGACGCCGGAAAGCGCCACCAGCACCCGCGTCACATCGACGTTTGGGAACAGCGTCGCCGTCGCCAGGATGAGTGAGAGTTCGACCAACGTGCCCACGATCACGCTGGCCAGGATATTCACCCAGGCGCGGTTCACCCACGGACCAAGCACCGCCTTGTCGTTGCACAGCAGCAGCAGGAACACCGTGGCGCTGGGCAGCAGAATGCCGGCCAACGCCTGCACCGCGGTGGTCATCAGCCCCAGCGGCGCCTTGGGGATCAGCACGATGCCCCCCGCCAGCACCACCAGCCCGGCGTAGATGCCGTAGAAGCCGCGCGCATCCATCCAGGAGCGATGCAGAGAGTGCTTCATCCCGAAGACATCGCCGAAGGCGTAGGTGGTGGAGAGGGTTACCGCCGCCGCCCCGATCAGCGAGGCGTTGAGCAACACGATGGCGAAAGCGGCCCCAGCCAGCGGGCTGAGGCGATGGGCGAGCCCAGTGGCGGTCGTGCCCGCGTCGGCGAACTGCCCGACCAGCGCGGTGCCCTTGAAGGCGAAGGCGGTGACGATGATCAGTGCCGCGGCGCCCACAATCACTACCACCGAGCCGATCACGGTGTCGGCCCGCTCGTAGGCCATCCAGCGGGGAGTGAGCCGCTTGTCGATCACATTCGACTGCTGGAAAAAGAGTTGCCAGGGAGCCACGGTGGTTCCTACCAGGGCGATGATCAGCAGCAGGGCGCTGGCATTGAGGCCGCCCTGGACGCCGGGTACCAGCGTGTCATGCAGGATGGGACCGGCATGCGGATGGGCCATGAAGGCCAGCGGAATGGCCAGGAAGTTGGCGGCGATGAGCAGATACATGAACCGCTCCCAGCGCCGGAAGCTGCCGGTGACCGTAGAGCCGATCAGGAAGGCGGCGGTGGCCGGCACCGAAAGATACGGGCTGACACCGAAGTAGCCCATGGCCAGGCTGATACCGATGAACTCGGTGACGATGGTCAGGAAGTTGAGCAGGAACAGGTCCCCGACCGAAAAGGCGCCCCAGAACTTGCCGAAGCGCTCAATGATCAGGCGGGCATGGCCGACCCCGGTAACCAGCCCGAGGCGGACCACCATCTCCTGGTTGACAATCAGCACGGGGATGAGCAGCAGCAGCACCCAGAGCAGGCTGGTCCCATAGTTCTGGCCGGCCTGGGCATAGGTGGCCACGCCCCCGGCATCGTTGTCGCCGACCATCACGATCAGGCCGGGGCCCATGATCGCCAGCAGGGTGAGCAGGCGGGTCTTCCAGGTGCGCCGGGGCGCGGTATCATGCAGGCGCACGGTGCCCAGGGCGCCGACGATGTCGCCGCGATGGGCGTCGTCAAGCACCGCGTCGCGGCGCGGCAACACGCCAGTGACGGGCGGAGTGATGCGCAGATTGTTGATCATCGGAGAACCTCCGTTATGAGCGTGTGGCAGGCACGCTCAGGAGGTCACCCCCGACGGGTCAGGGGTTCGGAGAGAGCGCGCGTACCGGGTGAACAGGCCAGGTGGACTGGCGACCGCTGAGTTTGGCAGCCCGCGTGCGCGGACTGGGAGGCTTGGCGGGCGCCTTTCGGTTACCGTGGGAACGCATAGACCTTTCTCGCAGTGTGAACATGAGACATACCGGCTGGACCGCGGCCGGCGCGGCGCGGCATGACGTGGATAACCTGAAACGGACAGGAACTGGACCGCTCGGGCCGTGGGTCAATCTATGACCGACAGCAGGCCCCTGAGCGCGGATCGAATCGGCGAACTCGAACGAGGCCGGTTAGCGGCCCCGCGGACGAGCGAATAGGCGAACGATCGCGACAGACCCGACGGTCAGGAGCCGAGAGCTACAACTAGCACCGTCCATAGACGACCATTCACCTCCCTTCACTCCGGCAAGCCGCGTACACACGGTGCGAGAGCCCGGGTGGGGAGGGAGCAAAGAGCGGGTGACCGCAGCCACACACCCCGAAGAAGCCTCACCCCACGTTGAGCTTTAGCACCGCGTACCGTAGGGCCCGAAGGCCCAGCCACTTTGAGTCACCCCTTAGGCCGGGGAGACCTGGTCTGAGGTGTTGGCGTCTCTCGACGTTTCCCCTCAGTAGCCTGTATGTACGCGGCCGCCTCACCTAACGAGGAGACCTTGAAATCGTCGCCTCCCGTTGGAGTACCACGATCCTATCTGACTATACGCTCAGAAAGCGTGCCTGTCAAGGCGCCGATTCGAATATTCGACGACAAAGGTGGTTCGGTGGAAGACGGCACATGCTCGCCGGTTGGCGTACCATAGGAGTACGACCCACTGTTCGCGGCCGGCGAGCGGTGCCGGAGACTGACCAAGAGAGCGTGACCTGATCGAAAGGCGAATCGATGAGCACCGCCCTGATTCCCGCCCCCAGTTCTTCAAGTGCCATGAGGCAACGCGCGCGGCTGTTTCTGGAGCGTGATCCGCTCCTGAACTACTCCGCCGCGCGGATATTGCTGTATGAAGACGGATCGGTGGCGGGGATGGCCGAAAGCGGTGAGGCAGTGGTGGGAATAGCGATTGCCGCTCGGCCCGCGGGCGGGGAGCCGCCTCTGATTTGGCTGGACGCGATCGGCCCC
>DATBTL010000101.1:0-10066 GCA_036559345.1 Chloroflexota bacterium | reverse complement strand
AGCGCATTGGCGCGCCGTGGTAGCCCTATCCTCGGCGGGCGGCGGCCCGGCGCCGATTGCTACAACCGGCGTCCCACAAGGGGCCGATGGCGAAGGGATCCAACTTGATGCGGTGAGTGCCGACACGGCCTTTCTGGTCAGCGGGTGCCCGCCGTGCGGGGGAGCCGGCCAGACCTATCTCGGCAGCACGCACGATGGCGGTCATACCTGGCACACCTCGCCTCCCATTCCCCATCTCGATTTCAGTTCCACTGGTATCTCGTTCACCAGTGACCAGCAAGGCTGGCTGGCCAGCACCGTCTTCCTCTCGCTGTCCGCCGGCACCCGCACGGGGATGCTCCTGACCACTGGCAATGGCGGCGCGACCTGGATCCCTCGTCAACTGTAGGAAGGAAGGAAGGCGACACGCGGGCATGGGGCGGAGGATTGGATCCTCCGCCCCATGCCCGCGTGATCGGACTGCTTCAGGCGAGCAGGGTCCGCGCCGCGTCCCGTACGGCCGGCCAGGCAGCGGATCGCGGGTCGACAGGCTCGAAGTGGCCCATTCCTTGCAAGGTCACCAGATCCACACGATCTCCCGCTTCCCGTGCTCGGGCGGCATAACGCTCGCTCATCTCGAAGGGCACGATGTCATCGTCGGTGCCGTGCATCAAGATCTGGCGGGTTCCCAGCGGCAGGAGATCATAGGGCGAGGCCGCGGCATAGCGTTCCGGGACGGTGTCCGGATCGCCATCGAGCAACTGCTCCACTACCTGGTCGCTCAATCCCAACTCCCAGGCCGCACGCAGATCAACCACCCCAGCCAGAGAGAGCGCGCCGTGGAGGGGCAGCGGATCGCCCACCCGCACCGGGCTGCCGACGGCGATGCGCGAGCGGGCGGCCAGCCAGCACGCCAGCTGGCCGCCCGCCGAGTGGCCCACCGCGATCACCCGCCCCAAATCCAGGCCGTGGATCGGCGCCAAAGTCCGCGCGTGATCGGCGGCGGCGGCCACGTCCAGAAAGGTGCCGGGCCAGCCGCCTCCACTGTCGCCGATCCGCCGGTACTCGATACTCCAGGTCGCGATCCCCTCGGCGGTGAGGGCGGTCGCCAGATGGCCGAGATGGCGCACGTCGTAGCGGACACGCCAAAAGCCGCCGTGGATCAGGATCGCCAGCGGATGCGGCGGCGCGGTTGGGGGCAGGCGCAGTTCACCAAACTGGAGCGGCAGCGGCCCATAGGGCAGTTGCCGGTCGAACGGCGGCGGCGGTAAATCGAGAATTTCACGGCTCATGCGGGCAATCCTCCTCAGTCATGCTATGATCACTCCCATGTCACTACCATAGTGGAATCCGGAATCGGGATGTCGATCGACGAGGACTTCGTGGAGCAGTTCGAGCAACTGTTGTGCCACATCGAGCAAGTAATCCAGGAGTATCCGCCCGACATGCGCGCGGCGCTCCGCGACGAAGCGCGCCTGGCCATGCGCGCCGCGCTCCAGGAGCGCTGGGAGAGCCGGCAACGGCTGCTGGAGGAAGGCGGCCGGGACCGCTGAGGTCCGGCGCGCGGCCCGTACATCGGATACGCGGAAAGAGGACACATCCTTGCCCATCACCATTCCCATGCATACCATCGCGCGGATCCTTGGCAGGCACGGCTTGGGACGGACCAGCGTTGAGGCGCTGCCCGGCGGACAGATCAACGCCAGCTATCTGGTGGACGGCCAGTACGTGCTGCGAGTGAATCTGCGCCCGGAGGAGCATGGGAAACTCGATCGCGAGCAACGGGTGCTGGCCATGCTGCGCGACGTGGTCCCGGTCCCACGCACCATCGCCTACGAGGGGATGAGCCGCCTGATCCCGCACGAGTACGTGATCCAGACCTATGTCCCCGGCGAGAGCCTGCTGGCCCGGTGGGAAACGGCGGACGAAGCGGAACGCGCTGGGTATCTGGAGGAATTGGCGCGGATGATGCGGGCGATGCACGGCATCCGCCTGGATGGGTTCGGTGACCCCACCCGCCCCCGCCAGGGCGAGACCTGGGCCGCCATTCACGTCCGCCGCGCCGCCCATGCCCTGCAAACCGCCCGCGAGGCCGCCAATGCCGAGGCGAGCCTGCTGGATCAGGCCGAGCGGGCCCTGAGTCACGACAGCGCCTCCCTGGGCGGCAGCTATCCCAGCCTCACCCATGGCGACCTGCACTTTGGCAACATCCATGTCCAGCACGGGCGGATTAGCGGCCTGCTGGACTTCGAGCGGGCCTGGGCCGCCGCCCCCGACTGGGAACTGGACCAGATCCTCCGCTTCCTCCACTATCCCCAACTCTTCGCGGTGGCCGGCCTATCCGAGGAGCAGGCGCGCGCCGAATCGCTCACCGGAGTGATCCCGGCCCTGCGCCGCGCCTATCCCGATCTGTTCCGGGTGTCCAGCCTCCCGGCCCGCCTCCGCGTCTACGCGGTGGAATATGAGTTGCGGGCCCTGGCTTCCATCCGGAAGCGGCACGACAACAATCCGGAGGCGTTGCGGAGCGTGACCGAGCGCCTGCGGTACACCCTATCGCCCGCTTTTCCTGGGATCTAAGCATATCCTTGCCTGCCCGTATTCAGGGGATGCGCCGCAAGTCCGTGAGCGGGATGCCGGCTACGGAGTCGAGATCCAGGGGCGCGGGTCTCCAGGCCCGCTTGGCGCGGCCACGGATCGTCAGGTGGCTCGTGCGGTTGCCGACTGGGCTAGGGTGGCTCCGGAGACCCGCGCCCCTAAAAGGCACCCTCGCTCACACGTACGAGACGCAGCCGTATTTAGGCTGCGCTAGCGTAGCCGAGCCGGGATCTCCGCCCGCTGGTCTATCCCCTTCAGCCCTCCCAACGGAGGCGCCTGAAGTCGTGGTGCATTCTGCCGAGCCGCCAGTTCAGGGGGGCGAGGATGGCGCCCAGGCGTCCGCAAGCAAAAATGAGGTCAAGCATGGTGACGCCGTTATGAAGGACAGCCGCTACCTGATTGAGCGTGGCCCGCCCCACGCTCAATCAGCCAGGCGTCCAGGACCGTGCGAGTCTGGGCCAGCATCGGTTGGGGCGGCATGATCTCTTCTCCCGGCCAGCTCGGTACGATGCCCATCGCACCCAGGGTCGCCAGATCGAGTAGTACCACGGCGGCATTCCGCGAGGAAGAAGAAAACAGGCAGGGGCTTCGGTTCCCGGCGGAAGCGCCTGCCTGTTGAGGTTCGACGTTACTCTACTTCGCCGCCACGCGCACCTTCACCCCAGCGTCCTCCTCCAGGGGAGCGAACACCGAGGTGTAGTCACGGCGACCGTAGCCGGCCGCCCGCGCCCGCTCGTAGAGGGCCCGCGCCTTCTCGGCCAAAGGAGTGGCCACGCCCTGCTCGGCCGCCAGTTCGAGGACCAGATCCAGATCTTTCAGCAGGAGGTCGGTGAAGAAGCCCGGCTCGAAGGTGCCGGTAAAGGCGCGCAAGGCCACCGGATTGGCAAGCTGCCAATTGCCGCCGCTGCTCACCCCGATGATCTTGGCCATGGTCGCCACGTCGGCCCCCGCCTTGACCCCCAGGATGAACGCCTCGGCGTCGGCGGCGGCAATCACCCCGCACAGATGCTGGTTGATCAGCTTGACCACCTGCCCGCTCCCGCTCGATCCGACGTGGAAAATCTTCTCCGCCGCGCCCATGGCCTGGAAAATGGGTAAAACCTGGGCGAACACCTCGGCGTCTCCGCCCGCCATGATCGAGAGCGCCCCCGCCTCCGCCCCCTGCGAGCCGCCGCTCACCGGGGCGTCGAGCATAGCCACTCCCCGTGCCGCCGCCGCCTCGGCCACCCTGCGGGCCACGGCGGGAGCGATCGTGCTCATATCGACCAGGATCAGCCCCTCGCGGGATCCTTCCAATACCCCATCCGGACCCAGCACCACCGCCTCCACGTCGGGCGAACTGGTGACCATGGTGATCACCACGTCCGATCCCTCGGCCACCGCCCTTGGGCTGGCCACCCGCGTGGCGCCCGCCGCCGCCACTGCGGCCGCCGACTCCGGGCGGCGCGAATAGACGGTAAGGGGAAATCCCGCCTTGAGCAGATTGAGGCACATCGGCTGCCCCATCACCCCGATGCCAATGAATCCAACCCGCTGCCGCGCCATGAACTATTCCTCCTCGCCATGATTCCACCGAAACACACCTGTTAAGGATAGCGAGAGACGTACCCTTGAGGGGAAGTGAGAGGTTAGTAGATCAGTACCGCCACTGGTTGAGAATATGGAACCTTCCAGGGATTGGGATTTCAGCGGCAACGATATTGGCTATCGATTGTGCAATATCCTCGTAGGACATATCACGAGCATCATTGTCCTGGTAGACAGCAAAGATGCCGAGGTGCTCAGTGAACTGTCTATGCAGAGCCTCAAAATCAGCTGGGTTTTTGGTTACCACGACCAGCCCGTGTACGCGCGTAGGCAAAATGCTGATTATCCGGGGCGCCACGTAGGTCAAGGTCGATGGCTGCCTGTTCCGGGGCCAGATGATTTGCCCGCATGGTAGCTACGAGTTGGCCCACGGTCATGTTCCGGCCCCGCAACCACAACTGGCGACGCCAGGGGTGCGATCGCTCCTCAAGATGCCTATACAAGATACGTTCACCACGGGTCCGAGCCACGAGGAACCCCTTCTCCCTGCTCGTTGACATCGTTCCGATAGTACCAATGTAGCACTTCCATTGAAGGCCAGATATATCTTGGGAGACGTGCTCTCGGAACTGGGAGATTGCCTGATAGCCTCAGCGGGGAGAGCGGTGTCGCGGCGCGGAACCATCCGGCGGGTATACTCGGTGCATGCCGCGATCAATCTCTGAGGGGAGAGCCAATGACCGTCGCTATCGCCTTGATCGTGAAAAATGAAGAGCGCGTTCTGGCCCGCTGCCTGGAGAGCATCGCGGGCGCGGTGGACGAGATTGTCGTCGTGGATACCGGCTCGACCGATCGGACGAGGGAGATCGCCGCGCGCTTCACCGAGAAGGTTTACGATTTTCCTTGGGTTCACGACTTCGCGGCTGCCCGTCAATTCGCCTTCGACCGGGCGACCGCCGAGTGGATCGGCTGGCTCGATGCCGACGACATCGTGATCGGCGCCGAGACGATTCGGTCCGAGCTGGCAACGGTGGCCCCGAACGTGGGCAGCGTCTACTGGCGCTACGTGGTGGGCCGCGATCCGCACGGCAACATCACCTGCGAGTATTGGCGCGAACGGTGCGTGCGGAACAACCACGCCTCCCGCTGGGTGGGCCGGATTCATGAGGTGCTGATCACCGATACGCCGTGGACCAGCACGCGCGCGGCGGGCGTCCAGGTGGAGCATCACCCGGAGGTCGAACGGAGCGAGGAGAAGCTCCAACGCAACATCGAGCTCCTGGAAGCCGAACTCGCCGCCACCGAGCCAAAGCCGGAGCCGCGTACCCTCTATTACCTGGCCCGCGACTACGCCTCGGCGGGCAACCTGACCATGGCCTTCAGCCACCTCCAGCGCTATCTGCGGCTCGCCGCCTGGCTGGACGAGAAATATCTGGCGCAAAACTTGCTATCGAGTCTATATCGCCGAGAAAAGCGCTATCAGGCGGCGCTCGACAGCGATTTCGATGCCCTGCGCCTGCTCCCCACCTGGCCAGATGCCTATTTTGGCCTCGCCGAAACCTATTATTATCTACAGGACTGGCCAAAGGTCGTCCATTGGGCCCAGCTTGGGCACGGCCTCCCGATCCCGGAAACCCTGGCGATCGTGAATCCGATGACCTACGCCTATGATTGGCTGATCCACTACACCAACGCCCTCTTCCAGGTAGGGCGAGTAGGCGATGCATTGCTCTGGACTCGGAAGGCCCTGGCTATACGGCCAGATGATCCCTGGCACCTGCACAATAATCAGTTCTTCTCCTCCCAACTGGGGCGCGCGTCTTCGCCCTGAAGATAGCCAAGGAATCCTCGTTAAGGAAGCAGCACCAGCGGCATGATCCACTAGGCGGCACCCTTGGCGGGCGGGGCGAAAAAGGCGCTGATTGCCCGCGCCAGGCCGTCCGCCATCACGCGCTGCCCTTGTGTGCTCGCCGCCACGTCCGCTTCCGCCGGGTGGGTCAGGAACAGGGGCTCAGCCAAAATACCGGGCATCGCGCTGGGAAACTTCAGCCATCCGGACGCGGCGGGGCCCAGTTCCAGCAAATGCCCGTAGACCGTACCTTCGGTGGTAAGCGCGGGAGTGCCGGCGGTGAGGTCATCGATCACGCCTCGATCGGGTACCGCCCAGCCTGCCGCGCGTAACCGCGCTACGACATCTGCTTGCGCCAGGGTGGCCAGGCGCCGATTGGCGGCGCGAAAAGGACGCGCGTTGTCGTAGAGAGTCTCCGCGCCGTTGACCGAAGGATCGCCGTACGCATCGAAATGGATGGCAACCAGCGCCTGGGCATGGGCGGCATTCGCGCAGGCCACGCGGGCCACAAGGTCGCGATGTTCACCGGCGGCGGTGAGCAGTTTGCCGTTCAGATCTCCCGGCAACGTGCGTGTCACGAGCGAATCCGTGTCTCGGGAGAGCACGACGGTGTAGCCCTCGTCACGCAGGAGCGTTGACACATCGAGTCCCACCGCCAGGGTCACATCCTTCTCGTAAATCGTGGCGCCGCTGGAGGTGACGCCCGAGGCGCCTGGATCCCGACCGCCATGACCAGGATCGATGAATACGACGTGATGAAGATTGCCGTGCAAGGGAGCGAAGATCAGGCATGCCCGCGGAGTGATGCCGGTGCTCAGCGCGGCGGCCGAGGGTACCACTTGTCGTGGCGATTGACCCTCGGTTCCCGATCCCGTGGCGGGGCGGGGCAGGGTGCCCGTCGATGACGTCCCGGCATGAAGACGCAGAACCAACACGAGCAGCACCGCGATACCGATGAACGGCAGAGCGACCCGGCTGGCGCGTCGCCGCCGCGAATCCCGCACCCGAGTAGCTGCCGGTCTGGTATGACGTGGCCTGGACGTATAATCCAAGCGGCCTCTCATTTTTCGCGTCCAGCGCGCTCCAGCCGCGCGCGAGCCGGTATGCCCGTCCATGATCCAAGTATGCCACGACGAAACTTTATAGTCGGTGACATATCCCTCGTGGATCCATTTACCCTACATTTTGCTCTTCGTTCGGCTGGTGAGGCGCCCCCGCGTGGGTGACGGCAAAAAGTGATGCCTCTTGCTCCGTCAGGCGATCTGATCGCGGATCCAGCGGACCTCGATCGGATTCGCGCCCGCCCGCGTCGCCAGGTCCAGGTAGGTGTTTGTGGCGGCGCGCTGCCCCAGATGCGCCGCATCCCAGGCCATACCCAGGTACCGATAGCCGGATCTGGCGCTTTGCGGGCTGTCGACCGGACTCGCATCGAGTTGGTAGGCGCGTAACAGGGCCAGGTCCCGCGTAAAGGCCGCTGTCTTGTTCCAGCCGGACGCGGCGAGGATGTGGTTGAGCACCCCTTGTCGCGACGCCGGGTATAGGATCATGAAGGCGTACCCGCGTTGGGCCCACATGGCGGCGAAGTCACCATACCCGATGCGGTAATCGGCCCCGAGATAGGGATCGCTGGTCGCGAACACGCCCTGGCGATCGTCGAATGCCTCTACGGGCCGCCAATGTCCCACCGGGTCGGACAGGCTCACGACCTGATGCACGATAATCGGGAAGCCATTGGCGACCATCGCCTTTACCAACTTCTCCGCGCCGCCAACTCCCATGCTGGTCCGCAGGCCGACCGAACGCGCGTAGGCGGGAACGCCATAGGGGGTCATGCCGGTTGAGTAGCCGTCTACCCGCAACACAGACTGTACCGCGGCCTGGGTACGCGCGATCCCCCAGTAGGCCAGCACCTCGGCGATCGCCGCCGGTCCACAATTGTTCCAGGTCTGCGGGATGTTGATCAGGGGGCCGAGACTGGCCGCCGATCTGGTCGGAATGACCGTGCTCGCGGCGAGCGCCCCACCCACGCCGGTCAGCGGCGCCATGCCGGCAGCCAATGCTCCCAGGAGAAAGGTACCGCGCCGGATTCTTGCGGGTGGATTGGTCATGATGGTCTCCCTACTCGGTGGGTCGGCGCGTTGATAATCATGGTTGCGTAGGGTGCGTACCCTCAACCCTTACAGCATACGCCTCGCGGCGTCCGTAGACCCTAAGAATCAGCTAAGAGTTTGATAAGGATAGGTCACTGGCGGGAGTCTTGGCGCGTACATCGTGAAGCGCGCGCCAATGCCCCGCTAATGATCGTTGACTGGCTTCTCCCGACCGTAGGCGGGGCCGCGATGGTTGCCGGGGCTCGTCAGCAATATGGTGCCCAGGTGCCGATCCTGGTACTCTCGGCCGTTGCGAATTCCGAGTTGGCGCGCCAGGCCGGCGCGGGGTCACAGTTTGATCCGGAACTGGTCGAGGTATTCATCGCGGCGACAAGTCCCTCGTTTATTGCCTCCGAAGCGATGGATCGACACTGATTCGCGCGGGTATCATTCAACGACTATTTCTAACTGCTCGGCCAGACTTTCCCGGCCCTCAGCCACGGCTTCCCGCGCGTCAGCTACCGTTTCCTCCGCCTCGGCTACCGCTTCCTCCATCATTTCATCCCGCTCGCCCCAGTACGCGGGTGGGATCCGCACATCGAGGCAAAGAGCGGCAGCCATGCCTTCATTGCCAGCTACTAGCCGCACCTGTACTACGGCCGCGCTGAGGTTGGGCTCGGGCAGTTCGATCTCGGCGCCGATCGGTAAAGGAAGGATGCCTTGGACGCGGATCACTGGCCGTTGCCGCTCCAGGTCGAATATGAGCGTATACGGTTCGAGCGCCACGCTTGGGACGATGTACTCGCCAAATTCATTGGTTTCCGGCATTGTAGAACTCCGCTTCAAACGCGCCAGCGATACCTGGCCACTCACATTGGCGCCAGTATACGCCAGATCGCGGAGCGGCGGGTAAAAGAAGGCGGTTGCGCGAGTCGGTCCGGACCATGGGCTACCTCTCTCGATCTCGGTTAGGGAGCGATCAGGCGCCTGCGCAATCATAAAGTGACGAGCCACCATCAAAGCCCCTGGCCAACCCACTGGTCGACGCGGCGCTCGACGAGTTGCTTGTGGTCGTGCTCTGGTAGCTACTGGAGGGAACCGCCGTACATGCCGTTTGCACCCAGTGGGTCACCGACGAGCTGCTTCCCTGACCGCCACCGCCACCACCACCGCCGAGCACGTAGCGTACCTTGTTACCCTTCACCAGGTCCTGGAACTGGGCCAGGGTAAGGATGGGGTCGTTGCCGCCGAAGCCACCGAGCGACATCACGGGCTTGCCCGTTTTGATGATGTACGGCGCGGCGCTGTTGGAGTTCGAGGTCACGACCAGATAGTAGGTCGAGCCCTGATGCTTGAGGAGGTAGTTCAGCAGTTGGGTGTCGACGCTCGAGTTATCGCCCCCGCTGCCCGTAGGCATTTGACCGGCGGGCCCGCCGCCCAGGGCCTGCCCGGCTGTGCTGCCCGAGAGCTTTTGGCCGGTTGTGACCCCGACTGCCGGCTGGCCCGCTGGTCCACCGCCGCCCGGCCCGGCAGATGGCGGATTGCCCGGGCCGCCGCCGAACCCACCCTGACCGCCAAACCCACCTGGGCCTCCGCCCCCACCATTGCCGCTCTGGACACTGGGTCCGGCGGACGGAATACCCCCACCAACCGTACTGACCGTATTGGCCGCCCAGACCGTTGGCGCCACGAGCAAGGCCAGGGAGCCCATCGCCGCCGTGAACGGTACCCAGAGGCGCAATCGGCGGCGCGGACGGAATCGGGCCGCCGCCAATCCCAGGGCCGGGATAATCGTGCCAGCCAGCACCAGCGGCGCCATCCAGCGGCTCCAGGCGGGGTAGCCACTCAGGATGTGGACCTGGGCAATCGCGGTGACCACGAGCGCGAGGGGAAGCAGCCAACCACGCCAGTTCGTTGGTGACCGATGTTGGAGATACTCGTGCCAGAGGGTCACCAAACCGATGGCGGCCAGCGCCGCTATAGCGGGCGCCAGGGTCACCAGATAGTAGCTGTGGAAGAAGCCGGC
>DATBTL010000100.1:0-11163 GCA_036559345.1 Chloroflexota bacterium | reverse complement strand
AAGGACACATCCAGGACCTGAGCCGGCGCCGGAGAGGCGGAGGCCCGCAATTGGGCCAGGCTCCGGCCACCGTCCCCCGTACGATAGACGGCCTGGTCAGTAACCACGTACGCGAGCAAAGGATCGTACGGGTCGAAACGGACGAGCAGACGGGCAGGATTGGTCACCCCCAGGCTTGCGACAAGCTGCCAGCCGATGCCTTGATTCGCGGACCGATAGAGACCAGTGGGGACGGCCAGCAAGAGGTTCCGCGGCTGGGCCGGATTAATGGCCAGACTTCCCGGGTACCGGCACGGACTGAACTGGCACGGGCTCACCGCGATGCCGCCGAACGCGGCATCCCACTGAGCGCCTCCATCCACGGAGCGGTAGACCCCAGGACCGGTGGGATAACCGGGCTTCCCGGCCCCAGATACGGCCAGAAAGGAAGGATCGGTCTGAACATACATCGTCCGTGGATTACCTGGATCGAAGGTAATCGCCTGGACGCCCCACGCCGTCCCGCCGCCGCGAGCGTCCGCGTTCGCGGGGAGACCGGAGTTCAGGGCGGAGAACGGGGCCAGACCGGTGGGGGTAAAGAACAAGCCACCTGGGGCATTCCCACAGCCATTGTCGAGGTAATCCCCGAGGACCCCGTCCGTCCCCACATAGAGGCCCTTAGGGTTGAGTGGGTTAATGGCCAGGAAGGTCACCCGATCGTAGGTTCCCGGCAAACAACCGCCGGGTGACGACGGATCCGGCGCCTGGGCGTCTCCGGGGCTCAGCACGGGACTCCAGGTGGTGCCGCCATCGGTGGTTCGCACCACTTGCTGCACGGCATCAACCCCATAACGCACCAGAGGATTACTCGGCACGCTGATGACCAGCGATATGTGGGGTGGCGCATCGGGGAGAATCACGCGAGCCCGCGCGGGGGATACCATGGCGCCAACTATCGCCAGCAACACCGCCGGCGCCAGTAAGCGCCGCCGGCGCGACAGGCCGCCAGTCATCGGGAACCCCTCCCCCTATCGAATCCTGGGCCTATGGTCCAGCCACGCTACTATAGCATGGTCGCGGAGCGGGAAACAGGGAAAGTAAGGGTTTAGAGGGCGAGGTTGCCGGCTAGAGCGGGAGAATAGCGCGCGGCCATCCCCGATACTTCGCGGACGACCGCCTCACGCAGGTGGGCGGGGCCACGTATTTCCAGGCCCGCGCCCCAACTCAAGGCAAAGCGTAGTGCTTGGTCAAAGGATTCAAGATCAAGGTCGGCCACCAGTGAACCGTCGGGAAATCGTTCACTCCGGACAATGGTCAGCGGCCGATCGAGCAACTCCTCGGCGCAAGTCCGGTCAACCCACACCACCACGGGGAAGGGCCGGCGAGCCTCCACGAGCGACCGAGTGTCGTGCCAGTAACGAGCCAGGTCAAAATCTGGGTATGAGGCACGGGGGAGCGCGAGCGACTCCATGCGCGCGATTCGCCGTAACCGGAAGGTGCGCAACGCGCCTCGACGCAAGCAGAATCCCACAAGGTACCATGTTCCCGCCTTACACACGAGCCCGAGCGGGTCGACATCCCGCTCCTCACTGTCCGCGGCGCTCCGGCTCTGATAGAGCAGCCGAACTCGCCTGCCATGAAGAACCGCTGAACGCAAGATCGGCAGATGCGCGTCCGGTTCACTCGCCTCCCTGTACCAGGGCATCTGGTCGAAGAGGAACCGCTCGCGCCCCGCGCGCACGCTCTCCCTGAACTCCGGGGGCAACGCCGCCTCAACCTTGGCCAATGCCTGCTGGATGGTGGCCGACAAAGCTACATCACGGATCCCGCTAAGGATGGCTCCTCCAATCGCCAGCGACACCGCCTCATCGCCCGAAAATACCGTGGGATCCACTCGATACCCATCGGCCAACCAGAATCCGCCCTCTGGTCCCGGCTCCGCCACCACCGGCACCCGCGCCTCGCCAAGAGCCGCGATATCTCGGTAGATCGTCCGTTCCGAAACCTCAAGCACCCGCCCTAAGTCTCGGGCCGTTTGCTTTCCTCGTGCCTGGAGAAGCAAGGTAATCGCCAGGAGTCGAGCTGCCTTCATGGTGTATTTACCTTATCACGTAGACCCTGACAAAAGCTGTCAGCATTGGAACAAACGTGCGGTATTTCGCGGTTTTGCCTGAATATTCAGGCGGGCAGGCAGAGGCTTTCGCCTCCTGTCCGACCCGTTACTCCTCGCTCTCGGTAGGGCCAAGCGCAAGCAGGCCGGCCACCATCTCCTCGGCGGTGGCGCTGCCCTCCACCCCGCCCGCCTGGCGCGTGGACAGGCTGCCGGCCACCACACCACAGCGCAGGCATTCGGGAAACGGGAGATCGCGCAAGAGACCGTAGATCATCCCGGCATCGAAATTGTCCCCAGCGCCCGTAGTGTCGACCACCTCGACCTTCAGGGCGGGCACCCGATACATGTGCCCGTGATGGCTTCCGATCGCCCCCGCGGCCCCCAGCTTGATCGCGACCATGGGCACTCGTTTACTCAGGAGGGCGAGCGCGTCCTCGGCCGTGTCGGTTCCGGTGATCTCGAACGCCTCGATCAAGTTGGGCATGAAGATCGTGGCCTGCTCGATGGATTGCCACACCCGATCCGAGTGCAAGTAGTCAATTTGCCAGAATGAATCGACGCACACAGGGATGCCCTGGCGACGAACCTCGGCATGGACGTCCGGGCTTAAAGGGACGTGGGTAAAAATGCAGCGCACGACATTCCGGCGCAAGTCGTCGATCAAGACTCCGCGATCCTCCCAGCCTTCGGCGGCGTCCCAGGTGATAAATGTCCGATCGGTAGGAAACGAGAGTCCGACGCTTAGTTCGGTCAGATCTTGCTCATGAAAGTGGATGAACCGCTCGTCGATCCCGGTTGATTTGAGCTGATCATGGATATAGCGGCTGCAAAAATCGTTCCCAAGATCAGTGGCGTAGCCGGTGCGTAAACCAAGGCGGGCGGTGGCGGCGGCGTTGATGAACGAGGCGCCGGGGTTCATCGCGAATCCGGTCGCGTGATATTCCTCGCCCAGCCGCGGCAGGTGGGGTAGACCCAGAAAGGTGAGGTCGATCGACGACCGCCCGCGGACCAAAACATCAAAGAGCGGACGCTCCGCCACCGATTCGAGATCCACCACGTACCACTCGCTTTCCCCGTGCGTGCTACTCCGTCGCGGCGCCCGCCGCCCCCTCGTCCGCCTGGAAGCCGATCCGCTTGTGCGTGCCGTCGCAGAACGGCTTGTTCGCCGAGCCGCCGCACCGGCACAGCCAGGTCTCCTCCTCGGTCACCAGTTCCTGGCCATCCGGCAAGGTCACGCGGATCGTGCCCTTGATATAGTAGGGACCATTCTTTTTGGGGGTAATTGTCACATCCGCCATTACTCTGGCCTTTCCTTCGGCGCGCGGGCTGACCCTTCCATTGCGGGGCCGCTGTCACTCGCCTGTATGCTTGCCTTTCAAGATACATCAGTCGAGGCGGGGCGGGGGCGCCAATCCTGGGTACACTGCATTTCAAGGAGGAAACCGCGAGCATGTTGATTACCAAGGCGGATATCTTCATCCCGGAAGGGATCATTCCTGGTGGAACCCTGCGGGTAATGGGCGAGCGAATCGCCACCGTCGAGCCTGGTGGATCGGAGGTCACGGGCGAATCGTGCCTGGATGGCGACGGCTTGTTGCTGATCCCCGGATTGATTGACATGCAATGTAACGGTTTCGGTGGTCACGACGTGCAGACGGGAACCCTCGCGGCGATTACCGACCTGGCCGCGTGCTTGCCTCAATATGGCTGCACCGCCGTGCTGCCCACCATTGTCAGCTCTCAAGCCCCCCGGCTCCTCGCCTGCCTGGCGGCCATCGCGGCGGCCGTGGAGACGCCGCCGAGGGGCGCCTCGATCCTGGGGACGCACCAGGAAGGACCGTGGCTTAACCCCGATTATCACGGAGCACACCAGGTCGCCAACATCCGTCCTTTCGATGTGGCGGAGTGGGAAAGTATTCAGCGGGTGTCGCGAGCGACCGTCCGCATGGTGACCGTGGCGCCGGAAGCCCCAGGAAACCACGGCGCCGTCGCGTCCATCGTGGCCGCCGGAGCAATCGCTTCCCTGGGCCACAGCGGGGCCGACTATCCTCAGGCAACCGCCGCCGTCGGAGCCGGCGCCCGGATGGCAACCCACCTTTTCAACGCCATGGTCCCATTCCTGCACCGGGCGCCCGGCCTCCCCGGCGCGGCCCTGGACCACGACGATCTGACTCCGGGGATCATTCCTGATGGCTATCACATCCATCCGGCCGCGATCCGCCTTACCGTACGCGCCAAGGGCACCCATGGAGTGGTGGTGGTCACCGATTCAGTCTCGGTCGCGGGCTGTCCGCCTGGCGACTACGCCATGCTGGGGCAGCAGGTAACCTGGGATGGTGAGACGGTTCGCCGGCGCGACGGCGGCCTGGCGGGCAGCGGTCTCTCCCCGATCGAGGCCCTCCGCCGCTATATGCGTTTCGGCGGCCTGAGCCTCCTCGAGGCGCTGCCGGCCATGACCAGCACCCCGGCCCGCCTGCTTGGCCTGGAAGGTGAACGGGGCTCGCTCGTCCCCGGAGCACGGGCCGACCTGGTGCTGCTTACCCCCGATCTTCAAGTGCATACCACCATCGTGGGAGGGGAGATCGTCTATCAGGCGTAATAGGCTGGCGAGTTACTCCCAGAGTATCTGGTCGAGCACCTGGGCGATCCCATCCTCGGTATTCGCGGGCGCCACCAGATCGGCGATCTCGCGCACCTCCCGATCCGCGTTCGCCATCGCCACCCCCGTCCCGGCGGCTTGCAAGAGTCCGATGTCGTTGTGCCCATCGCCAAAGGCGATCACGCGGGCGGGATCCAAGCCAAGATAGGCCACGGCCTCGCGCAAGGCGGCCCCTTTCGAGACGGCGGGATGCAGGAACTCTAACAACACAGGCGCGGTCTGGGTGACGTAGAGATCCAGGCCGAAAGCCGCCTCGGCCGGCGGTCGCAGCCGGGCGATACCGTCGGGCCTGGCCACCGCGACCAGCTTGAGGCATGGCAGATGCACCAGGCTCATCAGATCGTCCACCACCACCGGCTGGTTGGGGAAGTCCGGCGGCACCAGGGCCCGTTCCAGCGGCGCGTGCCCCTCGATGAAGATCGTGTCCTCGGTATAGTAGCAGGAGAAAATATCGCGCTCGCGCAGGAAGGCCAGCACCGGGCCTACGAACGCCGTGGGAACCGCTTGCAAGTAGGTGGGCTTCCCCGTAACCGGATCGACGACCACGGCGCCGTTATAGGTGATTTGCGGCCCGGTTAGGGGTAGGCCCTCGGTAAAATAGCGGACCAGGGCATAGCTGCGTCCGGTCGCCACGGCAATCGCGACCCCGGCCGCGCTGGCTTGCTCCAGGCTGGCCCGTGTGCGCGCCGTTACCCGGGAATGTTCGTCCAGCAGGGTTCCATCGAGATCCATCATTACCAAATCGAAACGGGTTTTGGGCACGCGGGTATCTCACTTTCCACTCGGGAGGTACGGATGCAAGCTTAAATCGTAGCATATCAGGCCAGGGAAACCGCTATCCTGATGTATACACTGTACATGCCGGCCTCGCCGGCGAGCGGTCATGGGAAGGAAGCACCGAACATGGGTAGGCTGGCGGGAAAAGTAGCGTTGGTCACGGGCGCGGGAAGCGGGATTGGCCGGGCTATCGCGGTGGGTTTCGGCCGTGAGGGCGCGAAAGTGGCGCTCTCAGGCCGGAGCGAGGGACCGCTGAGAGCAGTGGCGGAGGAGATTGGCGCCGATGCGCTGGCCCTTCCCGGAGACGTGCGGGACGCGGCGGCGGTGCGGGCCATGGTCGACGCGGTGGTCGAACGGTTTGGCCGTCTTGATATCCTGGTCAACAACGCGGGGGTGGGGCTGGTGCGCCCGACCGAGGAACTGGAACTGGCGGAATGGCAGCGGGTAATCGATACCAATCTCACCGGCCCCTTTCTCTGCGCCCAGGCCGCTGGACGGGTGATGCTGGGCCAGGGGAGCGGGCGCATTCTCAACATTGCCTCGCTCACCTCCAAGACAGGGCTTCCCATGCGGGCCGCCTATGGCGCGAGCAAAGGGGGAATCATGGCCTTCACTCAATCGCTGGCCGTAGAATGGGGACCGCGCGGCCTCCGAGTCAACGCCATCGCGCCTGGCTTTATCCGTACCGCCCTCCAGGACGATCTGGTGAAGCGCGGACTGTTTCCTAAGGACCGAATCGTGGCCCGTACCCCCAATCGGCGGATGGGCACGCCGGAGGACGTGGCGGCGGCCGCTATCTTCCTCGCCAGTGACGAAGCGGACTGGGTGAATGGCGAGACCTTCGTGGTGGACGGTGGGTGGTTGGCCAACGGCTGGGTGGAGTGAACGACGCCGCCGAGGACGGGCTCGTTCCCTGAATCGCCGGTCACTTCAGCAATCGGACCGATCGGACCGATCCCGGCTACGGGACGGGGCTATCGGGAAAGAGCGGCAGTTGCGCCGCCCCAAGGTGAAGGCTGAGGCCGGAGACCCGGATTCCCACCAGCCGGAGGGGGGTGCCGCGCCTCCAATGCGCCCGCATCAGAGCGGCGGCCACGGCGGCGATCCGCTCCGGGTCGTCCACTGGTTGGGGGAGAGTTTGCTCCCTGGTCATCAGACTCCAATCCCCCCGACGCAGCTTGATCCCCACGGTGCGGGCCTGCAAACGGTGTTGCCGTAGGCGATGCGAGACGTCGGATGCCATCTCCTGATAGAGCGCCCATAGGCGACGCGGGTCGGCCTCCCCTCCCAGCGTTTGCTCGGCACTAATCGACTTGGTCCGCCGGTCAGTATCGAGAGGACTCTCGTCAATGCCCTGGGCGTTCCGGCACAATTCGAGAGCCCGTCGCGGCCCGAAGGTCGATGCCAGGGTCGAGGGCTCCGTAACCGCCAATTGGCCCAGGGTCTCTATGCCCAGGCCGCGGAGCCGATCTCCCGTCCGGGGGCCAACTCCCCAAAGCGCGTCCACGGCCAGCGGGGCCAGGAACGCGGCCTCCTGGCCCGGCGCCACGGTCACGAAGCCGCGGGGTTTCCCCTGGCTGGTGGCGATCTTGGCCACCAACTTGCTGGTCGCGATCCCGAATGAGGCCGACAAGCCGATCTCTTCCCTGATCCGATCACGGGTATTCCTCGCCAAATCCACGACGTCCCCTGGGCCTGTCACCTCCGCGAATGCCTCGTCGATACTGATTTGCTGAATGATCGGCGACAGGTCATCGAGCACCGCCATGACACGGCGCGAGTAATCCCGATACAGGGCATGGCGCACCGGCAGGACTATCAGGTCGGGGCAGCATTGGCGAGCGGCGGCGAGCGGCATGGCGCCCCGCACGCCGCGGGCCCGGGCGGCGTAGGACGCGGTGGTCACCGCGCCTCGGCCACGGGCGTCCAGCCCCATCACCACGGCGACCGGTTTGTCGCGGAGCCGCGGATCCTCCAATTCCTCGACGGCGGCATAAAAGCAATCGAGATCCATGTGGACCACCCGCCGGGGCACGGATGATCTGCCGGCAAGATTGGTTGAGGCGTCCGTGAATGGCGAGCTATGGCTCATACGAGCACGATAGCGGGTTCCCGCGTCGATTACATCGGCTCTATGCGGATAACCCGCCTCGTGCGTCAGGCGTCTCGGGTTCGATTACCGGGCGATGCGAGTCCCCACGGGACGAGTGACGTAGGCGATGATCGCCGCCACGACCGCGACCGCGAAGCAGACGGCGGCCCGCTTGTCGTGCCCTCCACCACTGGCAATCACGGCGCCCGCTAGATACAGAATCCCAATCACCACCAGGAGTACGGTGGCGGCACAGGCAGCGAGAAACACCATCTGTCGTTGGTCGGTCATCGTCTCTTCTCCATCGCTACGAGGACAATACATAGCGGCAGTACCGAGGGCATTCTAGCACACCGCGCCGTGACGCGATATCGGTGTGACGGAACCCGGCGCCTAGCCCTGGCTACCTTCCCAGGCCAGCGTCAGGAGCACGTCGCTCTCCTCGTGCGAGGTGATCTCGTACTCTACCGCGAAGTCAAGAGCCAGCAACTGACCGGCATGCAGATCCACGCTCTGGCCGGGCACATCGAGTTTCAGGTGACCGCCGAGCACCTGAATGGCCAGGCGTCCGGCAGTATGGTGCTCGGAGATCCGGATCCCACCGCGCATGGCGATCAGCACCATGCGAAGGTTTCGCTCCTTGACGAGAGTGCGGGCATTCCGCCCATTCCGCCGCCAACTGTCCTCCTGGCGCAGTCTGACCAACTCGTCCTTCAAATCGAAGGTCATCGCCAGACCAACGTGCTCCTGACCGGGCCGTTCAGCCGTCCCGGTCGTTCGCCCGGTAGGATGGGTATTATTCAGTTGCTGTACGCTCATGGCTGCCTCCTACGTGGCCGGCCCGCGCGCCCGTCATCGCACGCATTAGCACCGGCGCCGCTTTCACCCATCATACACCAGCGAGGCAAGCGTGGCACGGCATATCTAGAGTTTGGCTTCGATTCGGTCTAAAAAGCGATCAAGCACCTGGATGTAGCGCTCGGGCTCCTCGGCGTGGGCCATGTGTGAGCTGTGCTCGAAGATCACCCACTCCGAGCCGGGAATGCCCTGATGCACGGTCTCGGCAATCAGCGGAGTCGCCTCGTCGTACCGGCCCGAGGTGACCAGGGTGGGAATACGGATTTTCCCCAGTTGGGGAATGATATCCCAATGCTTGAGCGTACCCACGACATGAAACTCACTGGGGCCGTTCATCGTGTGATAGACCTCAGGGTTGGCGGCGATGGAGGCGAAAGTGCGCTGAACAAACTCGGGCAGTGGGTCCAGTCGACACACATGGCGTTGATAGAAAACCGTCATCGCCTCCTCGTAGGCTGGGTCGCTCGTGGTGCCCGCCGTTTCATGGGCCAGCAGGGTCGCCTGAATAGCAGGCGGCAGCTCGTTCCGCAGCCGATTGGCCTCCTCCACCCACTGGATCATGCTGGCGGGCGAGCTGGCAATGATCAGGGCGGCGACCCCTTCCGGTTGAGTAATCGCGTATTCCATCGCCAACATGCCGCCCCACGACTGGCCCAGCAGATGGATGTGGTCGAGGCCGAGTGCGTTGCGGACCACGTCGATCTCTTCCTTGTAGAGGTCAACCGTCCACATCGCCGGATTGGGTGGGGTCGCGGAACGGGCGCAACCAAGCTGGTCGTAATAGATCACTCTCCGGCCCGTGTGGACCATGGCATCCAGCGATTCCAGATAATCGTGGGCGGCTCCAGGGCCGCCATGCAAGGTCAGTAACGGCAGTTTTCCCGGTGTCTCTTCCTCGCCGACGATCCGGTACCAGACCTGGTAGCCCTTGAACGGGATGTACCCCTCGCTCACCGGTAGGCTATCGCTCACCTTCTCCTCCTCCACTATCGCCACTCCATGCACTGGCGCGAAGCGTATCTCCAGAATAGCGGAATCGCCCGATTCGTCTCTCCTGACGCGTCGAACCGGCCCCGCATTGAGTACAATAGCACCTGCAACCGGCCTGCCATCGCGCGAGGCGGATGGCGAGTGAACGCCCTGGCGTCAAAGCTATGGAGAGGTGATACCCCATGCGTGTGGTGGTTATTGGCGGCACCGGTCATATTGGCACTTTTCTGGTGCCTCGTCTGATCGAGGCCGGCCATCAGGTAGTCGCAATCGACCGAGGGAAGCGGAAGCCCTACCGGCCGCATGCGGCCTGGGCCGAAGTGGAGCGGGTCCAGGTGGATCGCGAGTTGGAGGATTCGGTGGGGATATTCGGGCGGCGAGTGCTTGATCTGCGCCCTGATGTCGTCATCGATATGATTTGTTTCACCCTGGAAAGCGCCCGTCTCCAGGTCGAGGCCCTCCAGGGCAACGTCCAGCATTTCCTCCATTGTGGGACGATCTGGGTCCACGGCCCCACGGTCCAGGCGCCCACCTCGGAAGAGCAGCCACGCCGGCCGTTCGGGCAGTACGGGATCCAGAAAGAAGAGATCGAAACGTATTTGCTTGATCAGGCCCGCCGTCAAGGCTTTCCCGCCACCGTCCTCCATCCAGGGCACATTGTCGGACCAGGCTGGATCCCGCTCAATCCGGCCGGTCACTTTAATCCGCGTGTATTCTCCCAGCTGGCGCGGGGTGAGGAATTAGTTCTTCCCAATCTTGGCCAGGAGACCGTGCATCATGTGCATGCCGACGATGTAGCCCAGGCGTTCATGGGCGCGCTGAACAACCGAGCTTCCTGCCTGGGAGAGAACTTCCATGTCACCTCGACCGCCGCGCTCAGCCTCCGCGGCTATGCCGAGGCGGTGGCCGGCTGGTTTGGCAAGCCCGCCGATTTGCGATTCCTCCCCTGGAAGCAATGGCGGACCACGGTGAGCGACGAAGAAGCGCAGGCGACCTGGGATCACATCGCCCATAGTCCCTGTATGAGCGTCGCCAAGGCCGCGAGGCTCCTGGAGTACCGGCCACGCTTCACCTCGCTCCAGGCCGTTATGGAATCGGTGGCTTGGCTGATCGACCAGGGCCTGGTCGAAGGGACGCCGCTCTCCTGAGCGGCATCCTGCAATGTTTGATGTCTGCCTCCTCGGCACAAGCGGCATGCAACCCCTGCCCGGCCGCCATCTCTCGGCGGTGCTCGTACGCGCTGGCGGCCGCCAGATTCTGATTGACTGCGGCGAAGGCACCCAAGTGGCGATTCGCCAGCGGGGTTGGGGTCTGGGTCCGCTGGATACGATCCTTCTGACTCATATGCACGCGGACCATGTGCTGGGTCTGCCGGGGCTCCTGCTCACCCTCGCCAACGCGCAACGTGGTCCCGAGGCGCCGCTGACGATCCTCGGTCCCGAACCGCTGACCGCCGTCCTCAAGGGGCTGCTGGTCGTGGCCCCGAGGCTCCCGTTTCCTCTTCATACGCGCGTACTTGCGGGCGGGGAGCGCTTTCCCCTCCCAGGCTATCCTGGGCTCACCGGCACCTGCGTGGCCCTCACCCATGACGTGCCGTGCCTGGCCTATGCGCTGGAACTTCCACGTGCCCCTCGTTTCGACGCCGAGCGGGCACGGACTCTGGAGGTGCCGGTCGAGTCGTGGCGGGCCCTGCAG
>DATBTL010000099.1:0-25433 GCA_036559345.1 Chloroflexota bacterium | reverse complement strand
AGGAGAGCTTATCGAGCCTGGCCACGCGCCCTGATGACGGGGAGCGCCTGGCGAGCTATCTCACCCGACAAATGTACGATGGCGCCCTCACGCATGGCGGCCTTCTGGCTCGGACTACCAGCCATGTGCTGGCCGCTCCCGGGACGCTGATGCGGCCGCGCCTCCTCCTTGATGCCTGTCGGGCCGCCGGTGGTGATCCCGAGCGGGCCTTTCCCGCCGCCGCCGGCACCGAGTATGGTCACATCGCGAGCCTGGTTCACGACGACATTATAGACGGTGACGACGTGCGCCGCGGTCAGCAGACCGTGCACGCGAAATACTCCGTCCCCGCCGCCATCCTCACCGGTGATCTGCTGATCTTCCAGACTTTCCTGAGCTACACCTATTGCCACGATCGTGGGATCAACGCCGAGCGCGTCCTTACCGCGATCCGGCTGCTGAGCCTCACCTGCATCGAGGTGTGCGAGGGACAAGCGCTCGAAGCCAGCATCGTGGGTCGCCTCGACACCACGGAGGCCACCTACCTGGAGATGATTCGCCTGAAGACCGCCGGGGTGTGGCGCGCCTCCGCCGAGATTGGCGCCTGCCTGGCCGGGGCCGAGGATGACCTGATCGCGTCCCTCCGCTCTTATGGCGAAAACCTCGGGCTGGCCTTTCAGGTCATTGATGACCTGCTGTGCTATGAGGGGGTGTCCGAGCGGCTGGGTAAGTCGGCGCGGAGTGATCTATGCAACGGGCGAGTGACGCTCCCGATCATCTATGCCTTGCAAAGGACCGACGCCGCCACGCGCCGGCAAATCGTCACCCTCTTCGAGAGCGATCCATCGGATGCCGAACAGAACTACCTGGCCTTGGTTCGGATTCTGATCGCCACTGGCGCCTTGGATCGCACCCGCCAGACCGCCGCGCGTCTGGTCGCCTCGGCCACGCGGCGTCTGGACCAGCTTCCCCCCTCGGACGCGCGCGCGCGCCTTCGGGCCCTTGCCGATCTGGTGCTCACCCGCGATCACTGATCCGGCGCCCTCGCGCCGTACGAATCCCGTCACCATTGCTACCAAGAAAGAAGGTGCTTATGGACGCCCCAATGCTCACGGTCTTGTTCGCGCCTGATATCGATCCGGATACGCCCGCGCCCGCGCCCGATGCCGTCCCTCGCGGCACGCAGCGATGTACCGGCGTGGCCGTATCCTTGAGCGAGACATTCGCGGTGCATACCAAAGGGATAGCGCCCGCTTTCTTTGACGTGACCGATCTCGCGTGCGCGGTGGCCGAGCGCTCTGGGGTGCGTCAAGGGCATCTTCTCGCCTCGACCGCCCATACAACCTGCGCCTTGATCGTGCAGGAAAACGAGCCCTTGTTGCTGCGCGATCTGGCGGATCGCCTGCGGCGCTTCGCCGCGCCCGATGAGCTGTATCGTCACAATCAGATGGATGTACGCACCGTGAATATGTGCGGAATCGACGAGTGCGCCAACGGGCACAGCCATTGCCAGCACGCGGTGCTTGGGATGGCGGCACTCCTCCCAGTGGTGGACGGCGCCCTGGCCCTGGGCCGCTGGCAGCGGCTCCTTTTGGTGGAATTGGATCATCCCCGCCCGCGTGAATTCACGGTGCAGATCACCGGCGTAGCTCCGGCCGCCGAGGAGTCGGCCATCCTGAATGGCCACCAGTCTGGCCGGGCAAAGTGACCTTGCCCGGCACTACGATTCCTGGTCACCCCGCGCCGCGTACCGGGGAATCGTCCGCCCCTCATGACGCGCCGCCAGCCTCGGCCTATGGGGCTGCCCTCGAGCGCGCCGTCCAGTGCCTGCAGGACGGGCAGCGCGGACAGCAGCGCTGGGTGGGCGTTCTCTCATCCTCCGCCCTCGCCACGGCAATCGCCGTCGTGGCGCTCCAGCTTTCCGATCTCACGGGTTACTCAGGGGCGATCGCGCGGGGCCGTCGCTGGCTGTTGGAGACTCAGGGCGCCGATGGCGGTTGGGGCGATGCCGTCGTCGATCCTTCGAATATCAATGCCACCGCCCTGGTGATCGGCGCCCTGACGGTCACCAACCCTCCCACGCCGGAGCCAGGCGCCCAGCAGGCGCTGGCCCGCGCCCAGGCCCGCCTCGATCACTTCGGCGGCTTCGATGCCGTGGGCGACCCGCTGCGCTGTACGCTTAGTGGACCGGATCGTACGGTGGCCGCCCTGGCGGGGCTGATGGACTGGCGCCGGATCAAGCGCTTGCGGCCCGAGGTGGTGCTGCTCCCGGCCCGTCTCCGCCGCACCATCTCCACCACCTTCCCGGCCTACCTGAGCATTGCCAGCGTGCATGCGCACATGGCGCCGCACCCCCTCAACTTGCTTCCCACTCACCGCTTCGCGCGGAGGCGCGTCGTGGACTGGCTGCGCCAGACCCAGGGATCGGATGGCTCATTTGAAGAGTCGGCCTTCCTCACCTCGGTGATTATCGCCTGCATGGTGCTCTGCGATCAGGGGGCCCTGCCCTGGCTGCCGGCGGCCCTCCGTTTTGTCGTTGAGAGTCAGCGAGCGGATGGGAGTTGGCCGATTGACCGCGACCTGGAAACCTTCGACACCGCCATGACCGTGCAGGCGCTGCGCGAGGCGGGTGTCACGGTGCCGCACGCGGGCCAGGTCCGCGACTGGCTGCTGGCGCGGCAGTTCCAGGAGCCCTGCTTCCCCACCGCCGCCAGCCCCGGCGGTTGGGCCTGGGCCATGCCGGCCGGCTGGCCGGAATGCGACGACACCTCGTATGCGCTTCTGGCCCTCCTGGCACTCGGCGTCCCAGTCTCGGCCCGCCCGATCAGGCAGGGCGCCCGCTGGTTGGAGCGTATGCAGAACACCGACGGTTCCTGGTCCACCTTCGTGCGTGACTCGCGCATGCCCTTCGATCGTCATTGTCCCTACATAACAGGGCACGTACTCAGCGCCTTGCGGGCCGCCAATCGCCTGGGCCGCGGTTCCAGGGTGCTTGGGCGCGCGCTCGAATATCTGGCCCGCGTCCAGCACTACGATGGCTCGTTCGGCTCCATCTGGTTCCGCGAGGCAACGGCGGGGACGGCCTCGGTGCTGGAGGCGCTGGCCGACTGTGGTCTTGAGCGGACGCCGCTGGCACTCCGTGCTCGCGACGCACTGTCGCGAGGCCAGAACGATGATGGCGGCTGGGCGGGACTCCGCGGGCAGGCGAGCACGGCGGAGGAGACCGCCTGGGCAATCATGGCGCTCCTCCGCTGCGCGCCAGGGGACGAGGGCGAGACGGCGGTTCGCCGGGGCGTGGCCTGGCTAATTTCCCGGCAGCAGGCGAACGGCGCCTGGATTCCGGCGCCGATTGGCCTCTATTACAGCGCCATGTGGTACTCGGATACGTCCTTCGCGCTGACCCTCCCTACTCAGGCGCTGGCTCGGGCTCGGAGGCTGTATGCCCAGGGTTAGCTGGCGGGTAAAGACTCTGGCCCACCTGGAGATGACTCGCCCCTACACCATGTTTCATGCCGGGCTGGTCGCGGTGGCCGGTGCTGAACTCGCCTCCGGTGGCCATGGCGCGGCCTGGCGGGTGGCGCTGGCCGGGATCGTCACCATCTGCGGCTGGGAAGCGGGCCTCTATGCCGGCGACTTTTACGATCGCGAACTGGACGCCCGCGGTAAACCTTTCCGACCGGTCCCGTCGGGCCGGGTTTCGCCGCGTGAGGCGTTCCTCACCATGGTCGGCCTGATCCTTACCGGCAATGTCTGTGCCCTGGCCCTGGGGCCGGCCAACCTGGGCCTGGCCATTCTGACCACCGTCCTGGGCATCGCCTACTCCAAAACCTTCAAGGCGCGGGCCCTGCTCGGCAACTTCGATCGCGGCGTGCTCGGCGTCTGCGCCGCGCTCTTCGGCGCCCTCGCGGTGGGGACGCCGGCCCACGGCACCGTGCTCCTGCTGCTCGTTGCGGTCTTCTTCCATGATTCGGCTTCCAACCTCGTGGGGACGATCCGCGACGTGGATGGCGACCGCGCCGCCGGCTACGCCACCGTGCCGGTGGTCTATGGAGTGGCGCGCGCCGCGTCCATCGCGGCGGGGCTGGCGCTCGGCGCGGCAATCGCCAGTCTCGCCTTGATGCTTGTCCTGATGCCGGGCCCTCTCGCGTGGGTTCTCTTCCTGGGCGCGCTGGTTCTGGCCGCGTCGGTCTATCTCGGGCTCTGGTACGGGCGATCTAGCCTGACTCGGGCCCGCGCGCTGGACGCGCATAAGTATCTGGTGGTGGAGCGGCTACTTCTTTTCAACGGCTTTATCGCCGTGTATGTGCCACCAGCCGTGGCGCTCACGCTGCTGGCCACCACACTCGCGGCCACCGTGGGAGCGCAGGTGCTCCTGCGCGACCGGTATGAGCGGCAGCAAATTCGCGGGTCCGCGGCAAGCGGCTTCGCCCAGGGTTAAGGGAAGGAAAGGTACACCATGCGAGTCGCGGTGGTTGGAGCGGGCGCGGTCGGCTGCATGCTGGGGGCGCGGCTGGCCGAGCGTGGGCACCAGGTGACCCTGATTGGGCGCGCCGATCAGGTGGACGCGATCCGCGCCCGCGGCCTGAGGGTAGAGGACGCGCGCGGCGCGCGCCAGTATCAGCTCCCAGC
Source organism: Chloroflexota bacterium (assembly GCA_036559345.1). Taxonomy (GTDB): domain Bacteria; phylum Chloroflexota; class UBA5177; order JANWHV01; family JANWHV01; genus JANWHV01. Next base: position 20,825 of record DATBTL010000099.1, on the reverse strand, counting down.
TCTGTGTGCCCTGGAGGATCGTCCGGAGTTGGTGTTGCTCACGGTGAAGACGCAGGATCTCGGGGCGGCCTGTCGCACCCTCCTTCCGGTTGCCCAGGACGTACCCGTGGTGGCGCTGCAAAACGGCGTGCGGGCGGATCACCTGGCCGCCGAGGTGTTGGGGCGGGCGAACGTGATCGGCGGCGTGCTTATGTGCGCGGCTACCTATCTGGCGCCGGGGAGCATCACCATCCAATTTCCCGGTTGGGCGGTCGTGGGCGAGCCGTTCGGACCGCCCCGCGCACGGACGGCAGAGGTGGCGCGGCTGCTCGGCGACGCACTGCCGACCTATACAACCAGGCACTTGACGCGCGTACGCTGGAGCAAGCTGATCGCCAACCTGAACAACGCTCTTTGCGCCGCCACCGGCCTATCAGCGGGGGAAATCGGGCTTTCGTCGGCTGGACGACTGGCTTCCCTGCACGGAATGCGGGAGGGCTACCGGGTCATTAGGACGGCGGGGATCGCGCTGGACCACGGACTCTACGGCCTCGCGCCCAGGGCCATCCGTTCGCATCCGGACGTGGCGCTGATCGCCTTTCTGCAGGCGGGCATGACACCCATGCTGGCCATGCTGCCGGAATGGCCCGCGCTCGGCATCCTGGCGGCGGCGAGCCACAGCCGGCTGCAACGCCTGCCGATTCGCTTCTCCACCTACCAGAGTATCGCGCGTGACAGACCCACGGAGATCGACTATCTTAACGGCGAGATTGTTCGGCTTGGCGCGCGGCTGCGCATACCGACTCCCTACAATGCCCATTTGGTTTCCCTGGTGCGCCAGGTAGAGCAAAGCGGCGACTTTTTCCCGGTCGAGGCGCTGCTGCCGGACGGCACGCACCCGGCGCCGTTCGGGTTGGGAGTCTCGACGTGAGCACGGCGTCACGATCCACCGCGCGGCCCCAGAGCGATGTGGCCACGCGGGTCGCCGTGGTATGTGAGAGCACCGCCTGCCTCCCAGCCGTCCAGCGGGACGAGCTTGGCATCGCGGTGATTCCGGTGCCATTTGCCTATGGAGACCAGACGTTCCTGGATGGGGTCGACATCACGCCGGCGGAGTTCTATGCCAGGCTGGTGGCGACTCGCACGCCGCCAAGAACCTCACCTCCGGCGCCGGGCGACTACCTTAGGGTCTGGGAGCGCGCGGGGGCGGGCGGTGGGGTGGTCGTCTCGGTGACCGTGGCCGACGCGCTCAGTACGTTCGGTCGATCGGTGCGGCTGGCCGCGGATCTGGCGGCGAGCGAGTTGCCGGATGTGCCGGTGACCGTGATCGATTCCGGCTCGGCCGGGATGGGCCAGGGCTTCGTCGCCCTGGCCGCCGCGCGCGCCGCCGCGGCCGGGCAACCGCTGGCCTCGGTAGTGGAATCCGCGACGCGGGTACGGAACTCCGTCTGCCTGCTGGTAACGCTCGATACCCTGGAGTATCTGGCGCGCGCCTCCCGCATCCCGCGGATTGCCTCCGTTCTGGGCGGTATCCTGGCGATCAAGCCGATCATCGAGCTGTCGGGCGGGGAGGCGCGGCCCCTGGCCCGCCTCCGCACACGCCGCCGAGCCCTGGCGGATCTAAGGGAGCGGCTCCAGCGGAGTGTTCCCGAGAGGGCGCGCTTGCATGCCGCGGTCCAACACGCGCAAGCAGCGGAAGAGGCGCAATACCTGGAAGAATGGCTGGGGGCGACCTTTGCGTGTGTCGAACTGCTGACCACCGAGTTTACCCCGGTGATGGGCGGCTATTGCGGGCCGGGCCTGCTGGGCGTTGCCTTCTATGTCGAGGATGCGTCGGATGGCGGCTAGATCGTCGACATTCTCGTCGTTGCCTTCCCTGCGTTCCGGTCTGTTCACCACCGCCTCGGCCCTGATGGATGTGGTGAGCAGGGGTGTCCACCGGTTGCCGCCGCCGATGCGGTATGGGCTGGCCGACGCACTGACCGGGCCGGTGGCGCCACTCTTTCTGGCCCGGCGGCCTGCTATCGCGCGGAACTATGCCACCGTGCTGGGCGCTTCCCAGGCTCGCGCCCGGCGTCCGGCCCGCGCCAGCGTACGCAACTATGGCCGGATGGCCATGGATTTCCTGGCGGTGCGGGTGATGAGCGACCAGGAAATACTGTCCTGGGCCAGCCCTCGGCATCTGGAGCACTTCGAGGCGGCGCTGGCTGATGGCCGGGGAATCATCATGGCTCTTCCCCACCTGGGGAGTTGGGATGTAGCGGCGGCCTTCGCCCAAGCATATGGCTGCGGTTTGACCGTGATCACCGAGAATACTTGGGCCGCGAAGTTGGTGGCCGGCTCGCGCGATGGTCACCATATCGCCCTAGTCCCGCGTGACGGCTCCGTGCGTCCTATCTTCCGCGCCCTAGCGGCGAAAAGCTGCGTGGCCATGCTCTGCGACGCGGCTCCCCCGGGCGTGCCAGCGGTCGCCGTCCCCTTCTTTGGCCGCCTGGCGCCCTTTCCGGTAGGGCCGGCGCGGCTAGCCCACCGCACGCGGGCGCCAATCTTGGTGGTAGGCTGTGCCCGGCAGACTGACCATAGCTATGTCCTTGAACTGCAGACCCCCATCCGCGTGGATCGCTCCCTGCCGGCGGAGGCGGCAATCCTGGCCGCCACCGCCGCGATGGCCGCCGGCTTCGAGCGGCTAATTGCCGCCTATCCCGAGCAGTGGTACCCCTATCGGCCAGTCTGGCCTAATCGGTAATCTCGACCCCCGCGTGCTTGGCGGCCCGCTTGATCCGTCCTTTGATCGTCGCCACCTCGTCGCTCTCGTATTTGGCGGCATTATCCTTATGGTTGATATAGCTCCAAGCGGCCCGGATGTGCTCTGGGGTGTCGATCGGGTATTTGTGGTTCGTGGGATCGGCGAAGGTCACGTCACCGTATTCGCGCTCGCCCTCTTTCGGATTCACGTCATCGCGGCGATCAATGTGCGTACTCATCATCTATCCTTCTTTCGAGTGCTGTTCAATCTCATCTTGCGTGAGACCCCGCGCTCAGCCGCTCGTCTCCCAACTCCTGACCCGCTGGCCCCGCCGCGGCTGTCCGACGATTCGATTGAGCGTACATTCCTAGCGTACGTCCCGCTTGCCCGAAGATCTTCCCCTGATTGACGGAGCAAGGCCGCGAAACCGGACTAAGGCGCTGGGGGAACCTACCTCCTCATCTGGTGGTTCCACCAGGTCTCCGCGAGCGACAGCCAGGTATGATCGGGCTCCAAAACCGCGGTCGGCTCCGATTGGACGCGGGGGCGGATTAGACCAGTTCCCTTCGCGCGGTGGGCCGTATGGCTGATAACCATTGATCCAAGGCGCGCGAAAGTAGAGGGAGAGAGCGCGAGATGCCGGCTACCTCGCGCATGGCGGGAGCGGCTCGACCAGGCGAAGGAGCGGGCTCCCAGGGCGGACAAGAGTCGGTGGTGATTCACGACAAGCAAGGAGCGAAAGAGATGATCGAGCATGTACCCACCAAGGCCGCCAGTGAACCAACAACCGTGACCCCCTTATATACGGCGGTCGAATGGCAATTGCTGAGGGCGTTGCGTGAGCTCTACGAACGAGATCGTGATCTCCTCTTGTCGGAAGAGCGCGCGCGGCTGAGTTTCATTCGCTGGCTCGTCAGAACGGGGCAACTGACTCCCTAGCCAGGGAGGCTTTCCAGCTTCCGATGGCAGTCGGGAAGACTGCCAAACCCGGACCATTCACTCGGATAGTGTATCAAGCTAGGATATAGAGGAGATGGGTTTCATGCGTGGGTTCACCCGGCACTTCGAATGTTTACGGTGCGCCAATTGCCGTTCTTTCATCCAGCACGGCGAAACCAGCCAGCGCCTGATAGGCCAGGGTGAACTAGGGACGCTATCCCCTACCGCGACACTCAGTTGTGGATATTGCGGCAGCTTTAGCCTCCGTTCGTGGTGGGATGGCGCGACAGCGTACATGAGCACCGCGTACATACTGGGGCGGTTGAGGGCTCCCACCGCCGGCCCCATCGAGCAATAGGAGCGGCACTGGGTATGCCCGTCGTGAACAGAGGGAATAGGTAGGATGACCAACGGATTCGCTACGCACGTCCGTGCGCGCGATGGGCAAGAAATCGGCGCCATCGATCGCCTGATCCTTGATGCGGCGGGGAATAAGGTGAAGGCCGCGGTGATCCGGAAGGGACGGCTCCTTCGTCGCGACGTGGAGGTGCCCTTGAGCCTGCTCCGCCGATCGTCCAGCGGTGATCTGCACCTGGATCTCAACTCAGATGAGGTTGAGCAGTTACCCCCCTTTGACGAGGCTGCCTACGTAAATCCTCCGGCGGGATACATCGCCCCCGCCGGATATCCGGGCGAAAACTTCTATTTGCCAAGAAGCGCCGTCGCCGATCCCTCCACCGAAAAGCGCGCTCCGAGGGGAGCCCTCTCCGCGGAGGAATTCGACAGGGCGCGGATCCATGAGGGCAGCTTGGTCCTGGCACGCGATGGGAAGTACGTGGGGAATGTACGCGAAACGTGGTTTGATCCTGAGAGTGGCTGGCTCACCGCCCTGATTATTCGCACGGACTCCTGGACGAAAAAAGAGTGCGAACTGGCCGCGCCAATGATCGCGGGCCTCCGCGATGGCGTGGTGTACTTAAGAATTGACGCTTACCGGCTGCTGCCCGGAACCCCGAGATATTAGTCAGGAATCCTACCGCGCATGGAGGCTGGCCTTCCTGCCCATTCGTTCGTTGGGCCCGACCGCCAACCGAGGAACTGGAGCCCATATATGGCCGGTCGGCAGGGAGGAGGATGAGCTATTATGTATCCTATACAGTCACCGGAGGAGTTCATCAGGCGGCAGGCCGGGGAGCGGCCGGGGCTGTTTCCGTCCCCAAGACGGGGGGCGACCGGCGCCGCCAGCCCGCTCTATGAGACGTTTCAGAGTCTCTCTTTCTCCCAGGAAGAACAAGGGCGGAGCGCGGCGGATTTGCTCGAGCGCGAGATCTGGGCGGTAACGCGTATCATGGCGGTCAGCACGCCAATCTGGAACCAGAATCCGAGTCCAATCCTCTCCTTTTCCCTGGGCCACTTGAGCGAGCCGGTGCCGTACCGTTTGGAATTGAGTCGTTTTACCCACCTGGGGGCGCTCCGTTCGCCTACTCCAGGAGAACAGGCTCTGATCGCCTCGGACACCCCCTGTTGGGCCCGAGTGGCGCCGAATCTGGAGCGGCACCTGGCGGGATACTCCGACGCTCTTGCGTGCTCCTATGTTCCCATTCCGGTGGCCGAGGCGGTCAAGCTTCTGGGATTGGGCCGAATTATGGCCCAAATCGAAACGGCGACCCAGATCGCCGGCCAGGCCGTGCTGAACGAAGCACGGGCTCAGGAAGATCGTCGAACCCGGCTAGTTGCCGTGGAACGCATGCTCGGCTGCGAACCCGGTCCCGTCATGGACCAGGAAGCTCCGATGCGCACGCAAGTGGCTCTGGCCTTGCTAGGGAAAGGCCGCCTTGCCGTGCTTGCCCCGAACGCGGCATGCTTGGGGCTGGCGGTGGGGGTTCTTTGCTTCCTGGCTGGCTTCGCCCAGGCGCTGATTGTCTTCCTGTTCGGGGTGGTGCTGCTGGCCGCCTGGGCGTTATACGTCCTCCATACAAGCAACTGGTGAGATCCTTCTACGCTATTAACCGCGCCGGGGTCATGAAGTGGGAGCCTCGGTTCGGTCGTGGGGGCGCTCCTCATCATTCGGGTCAACTACCGTACCGATGCCTCCCATCGGGCGGTTTTGCTGGTTTGTCAGTGGTCTGCCATAGGGATTCGCGTCGTCAAGATACGGTTCCCCTTCATCCGACTGGCGCCTCGGATCGCCTGGGGCGAGAGTTTGCCGATTCGTGCCCTCGGCTTCCGGCGGCGTCTCGGCAGGGCCATTGGCATTCTGGCGCCCGGCACGCGGTGGCTCAACGATGCGTACGGTGGGACTCAGAGCCGGATTCGCTTTGACCAGTGGAAGCGAGGATGAGCTACCGCTCTTGGCTGCCTTCGCGGCTGCCGGCGGAATCGCGCTAGTATCGCTTGGCGAGGAACTCGGATCCGATGCCGATCCGGATGATCGGGAGTGGTTCGTCATCTCGTCGGCCGATGCGGTCATCTTTCGCCTCCTATCTGGTGAGGCCGCGCGACCCCGGTTGGCACCTAGCCGCATGGCATTCTGATGCACGGCACACCCTTGCATCACCCTCATCGTGCCACACCGGCAAGGCACCGGCATCCCGCATTGGATGGAGCGGTCGCGCCCTTCGGCCTAGTCCTCATTGGGATGCGCACCCTCCCGTGAGGAAATCGCGGCCTTCCGGCTCTCGCCGGCCGCGCGCGAACCCATTCGGGGACTACTGGCCCGCAACGCTAAGGGGCAGCGATGTGCTTGACATCAGCGATTTCCCTGTGGGAAGAGCGTGAGCGCGCACGTGCCGAGTTGGTTGCCTCCCTCGACGCGGCGGAGGCGTCCCTTGAGCGCGGCGAAGGGCGCGGCATCACGCGGGAATCCATGCGCGAACTGGCCGAGGAAGTAAAACGCGACATGCGAGATCGCCTCGCCGCCGAGAAATCCGCAACGCGCTAATGGCCCATAGGTTTCCCCGCGCGCCGAGCGTGACCTGAAGAGTATCGCGTATTACATCGCCACGGAAAGCGGGAGCGTAGACATTGCAGAGGGACAGATTGACGCTATCACCGAGCGGTTCGAACTCCTTGCCAGCCACCCGGAGATAGGCCGCGCTCGTGACGACCTGGGCGCGGGCAGGCGAACCTTCCCCGTTGAGAACTATGTCATCTTGTACCGGGTAAAAGGCGCGGACGTTCTGATCCCTCGCGTGGCACACAGCCGCCGCGACCTCGACACGCTCTTTCGCCATTGGAAGCGCCACTCTGGTCCAGCTTCTGGCAATACGGCACTCCGCCCCGGCGCCTGACAGGTGTGGGAGCGGGAAACGTCAGGGCCTATGCGCGGAGTAGGGGACTTATCACCCCCCCACCGCGCTCTCCTTGACACGGCGCGGGCCTATGCTCCAGACTACGGCTAGATGCCGCACGGCGGAACCGCGCCTGGTTCCGCCATTTCCATGATCTGTTCCCTGGGGCGGCCACCAGAGGATCCTAACTCGCCGCGCGGTCAGCGTTGATCGTCGCGAAAGGAGCATACTCCATGGCAACCGCGATTCGAACCCATACCGAGCCTGTTATGACGCTGCCTGGCCGCTACTATTACGATCAGGACATCTTTGAACAGGAACAGGAACACCTGTTCTCCACCTCCTGGGTGTGCGTGGCAAAGTCCGATACGTTGCCGGTTCCCGGCCATTTCCTGGTTACCACGGTCGGCGTGGAAAGCGTGATCGTGACCCGCGCTCAAGATGGCTCGCTAAAGGCGATGCTCAACGTGTGCCGGCACCGGGGCGCCCGGGTCTGCGTGGCCGAGCAGGGCCGGGCCAAGACCTTTCAGTGCCGCTACCACGCCTGGGGTTACGGGCTGGACGGAGAGTTACTCAGCGCCCCCAACATGGAAGAGGATCCTGACTTTGACCGGGCCGAACACGGCCTTCATCCGGTGGCCCTCACCGAATGGGCCGGGTTCATCTGGCTGAACCTCTCCGATCATCCGGGGTCGTTCGCTGAGCAACTGGGGTTTTACTACGATCGGTTCGTTCGCTATCAGGTCGAGACCCTCAAGGTGGGCCGGACGATCGAATACGACGTCGAGGCCAACTGGAAGCTGCTGGTGGAGAACTTTAATGAGTGCTGCCACTGCGGTCCCGCTCACCCGGAGCTCTCGGCCCAGGTTCCCAGTTTCAAGGCGGGGATTGTCTCCGGCTATCTGGGTGGCGGCGCTTTGTTCGAGGATGGGATCGAGTCGCTGACCGTGACTGGGAAGACCAATCGGCCGTTCTTCCCTGGGATCACGGAGGCGGATCGGCGCAACTATTACGGAATGACCCTCCGCCCGAACGTCTTTCTCAACCTCCACCCGGACTATGTGCTGATCCATATCATGCGGCCCATGGCGGCGGATCGCACCAAGATCACCTGCCACTGGCTGTTCACCCCGGAGGCGATCGCCCAGCCCGATTTCGAGCCCGAGGGCGCGGTGGACTTCTGGGATCTGGTCAATCGGCAGGATTGGGAAATCTGCGAGTTGACCCAGCAGGGCGTACGGAGCAAGTCGTACCGGGATGGCGGCCTCTACGCGCCCCTCGAACGGCACATCCGCGGTTTCAATGACTATGTCCTGGCCAAGCTGGGCCACGATGCGCAATAGCATGGGATGGCGGTAATGGGGGCGGCCTATGACGCGATCGTGGTGGGCGTGGGCGGCATGGGGAGCGCCGCCGCCTACCACCTGGCGAAGCGGGGGCAGCGGGTTCTGGGCCTGGAGCGGTTCGACATTCCTCATGTCATGGGGTCGTCGCATGGGATCAGTCGGATCATCCGTCTGGCCTATTTCGAGCACCCGTCCTATGTGCCGCTGCTGCGCCGCGCCTATGAATTGTGGCGTGAACTGGAACGGGGAGCCGGTGAGCAACTGCTCTACATCACGGGCGGCATTGACGCCGGCCCTCCCGACAGTCGGAGCGTCCAGGGATCACTGCTTTCGTGCCAACTGCACGGCATCCCCCACGAGGTGCTGACCGGCGATCAGGTGAATCGGCGCTTCCCCGGCTATCAGCTTCCCGCCTCCTTCCAGGCGGTGTACCAGCCGGACGGAGGATTCGTGGCTTCCGAACGAGCGATCGTGGCCCATGTGGAGGGCGCGCGGTCGCTGGGGGCCGAGATCCACGCGCGAGAACCGGTACTGGCCTGGGAGCCTCGCGGTGAGGGCGTGGTGGTGGAGACGGACCAGAGCCGCTACGAGGCGGCGCGGCTGGTGATCGCCGCCGGGGTGTGGGCTGGGTCGCTGGTGCCGGAGCTGGCGGGGAAGGTGGTGGCCGAGCGGCAGGTGGTGGCCTGGCTGCAACCCACCGAGCCCGCGCTGTTCCAACCCGACCGCTTCCCCATTTTCGTGCTGGAGGTGAGTCCGGAGGAACGTATCTACGGATTCCCGATCTTCTCTGTTCCGGGTTTCAAGCTCGGGCTCTTTCATCACTTTCACGAGCAAACGACCGGCGACACGGTGGACCGTGAGTGTCATTCCCGTGACGAGGCGGCGCTTCGCCGGCTGGCGGAGACCTACTTTCCCAAGGGGGCCGGCGCGACTCTCTCCATGAGCGCCTGCATGTTCGAGAACAGCCCGGATGAGCACTTTATCATCGATACCCTGAAGCGCGCTTCTCAGGTCGCGGTGGCGGCGGGTTTCTCGGGCCACGGCTATAAGTTCTGCGGCGTGGTGGGCGAGATCATGGCTGATCTGGCGATCCATGGCCGGACCCAGCACGACATCAGCCTGTTCGGGCTCGACCGTTTTCTCCAGCCTGTCTGACCGATCAGGCGCTACCGTGGCCAACGAAGGAATGAGGGATATGCGCGAACACGCCGACGTGGTGATTATCGGGGCCGGGATCGTGGGCTGCGCCGCCGCGTATCACCTTACACAGTTGGGCTGCAAGGACGTGCTGGTCCTGGAGCAGGGACCGCTGTTCGCCGCGGGCGGATCGACCTCGCACGCGCCTGGTCTGATGTTCCAACTCAATTCCTCGCGCCTGGTCTGCACCCTGGCCCAGCAAAGCGTAGCTCTCTATGGCTCGCTGGCCCTTGATGGCGATCCGTGCTTCTTGCCCGTGGGGAGCATTGAAGTGGCGACCACCGACGAACGGTGGCAGGATCTCAAACGGAAGGCGGGGTGGGCCAAATCATGGGGAGTGGAAGCCCACCTGATCTCAGCCGAGGAGGCCGCGCGGATGGTTCCCCTGCTCCGAGCGGAACGGGTGCGCGGCGCGATCCACGTGCCGTCCGACGGCCTGGCCGGCGGGGTGCCCGTCTCCGAGGCGATGGCTCGGGCCGCGATGGGGCGTGGGGCCGGATTCGAGGAGCGGACCACGGTGACCGGGATCGAGATCGACCGGGGGCGGGTGCGGGCCGTGCTCACCGACCGGGGGCGGATCGCCACCGAGCGCGTGCTAGTCTGCGCCGGGATCTGGGGTCCGGCGATCGGGCGGAAGGCGGGGGTGCCCATCCCCCTCATCCCGGTCCAGCATCAATACGTACGGACGGCACCGCTCCCCCAATTGGCCGGGGAGACCGGGGTGAGCCATCCTATTCTTCGCCATCAGGATCGCTCGATGTATTTCCGCCAGCACGGCGAGAGCTACGGGATCGGTTCCTATGGTCATGAACCGCTGCTGGTGGAGGTGGACCGGATCCCCCGCCATGGCGAGGCGCCGGTGATGCCCTCGATGCTTCCCTTTACGGCGGATGATTTCGCGCCGGCCATGGAGGCGGCCGCCGATCTCCTTCCGGCCCTACGTGGGGTTGGGCTCCGTGATGGCTTCAACGGCATGTTCTCGTTCACGCCCGATGGGCAGTCGCTGATCGGCGAGTCCATCGATGTCCATGGATTCTGGGTGGCCGAGGCGGTATGGGTGACCCACGCGGGCGGCGTGGGGAAGCTGATCGCCGAGTGGATGGTCGAGGGGCTGCCCAGTCTGGACACGCGGGAGGCGGACCTCAATCGCTTTCACGGACATGTCGCCACTCCGGCCTACACGCGGGCCCGTGGAGCTCAGCAGTACCGCGAGGTCTACGACGTGATCCACCCCTTGCAGCAGCTTGAGCACCCACGCGGCCTCCGGCGGGGTCCCTTTAACCAGCGGCAGGAAGAGTTGGGAGCGGTATTCTTCGAGGGCGCCGGTTGGGAGCGGCCCCAGTGGTATGCCGCGAACCAATCTCTGACGGCGGAGGTACGCCAGCCGCGCCGGGAGGGCTGGACCGCCCGCTACTGGTCGCCGATCGCCGCCGCCGAGCACCAGGCGGCACGCGAGCGGGTGGCGCTGTTCGACCTCACGGCCTTCACCAAGCTTGAGGTGAGCGGCCCCGGCGCGCTTGGCTTCTTGGAGAAGCTGGCCAGCAATCGGATGGATCAGCCGCTCGGCAAGGTCACCTACACCGCGATGCTGAACGAACGGGGCGGGATCCAGTGCGATCTCACGGTCGCGCGGCTCGATGAGGATCGGTTCTGGGTTCTGACCGGCGGCGGAGTGGGGATGCACGATCTTGCCTGGCTGCGGAGCCATTTGCCGGAGGATGGCTCGGCGCGGATCACCAACCTCAGTTCGGCGTACTGCTGCCTCGGTCTCTGGGGTCCGCATGCCCGCGAGGTTCTTTCACGGGTCTGCGAGGACGACCTTGGCAATGCCGCCTTCCCCTACTTTGGCGCCCGTCGTCTCGCGGTCGGCCCGGTCCCGGTTCTGGCCCTGCGGGTCTCGTACGTAGGTGAGATGGGCTGGGAGCTGTACGCGCCCACCGAATATGGGCAATATCTCTGGGATCTCCTGTGGGAAGCGGGGACCGATCTGGGGATCACGGCGGCGGGCGGGGCGGCCTTCGAGTCGCTGCGCCTGGAGAAGGGCTACCGTCTATGGGGCCAGGACATCCACACGGACTACACACCGCTTGAGGCGGGCCTGGGCTTCGCGGTGAGGGTCGGCAAGGGCGAGTTTCTGGGTCGGGAGGCGGTGATCCGCCAGAAGGAGGCAGGCATCACCCGCAAGCTGTGCCCGATCACCCTCAACGATCCCGAGCGGGTGGTGATGGGCAAGGAGCCGATTCTGGATGGGGACCGCGTGCTTGGTTATGTGACCAGCGCCGCTTACGGCCATACGATCTGCCGTGGAATCGCCTACGGGTATCTGCCGATCAGCCATACCAGCGAAGGTACGCCGGTGATCATCGAGTTTTTCGGCGAGCGGTTGGCGGCGACGGTCGCCCGCGAACCGCTCTACGACCCCGAGGGTACGCGATTAAAAGGGTAGAGAGGCGCGGCGCATCGCTGAATTGGAGGCCGAACTGGCGAGACTCCGCAGCCAGGGCTGACGTGCCTCAGGGCATGTGTCCATTCCCGCTGGTTCCCGCCGCCGGCCCATCGTCTGGAGCGGTCGCCTGATCGTGAGAGAGAAAGTGAGTCAATCCGTCCGCGCCCGGCTCGTCCTGGTAGGCGATCACTCGCAGACCTACGTCGCGCGCCCCGTGCAGCAGGCGGGCGATCGGGCCCAGCACCTGCTGGCAGGCCACAAGCTCGCGCGTTACCGCGGGCGGATCAGCCGGTTTCCTCGCGGCCTTGAGGGAGGCCCGCACCGAATCTCCGAAACGAGCGGCGAACGCCTCGTCATCCTGCGCTACTTCAAGCGCGATCGCCAACCCGGCGAAGGAATCCGGGTCGCCCAGCAGGAAGGTGGCGTTCTCTCGTCCGCTGACGATGCCCAGCACATGGGATACCACCGATTCCGGGGCCCGCCACAGTCCGTAGGTAAGAACCCGTACCAGATCCTCGCGCAACGCCACCGCTTCCTCGGCATCGACGGGCGCGCCGTGAACTGAACCGGGACCGGGACCAGGGGCGGAGGTGGAACGGAGAGAGGCCAGGCTCTTCTCGCCCCGGTTTTCCTGGATCAGGCTCTCAAGGCGCTCGATTACCGTCTCTCGGGCAAACACATCTTCCTCGGCATTCAGGCCAACCCGCCGCTTCGCCGAGGAGCGCAATTCCCCGCGATTCAGGGCGTCCAACAAACGAGCCACCGGCATTGCCTCGGCCCGCGCCACGGTGAGGTGGTCGTACGCGCGCAAAACCAGGTCCATCGCCTATCCATCCTTCCGCTACGGGAACGATCCTCCGCGTGCTCGAAGTACAAACTATCGCATCTTCGTTATCGCGCCTCGGCCGCCACGGTTTGGCTCAATGGCCGTCCTTTCAAGGTACCGCGTAACAGATACACGGGGCGCAGCACCAGGGTCGTGCCCTCAACGGTTGGTTGGTAGGCGAGCGTGATCCGTGAAACCGTGAATAGGAGGGCCGCCTGCCCCTGTGGCGGTCCACCCCGCGCACCGGAGGCGGTGGCGGTAGTCCGGGCCTTCTCGCTTGCTTGCGTGGCCGCGCTCGGCGAGATCAGCGCGGCGGTACCCACCGACTCGACGGTTGCCCAGCGGATATGCGCGTTCGTTACCACGCCCCGAGGGTCAACGATCGCCGTGATCGCCGGTATCTGAGCCGTGGCGAGGAGAGCCGGGTGTAGAGCGGGCATGATGTGTACCGTCGTCCAGATGCCGGCGGACGTGACCGTCGTGGTCAACGGCCCAGCGTGAGTGGGAAACTGGCCGTGCCTACGCAGCCAGTCGCGGGCGGCGCCCAACGCGAGGGCGGTACTCGGGGCTGGGGCGGGCGGGGCGGCTTCGACCGCATGGACCAGCCGTGTGTACACGATCTCACCAGTGGTCGGGGTGATCTGGAGATGCTCGTCCGGGTCGGCAAAGTCCAGCCCGTTCGTCCCCTGAAGCGGCTTAAGGCCGGGAAAGGTTGCCACGATGGCGTGTGCCGCTTTCGACGAGAGCGCGGTGAGGCGCAAGCGGTAGACCGGCACCTTACCAGGCTGGCTCGGCGTTCGCTCGGGCAACTGGTAGCGGTAGGTGGCCCCGCCAGTGGAGGGCTGTATGCCAGCCGCACCCAGCTTCGGCCCCCTGGACTTGGTGGTTGATGTATGGATCGCGGTGGGCGTGGCTGGGCCGGGCACCGTGGCAGCCTGTGCTTGTTCTGGCGTGGACGTCCCAGGGGGCGTTGATCCACTAGCCAGTCCATGCGTGCCTCCCGCCGTGGCCGGGGCCGCTCCACTGTCCGTCCGCGCGGGGGTGGGCTGTGTCCCGGTGGCCGGTCTGCGCGCCATGCCGCTAAAGGTTCGCACTTTTGGGGTGTTGGGGGCGAATCCGGGTCCGCGGCGGGCGGCAGGAGGAACGGACGGCGCGACGCCGGCGGTGGTTCTCGTTACCGTCGTGGCGGTAGCACTCAGCACCCCCGTCCCCACTGGCGCGGTTTGCTGAGCGCCGTGCAGGATAGTTATCACCACGGCCGCGGCCAGGGCCAGCGCCACCAGGGCCAGGGTAAGCATCCGCCGGGAGATTCGGCGAACCGCCCCCGCCGCCCTCCGGGCCGAGCTGTCGGCCCGAACGGACTCCGGCTGGATAATTGCTGGGTGCGCGGCCAGCAGAGTGCGATGCAGCCCAGCGGCAAAGGATGGATCGAAGGCGTCGTCGGCACGTGAGAGAGCGGCCATCGCCGGCCCCAAGGCTTCCAGTTGGGCCCCCAGATCAGCCAGCGCCCGTAACTCGCCAAACTCCTGATCGTCCGGCAATTGCCGCTCTCCAGCCAGAGCCGAGAACAGGATATCCGCGCGCGTATCATCCCGCATGAGCGGCCTCCTGGTCCAGGCGACGGCGCAGGTTCTGGAGGGCCCGCAACAGCAGCATCTTCACCGCGCCCTCGCTGCGGCCCACCTGAGCCGCGATGTCCGCCATGGGCAAGCCCTCGACGAAACGGAGGCGCACAACCGTTCGTTGCTCGGTGGTCAGATTGGCGATCAGGCGATTGAAGTCCTCGGCCTGCTCCCAGGCGGCGATATCGGCCTCGCCTTTGGGATCCGCCGGCTCGAATGCCGCCCCCTCGGCGTATCCGGGAGGCGGGGTATCAAGCGGCTGCTCGGGGCGCTGAGCCCGATGCCGGTCGGTGATCAGATTCGCGGCGATCCGAAACAACCAACTCTTGAAGGGTGTCGCGCGCTGCTGATAGCGGGGAAGGGCCTTCAGGGCTTGGAGAAAGGTTTGCGAGGTCAGATCCTCTGCTAGCGCGCCATCCTGAAGCTTGCTGTAGCAGAAGGCGAACACCGACCGCACATGACGTTCATACAGGAGACCGAAGGCATCGGGCGAGTGCTTGGCCGCCTCGACCAGAGCCCCCTCATCCAGACTGGCATACGAGACGGAGGACACCGGAGAGGCTACCGTGTCGCGATCGGTGGTAGCCGTGGAGGGCTGGACCTGATCGGGCATCAGTCCGACCGCATCTGGGAGGCTATGAATCGCTCCGCTCGCCCATTCGAGGCATGCCCGTGAAAGGGGACACATCGTGCCGCCCTTCGCTCCCATGATCGCACCGGAAAATAGAGACATACCCACCGTCGAGCCCATTCCGGCACCTCGCTCGCCCAACCATTCACGCATGATGGCGGCTCTAGCACGGCGCGTGCACCGTCCGTGCGTGCCTTGGCTAACAGGGCAACGGAACCGAGCCCGAAAAGGTCACGCGAGGCGCCTATTCCTCACGCTCCACCACTACCCCGGTGCCGTAGGCCACGATTTCGGACATGGTGTCCCCAATCTCCGATGAGTCGAATCGCATCATTACCACCGCGTTGGCGCCCATGGCTTGCGCGTTCTGGACCAAGCGGTCGACCGCGTCGCGGCGGGTAGTCTCGAGCAAAGACGTATATTCCTTTATTTCGCCGCCCTTGAGGGAACGAAGACTGGCCATGATATTGCCGCCAATGCCTCGGCTCCGGACGACCAGCCCAAACACCTCGCCCTTGACATCGACGACGCGGTAGCCATGGATATTCTCGGTCGTGGTAATGATCATCGCACAACTCCTCTGACTCTTCTAGAACCGATCTCGATGGTACCGGATCTCGTACTCGGCATCCTGAGCGGCGAAATGGGTGGCCTCCAGGCGTTTAATGGCGAGAAAGGAGGCCAGGAGCGGGGCGCCCATGGCCTCACCGAGTATCGGATCGGCTTCGAGCGCCGCCAGCGCGTCGAGGAGGCTAGTGGGCAGGGGAGGCGATTCCAGTTGCCCCTGTTCGGACAAATCGGTACTCGCCGGCTCGCCTAGATCACGTTCCCGCGCGATTCCGTCGAGGCCGGCGGCGATCAGTGCCCCCAGCGCGAGGTAGGGATTGGCGGTATGGTCCGCCGAGCGGAGTTCAATGTACGCGGCACCCGTACGCTCGTGTGCCGGCGAGGCGGCCACGCGGATTGCCGCCCCATCCACCGCGCTTCTCCATGATGGCTGATTGTCTGGAAGCGTCTGGCGATAGGAGTTGACGCTCGCTCTGGTGAGGGCGGTGATCGCCGGCAGGTGCGCGATCACCCCGGCTACCCAGTGGCGGCCCGCCTTGCTCAACCCATAGGCTCCCCGTGGATCGGGGAAAATCGCCGTACGCCCATCCTTACTGAAGAGACTTAGATGGATGCGCGCGCTATTCCGCGGTTGGCCCGCCAGGGGAACCGGAGCAAAACTGGCCATGATCCCCTTCCCTGCCGCCATCGCTCGGATGGTCTCCCGGAGAATCACCTGGTTATCAGCTCCGCGGAGACCCTCGGCGTGCCGCGCCGAGAGTGCATGTTGCCCCGGTCCCCACCCCGCATGGTAGTGTTCCACCGGTATCCCCTGGGCCTCCAGGGCGCCGGCCAGCGCATCAATAAGGGGAGCGGCGGCGTTCATTCCTTCGGTTCCATAGGCGGGTCCGTCGTTCAGCGGCTGAAACGTGCCTCCTTCCTCCCGCCGCAAACTGAACTCCCCCGCGAATGCGGAGCGTACGCGAAGGTCCTTTGCCTCCAGACGGGCCAGCATTCTCCTCAGGAAGCCGCGCGGGCAACTTGGCCACGGCTCACCATCGAGCGCGATGAGGTCCGCGATCAAACTGCCCACCCCAGGCAGGTAGGGAAGTGGGACGAAGGAATCTGGGTCGGGCAGCAGGAGCAATTCGCCGGCCGTCTCAAGCGTGGGCGCCGGTAGATCGAGCAGCGAGAGATTGGCCACCGCCGCGGGAATCGTGATACCTGTCTGTAGGCGATCCTCCAGCAAACGCACATGGGTGGACGTTCCGCGGACCACCGCGCTTTGGTCACAAAAGACAAAGCGAATCATTCGGATCCCGGCCTCGCGGGCTCGGCGTAAAACATCGTGCCGTACGGTCTGGGTCACCTCCCGTTCCCCTCCCTTCCCTGGCCATAGGCTCGATCCAGCAGTTCCACCGGATGCACCACCGCCATGCGGATCCCGCGGGCGCGCAAGCCGCTTGCAATTTGGATCGCGCAGCCGGGATTCCCCACCGCGAGACAGCGGGCGCCCGTGGCGGCTATCCGGTCGGTCTTTTGCGACAGCAGTCGATCCGCCAGATCGGGCTGAGTGAGATTATAGATGCCCGCGCTGCCGCAGCAATCGGACGCGCCCGCCAGTTCCACCAACTCCAGGCCGGGGATGGCCCGGAGCAGCCGGCGTGGGGCCTCGTGGATACCCTGGGCGTGACGGAGATGACAGGCATCCTGGTAGGTCACGGATAAGGGCACGGGGACGGTGGGAGGACGGACACCCACCTGATCCAGCCACTCACTCACATCCCGAACGCGGGCGGCGAAGCGGGCCGCTCGCTCGGCATACTCCTGGTCGTCCGCGAGGAGGTGGCCATATTCCTTGAGCGCCGAGCCGCATCCGGCGGCATTGACGATGATGGCGTCCAGGTCATCGGGGAACGCATCTATCATGCTTCGGGCCAATGTCCGCGCCGTGGCCTGGTGGCCAGCGTGCAGATGGAGGGCGCCGCAGCAGCCCTGCTCACCGGGGATGACCACGGCGGCCCCGTTGACCGCCAGCACCCGCGCCGTGGCGGCATGGGTGGCGGAGAATAACTGCCGCATCACGCAGCCGGTGATCATTCCCACCCGCGCCCGCGGCACACCCAGAGGTGGGATTTGGGCCGGCAAAGGACGGAAGGGTTGCGGGGTGGGCAGGAGCGCCTCCAGGTTCCCAAGTCGCGGGGGCAGCAGCGAGAATAGGCCCGCTTTTCGCGCCGCGCGGCCCAGGCCCAGGCGGTGATAGGCCCGGAGCGCGCTTCCCGCCGCGTCGAGAAGCCGGGGCGAGGCAAACAGGCCATCGAGGACCAGGGCGCCGATTGCCGCCGCCTGGGGCGATGCCGGGGGCAACACCGCACGGACTTCCTCCAGGGCCCGGCCGAAGCGGACTCCAGAAGGGCAGGCGGTTTCGCAGGCTCTGCAGCCCAGGCAGCGGTCGAGATGGCGCCGCAGCGAAGGGTCGTCGAGGGCGATTACCCCATCCGCCGCCGCCTTCATCTGGAAGAGCCGGCCGCGGGGGCTGTCTCGTTCGTCACCCAGCAGGTCATAGGTCGGGCAGGTGGGCAGGCAGAGCCCGCAATGGACGCAGGCGCGCAGCAGATCGCGGGGAAGCGAGGGCCGGGGCCTAGCTTTCGAGATCATTTAGAGTCCTTCCACGAAGCGGCCAGGGTTCAGTATCGCGGTGGGGTCCAGGGTGGCCTTGAGCCCCCGGACCAGGCGCGGCGCCGAGGTCGGCCCCCACACATCCAATTCACCTTTGGCCCCCGGGGGACAGTGCTCGACGACCAGGTGTCCGCCGCGGCCCCGTGCCCAGGTACGGAGCTGCGTTACCAGGGCCGGCGTCGTCTCCACCCCGCGCCTGAGTAGCGCATGTACCACCCCACTGCCGGCGTGCGCGATAAGAGCGGCGCCGGGTAGCATGGTCTCCAGTTCGGCCAGGGCGGGCATCGTATCGCCCAGCGGCACGCTCAGCTTGAGGATGGTATCGTCGACTTCGCGTGGGGCGCGCGATTCGGCCAGGGCAGCGGTCAGCCGCGCCGCTTGGTCGCCCGTCGCGATTTCCTCGGTCCTCAGTCCGGCCGCCGCGGCCCCTCTTCCTACCTCATCAGCCTGGCGGCCCACCACGCGCGGATGGCCCTCGCACACGACCAGAAGCAGATCATTATCGGGTACCGCGAATCCGTCCGCGGCCAGCTTCCGCCCGGCCTCGCGGTTCAGTCCCTCAATCGCTCCCAGAGCCAGGGGCAGACGCAGCAAGCCGGCAACCACCGAGGCCATAGCCGGCCAGTGCGCGGCGTCGTCAGGAGGGATACAGGCCAGGACACGCCTTTCAGCCGGCAGGGGATGCAAGCGGAGCGCCACCTCTACAATTACCCCGAGGGTACCAAGCGCCCCCACATGCATCTTGTGCAGATCGTACCCAGCAACGCTCTTCACGACCTTGGCTCCCGAGCGGGTCAGGGTGCCGTCGGAGTAGGCCACTCGCATTCCCAGCACCAGATCGCGTGCCGTGCCATAGCGGAGCCGGTGTGGACCGGACTGGTTGCAAGCCAGGGTGCCGCCAAGGGTGGCAGTCGCCGCGAAGGGAGGGTCGAGGGCTAGCCACTGTCCGTATTCGGCGAACAGCGCTTGGGCGGCGGCCAGCGGGGTACCGGCGAGAGCCACGGCCACCAGGTCATCCGGCCGGTATTCCAGTACGGCGGTCAGACCGCCGGTCTTCAGAACCAGATTGTGTCGCGCGGGACGATTGCCCAGGCTCATTTTGGTGCCGGCGCCCCGCGGGCACACCGCGAGGCCCTCGGACGAGGCGGCGCGCAGGGTCATGGCTACGTCCTCGGGAGTCAGCGGTTCGGCGAGCAACCGAGGCGCCATTCCATCCACCGCCAGGGCGGTCGCCTCCTCGAAGGTGAGGTCGCGCCAGGGGAGGGGACCGGATGATCGGACGTCGTCGCTCACCAATGCGCCTCGATCAGGGAACGGCCATGCAGTTCGATGCAACGACCGGGAGTGGGAAACAGCTTGCCTGGATTGCAGTGGCGGTGGGGATCGAATACATCACGCACCCGCAACATGATTTCCAGGTCAGCATCGGTAAACATCCGCCGCACCACGTCCAGCTTCTCCACCCCGATTCCGTGCTCTCCCGTAATCGAGCCCCCATAATCCAAACAGACTTGCAGGATCTCCGCACCCGCCGCCCGCACCCGATCGATAGCGTCCGGCTCATCGGAATCGAAGAGGAGGGCGGGATGAATGTTCCCGTCACCCGCGTGAAGGAGGGTAGCTACCTTCAGGTTGTGCTCGGCGGCGATCCGCTCAACGGCGGCGAGCACCTGGGGGAGGGTATTCCGCGGGACCACCCCATCCATCACGTAGTAATTGGGGGCCAGGCGGCCCATCGCCCCGCCCGCCTCCTTCCGCGCCTTCCACAGTCCGGCCCGTTCGGCCTCGGAGGCCGCCACCTTCAGCTCGATCGCCCCCGCCCTGGTGCAGGTCTCGACCACCGAGGCGAGGCCGGTTTCCACCGCCTCGGTGATCCCTTCCAGTTCGATGAGCAGCACCGCCTCGGCTTCCACTGGGTAGCCCGCGTGGGTCGCCGCCTCAATGGCCCGGATAGTGTTATTGTCCATCATCTCCAGGGCACTCGGGATCACTCCCGACTGGATGATCGCCCCCACGCAGCCCGCGCACTGCTCGATGCTGGGAAACATCGCCACCATGGTGCGGACCGCTTCCGGGCGGGGAATCAGACGCACCTGAATCTCACCCGCCACCCCCATGGTGCCTTCGCTGCCCACCGCCAGCGAGGTAAGGTCGTAGCCGGGCGCGTCGGGCGCGAGTCCCCCCAACTCGACCGCCTCTCCATCGGCGAGAAACAGTTTCATTCCCAGGATGTGATTGGCCGTCACCCCGTAGGCGAGGGTATGCGGGCCGCCCGCGTTCATCGCCGTGTTGCCGCCAATCGTGGAAGCGGCCTGACTGGAGGGGTCGGGGGCGAACTGGAGACCGAGCGGAGCCACGGCCCGCCCCAGATGGAGGTTGACCACCCCTCCCTCCACTCGCGCGGTGAGATGCTCGGGCTGTATCGCTACGATGCGCCGGAGGCGGGCAAAGGAGATCGTCACCCCACCTTCGCAGGGGATGACCGCGCCGGCCAGTCCCGTACCGCCGCCCCGCGGGATCAGCGCGATGCCGGCCCGGCCCACTGCCCCCATCACGGCCGCCAGCTGAGCCCCATCCT
>DATBTL010000098.1:0-7416 GCA_036559345.1 Chloroflexota bacterium | reverse complement strand
GCTCCGGCCCAGCCGCGACAGGCGCTTCTAGAGGCCGCGCACCTGGTGAAGCGGTTCGGCGATTTCACCGCCGTCAACGACCTCACCCTCACGGTCGCGGAGGGCGAGGTGTTCGGGCTCCTGGGACCAAACGGGGCCGGCAAGACTACCACGATCAGTATGTGTATCGGCTTGTTGCGTCCAACCTCGGGCAGCGTACGGATCGCGGGCCACGACGTGGGGCGTGACGCCCAAGCAGTCAAACGGCTGATCGGCTATGTGCCGGACGAGCCGTATCTCTATGATCGGCTTACCGGACGCGAGTTTGTCCGTCTGATGGGCGAACTCTATGGCATGCCGGGGCCGTTGGCCAAACCAGTCGACCGACTGCTGAGCTACTTCGATCTCCTAGACGCGGCGGATAGCCAGATTGCCGGCTATTCCCATGGGATGAAACAGAAGGCCGCGCTCTGCGGCGCCTTGATCCATGATCCGCGGCTCCTCTTTCTGGATGAGCCGACAGTGGGCCTTGATCCCAAAAGCGCCCGCTTGCTGAAGGACACCATCCGATCGCTGGCCGACCAGGGGCGAGCGGTGCTGCTCTGTACGCACATCCTCGAGATTGCCCAGGCGATCTGCGATCGCGTGGCCATCATCGATCAAGGGCGGATGATCGCCCAGGGGTCACTGGACGAGTTGCGCGCCAGTACCAGCGGCGGCGGTGACTCCAGCCTGGAGGACATCTTCCTGCGCCTTACCGGGGGCGAGGAGGAGCGCGTTCTGGCCCGCGAACTCGTCGCGCCCACTCGAAGCCAGGCTCATGAGCAGTAACGTCACCGCAGCCCCGCCAACCCTCGGACGCACCCTACACATTCTCTTCAAGCTCCGTTGGCGAATGCTGCTCCGACCCGCGGCACGGGGGAAGGCTGCCTCTGGGCGACTCGGGAATAAAGGGTGGATACGCTACCTCATTCTCCTGGCCGTGGTGGTTGTTCTCGCCGTCGCGGTGACCGGGCGGTTGGTGGACGTGGTGGGCGGCCCGGCAGGCCGCGCGCTTCTGGCGCCGCTCCTCACCTTCGCATCCTCAGCCGGCAGTGTAGCGCTCTTCCTCTTTGCCATCCCGGCGGTGCTCGCGTCACTCACCTACAAGAGTGATCTGAAACTCCTTCTCCTCACCCCGGTGTCGCCGCGCCTTCTGCTGGCGGAGAAGTACATCAGCATTTATTTCCAGCTTTCGGCCCTCATTTTCTTGATCGGCATTCCCATCCTCCTGGGGATTGGCAGGGCCCTTGATCTCGGCCCCGGCTACAGCCTCGTCACTATTCTGGTGCTGCTGCTCCTGCCCATGGTGCCACTGAGCCTGGCCCTCCTCGTGCTGGTAGCGGTTCTTCGGTGGATGCCACCCCGCTGGGCCCGCACGATCACCGCCGTGCTTGGCACGGTCTTTGGTCTCATTGGCTATGTTGGCACCCAACTATTGACGAACCGGGGCGGGACAGGCCAAACCGCGAACCTCAGGGGGCTGTTCGCCAGGGCGCCGAACGCATGGTGGCAAAGCCTTCCCACCACATGGCCTGGGCAAGCCCTCGGCGCGGTGGCCCAGGGGCACGCGGGGACGGCCATGAGCTATCTCGCGGGAAGCGCGGTGCTGGGCATCGGGTTCGCCATCGCGGCGGTTTTGCTGGCCGCGCATCTCTTTTCCACCGGCTGGGCCACCTACCAGGAGGTTGGCACTCATGGGAGGACGCGAGGAACCGGCGACCCCGTTGCCACGGTCGCCCTCCCAGTGCCGCTTCGATCACCGGAGACTTGGATCCCCGTGGGGGGTACGGATGCCCGATCCACGAGCAGGGCCACTGGCAGCCTGCCGTTCCACCTGGTCTGGCGAGCCCTTTTGCGGAAGGATTGGCTAGGGCTGATCCGCGATCCCCAGACGCTCGCTCGGCTGGCCTATCCTCTGGTGATCGTGGCGTTTGGCTTCTATCGCACGTCGAGTAACGGAGCCAGCGGCGCCGCTTCGGCGCGTGGGGCCGGCATAATCAGTTTCTTTATCACCATGGCCATTTACGTCTTTTTGCTGAGCACCTTCCTGGCCCCCCGCCTGGTCAATCGAGAAGGGAAGTCGTTGTATCTGCTGTCCCTTGCTCCAGTTAGCAGCCGCGATGTGCTGCTGGTTAAGTGGGCATTGGGGGCACTGCCGGTAGCCGCCCTGGCGGCGGTGTTCGCCATCGTGGGCGCGCTGCTCCTGCACCTCTCTATCTGGGCAGCCCTCCTTTGTCTGGCTGCCTTTAGCACCCTGGCAATCGCCATGGTCGGGGCGATGCTGACCCTGAGCCTGATCTGGCCGCGCCTCGATTGGGACAACCCCTCCAGGCAAGTGAGCACGCAAGCAACGCTTTATGGGACGGTCGGCGGCCTGGTCCTGGGCATGGGTATTAGCGCGCTGCTGGCGGTAGTGATTGGCTGGTCCTCCAGCCACCCGGCGATCGCCCTGCTTGCCGGAGTGGGCATCTTCGTGATCACCCTGGGGATCTGCTGGATCAGCCTGTTCGTGGGTAGCCGGGCAACGAGGAACCTCCTCGGCGGCGCCGGGTAGCGGACCATCGCACGGACAGAGGTCCCTACATGGGAGAGCCGGCGACCGTGGTCGCCGGCTCTCCCATGCAATGATCGGATTGCTAGGCGGGGCGCTCCTCACGCTCGTCGGAGACACCTGCCAGGGCCAGATCCCCGATCGTGCTATTCGGGCCGGCCCAGCGCGGAGTCAGTTCGGAGGGCTTAACCCGCAGGATACGGGCCACGCCGGTCGGCAACCACCAGTTCCAGCGGCCAAAGAGCGAGAGCAGGGCCGGCACCAGCAGCATGCGGATTACGGTGGCGTCGAGCAAGATGCCAACCGCCAAGCCGGTGGCCAGAATCTTGATCTCCGTGCCGGGGCTGGATCCCAGGGACACGAAGGCCAGGAACAGGATGATCGCGGCGCTGGTCACCAGGCGGCCAGTGCGCCCTATCCCCTCCACGATCGCCTTTGGAGTGGAACCCGAG
Source organism: Chloroflexota bacterium (assembly GCA_036559345.1). Taxonomy (GTDB): domain Bacteria; phylum Chloroflexota; class UBA5177; order JANWHV01; family JANWHV01; genus JANWHV01. The sequence goes on along the minus strand of DATBTL010000098.1, from coordinate 4,392 downwards.
GCGTCATACTCCTCGCGGATGCGGGAGAGAATGAACACCTCGTAGTCCATGGACAGGCCGAACAGGAAGGCGAACACCATGACTGGGATCCAGCTCGTGATTGACCCGGTGGCGGGGATGCCCCAGATCAGGCTGGAGCCGTGCCCATCCTGCCAGATCAGCACCAGCACCCCCCACGAGGCGCCGAGCGAGACCAGGTTCAACAGCACCGCCTTCAGTGGCAGGAGGAGCGAGCGGAAAGCGCGAGCGAGCAGGATGAAGCTGAGTGCCACAATCAAGGCCAGCATCAGAGGGAAGTTCCCATATACCGCCGAGACGAAGTCCTCATTGTAGGCCGCGTTACCACCGATCCGGACTCCAGGGACGGTATGGGCGGCGTTGCGCACCCGGTCGATAGCGGCCCGTCCGTCCGATGTACTGCCATCGGAGGTCAGGATGACCGAAAGGAGGGCCGTGTTGCCCCGCCGCCAGGCGGGACTGTCAGGCGCCACCACTCCGCGGGTGCCGGAGATTCCTTGTAAGCGGGTCTGGGCGGCCGCGACTTGCGTGCGCGGAGCCAGCACTTCAATGGTATCCAGCGCGCCCGGACCAATGCCGGAATGCTCAAGGGCAACCAGCCCGTTGTAGGCATCTCCGCTGCTGGCCAGCGAGTTCGCCGCCGGGTCGCCGACCACGATGCGGCCAAGCGGCGAGACCAGGGCGGCCAGGATCAGGACCGCTACCCCGGCGGCGATCCAGCGACGACGCACGATCAGCGCGGCCCATCCGGTCCAGAAACGGCTAGCCTGCTCGGAGCGCTTGCGGCGCGGCCAGTCTAGCTTCGAACCAACCGTGGCCAGTAGTACCGGCAGCAAGGTGATCGCCACCGCGACACTGACCAGCGGGATCAACATGCCGCCGTAGCCAACGCTGCGCAGGAAGGGGACCGGCAAGGCGATCAGGGCCAGGAGGCCCACCGCCACGGTGGTGCCGCTGAAGACCACCGCGGCGCCCGAGGTCTGCATGGCGCGCAACACCGCTTCGTCGCCCTGGTGTCCATGCAGGCGCTCCTCCCGCCAGCGCAGAACTACGAGCAGTGAGTAGTCGATGGCCACGCCAAGACCGATTAGGGAGACCAGAAACTCCACGATGAACGAGATATCGGTGGCCGAGGCGAGTCCCCAGACCAGCAAGAAGGTGGTGGGGATGGCGACGATCGCCATCAACAAAGGGATCACGGCCAGGAAGGAACCGAAGACGACGGCGAGCACGATCAGAGCCCCGAGGCCGCCAAGCAACGCCTCGGTGAACACACCGGGGCCGCCACTGCTGTCGGAGGTGGTGCGCAACAAGTCCTGGCCGGTCAGATGGAAACCAGCCCCGGCGACCGAGCTACCGCCGGCCGTGGCCTGCAACCCCTTCAGCCAGGGAGGATTGGCAAAGCCGGGCGCCACGTAGCCATAGATCAGAGCGAACGTCGTGTGCCGGTCGGCGGAGACGAAGGCGTTGTTGCCCGAACTGGGCCAGGAGACCATCCGGGAGTTGGGCACCGTCGCGGCCATGCGGGTAAAGGCTGCCGCGAGTTGTGGGCGGATCCCCGGACTATCCACGGTCGTACCTGACGGCAAGGTAATGACCGCGGTTATGGGGTTGCTTGTGCCGCCGTTGCCATATTGATGCGCGATCTGTTGGCTAACGTCGTAACCCTCCTTCCCCGGCAGGGCAAACGACATGGAGAGCGCGTTGACGGCTTTGCCGGCGGTGGCGAAACCCACCACGGTTAAGACCGCCCAAAGGATCATCACGATTGGTTTATGCGCGAGCACCCAGCGTGTCAGCAACGTCATTGGTTCGCACCTCCCTCGATTACTCTCTCGACCGTACTCCAGCGAGCAGGTCATCATGCACGATACTTCGCGTCGTCGCGATTGTACGCATCGGGGTTACGTTACCATGCCCTGGGGCTAAAGTCGCTCATTTCGGGGCGAATTCGCGGGCGATGTAGCGCGATTAACATCACTGTTCGGTAGGCGCTCGGGGCGGAGGGAAGGCGGTAATCTGGTATACTGAAGGCAGTGATCGGCCAGGTAAAACGTGCCTGGCGAGCGCTTCCGTTCCTCTGGCGGCCAGCCTGATTGGGTGCCTCCGGCAGGGCTTCGGAACCTCGGCGTTCCGGACCACGGAAGAGATCCAGCGCATATTCCAATGGCCGCCGCGGGTATCGCGCAAGATGCCCGCGCCGTAGGCGTGAAAGGCGGACTCGATGCAACCAGAGTACAATGCGTCGGCGATTCAGGTTCTAGAGGGCCTGGACCCCGTACGCAAGCGTCCCGGCATGTATATCGGCAGCACCGATATTCGGGGACTCCATCATCTCGTCTATGAAGTGGTGGACAATAGTGTCGATGAGGCGCTGGCCGGGGAGTGCGACCAGATCGAGATTACGATCGGGGCCGATAACGCGCTCACGGTCGAGGATAACGGACGCGGCATTCCGGTCGATATCCACCCGGATAAGGGTGTGTCGGCGCTGGAATTGGTGATGACCGTCCTCCACGCGGGAGGGAAGTTCGGCGGCGAGGGCTACCAGGTTTCCGGCGGCCTCCACGGAGTCGGCGTGTCGGTGGTGAACGCGCTGTCGCGCTGGATGCGGGTGGAAGTACGCCGGGACGGTAAGATCTACCGCCAGGAGTATGAGTTTGGTTACCCCAAGGCTCCGGTCACGATCGTGGGCGAGAGCGACGGACGGGGGACCACTAGCAGCTTCCTGGTCGATCAGGCGATCATGGAAACCGACGACTACGATTTCGAGGTGCTGGCTCAGCGGTTCCGCGAGATGGCCTACCTCAATCGCAGCTTGCAGTTCAGCTTCCGTGACCAGCGGCCCGGCCGTGAGCGTGAGGTCAATTTCTATTTCGATGGAGGGATCATCTCGTTCGTCCGCCATATGAACCGGAACCGGACGGTGATCATTCCCAATCCGATTTACGTCCAGCGCAAGTTCGAGAACGCTTCGGTCGAAGTGGCGATGCAATATTGCGAGGATTATTCGGAATTGGTATCGACCTTCGCCAATAACATCAACACTCCGAGTGGGGGCAGTCATCTTACCGGCTTCCGATCCGCCCTTACCAATACGATCAATCGCTACGCGCGGAAGATGAACTTGATCGGGGAGAAGGAACCCAACGTAACTGGCGATGACGTCCGCGAAGGGCTCACCGCGATTGTCAGCGTGAAGCTGGCCAATCCCCAGTTCGAGGGACAGACCAAAGCCAAGCTCGGCAACGCGGAGATCCGTACCCACACCGAGACCCTGCTCAACGATGCCCTGTTCGCCTACCTGGAGGAGAATCCTTCCGATGGACGGCGGATCGTGGACCGCTGCCTCACCTCGGCCCGCGCCCGCGAGGCGGCCCGGAAGGCCCGCGACCTGGTGACCAGGAAGAGCGCCCTGGAAGGGGTGAGCCTTCCCGGCAAGCTGGCGGACTGCTCGGAGCGCGACCCGGCCAAGACGGAAATCTATATCGTCGAGGGTGACTCCGCCGGCGGCTCGGCCAAGCAAGGGCGGGATCGCAATTTCCAGGCCATTCTTCCCCTCCGCGGTAAAATACTCAACGTGGAGAAAGCGCGCCTGGATCGGATTCTGGGCTATGAGATGATCAAGAGCCTGATCACGGCCCTGGGCACCAGCATCGGCGACCGGTTTACGATCGAGAAGCTCCGTTATCATCGGATCATCATTATGACCGATGCCGACGTTGACGGCGCGCACATTCGCACCCTGCTCCTCACTTTCTTTTTCCGCCACCTCCCCGACTTGATCGAGCATGGCCACCTCTATATTGCCTGTCCGCCGCTCTTTAGGGTGCAGCACGGAAAGTCTATTCGCTATGCCTATAACGAGGCGGAACGCGAATCCATGCTGACCGAGATCGGGCCGGACAAGAAAGTGAATGTCCAGCGATACAAGGGACTGGGGGAGATGAATCCCGAGCAGCTCTGGGAAACCACCATGAACCCAGCCAACCGCCTCTTGCTACAGGCCAGGGTCAACGACGTGGTGAAGGCGGACGAGGTGTTCGACATGTTGATGGGCAGCAACGTGCCGCCGCGGAAGAAGTTTATCGAGACGCACGCCAAGAACGTGCGGAATCTCGATATCTAGGCGGGTCCGGCACGGTCCATGAGTATCCTACGGGTTGGTCTCCTGCAACTGCTGGCCAGCGGCAGCGATCAGGGGGCAAACCGGGAGATTGGAGACATCGCCTGTCGCCGGGCCGCCGAACTGGGCGCCGATATCGCGCTGTTCCCCGAGATGTGGAACATCGGCTACACGCCCTATCTTGACGATGCGGACGAGGCCACCAACTTTTGGCGCGATCCTGCCTGCCTGCCCCCGCCCTACGTCCT
>DATBTL010000097.1:0-9186 GCA_036559345.1 Chloroflexota bacterium | reverse complement strand
CACGGATGGGAGGTCACCGACTGCGTGGTCACGCTGACTCACTCCGGTTATGCCTCCCCGGCGAGCATGGCGCGGGACTTCCGTCTCTTGACGCCGCTGGTGCTGATGAGCGCGTTGAGGGAGGCCGGAACCGAGGTGTGTGAACCGCTACTCCGCTTCCACCTGGAGATCCCGGCGGAGTCCCTGGGCCCGATCATGCCCATCCTGGCACGGTTTCGCGCCATTCCGCGTACACCAGAGATGCATGGCGCATCGTGCACGCTGGAGGGTGAGATCCCGGCGGCGCGAGTACACACGCTCCAGCAACAACTGCCGATGCTGACCCGCGGCGAAGGCGTGCTCGAATACGCCTTCGACCACTACGAGCCAGTCCGGGGTACGATCCCGACCCGGCCGCGCTCCGATCACAACCCGCTCAACCGGAACGAATTCCCGCCGCATGTGGTGCGACAGGTCTAGGCATGTCACCTTCCGCGATCAATGCGGTCGAGCCGGATACAGGCTTATTCCCGCACCGCGCCCGCCACCAGGCCATGGACCAGTTGCCGTTGCACCAGCAGGACAAACACGAAGATCGGGCCTGAGATCAACACGCAGGCGGCCGCCAGGTTGCCCCACACCACCACGTGCGAACTGAGAAAGAGGGACGCCGCGACCGGCGCGGTGCGCGCGGTCTGGGAGGTGAGCGTCACCGCGAACAGGAACTCGTTCCAATTGAACAAGAGGCTCAAGATCGCCGTGGCGGCCAGCCCAGGCGCCACCAGGGGCAGGGTGATCCGGACCAGCGCCCCCAGCCTCCCGGTCCCGTCGATCATCGCGCACTCTTCCAGCGCCGGGGGCACGTCGCTGATAAAGCCCCGCATCATCCAGATCACCAGCGACAGACTGAAGGACAGATACAGCACAATCAAGCCTTGAAAGGTGTCGATCAGGCCGACTTTGCCGTAGAGGATGAACACCGGGACCAGGATGCCAAGGGGCGGCAGAATTCGGGTGGCCAGGATCGAAAGACCGATCAGGGCCCGTCCCCGGAAGCGGAAACGGGCCAGGCTGTAGGCGGCGGGAGTGCCCAACACCAGGGCCAGAGCGGTCGAAATCACTCCCACGAATAGGCTGTGCATGAGATCCGCCATGAAATCCGGCACCGAGACGGCGGCTTGAAAGGTCGAGGATCCCTGGACCACGGAGGCATAGTTGTCCAGGGTCCAGTGAAAAATCAGCAGATGAGGCGGCAAGGTAACGACATCACTCTGCTCCTTGAAGGAGGTGGTGATAATCCAGTAGATCGGAAACAGGAACACCACGACCACGAGAAGGATCGCCATCCAGAGGATGAGCCGGAACGCAGGCGCCTTGTACTTCATCATGCCGGCTCCCGGCGCATGAGCGCCACCATGACCAGGCAGAACACGGCGACCAGCAGCAACATGATGATGCTCAAGGCGGCGCCGTAGCCGTAGTTCAACCAGCGGAAGGTCTGAAAGTAACTATAGATCGTGAGGGTTTGGGTGGAGGCGCCGGGGCCGCCGTTGGTCAACACCCAGATGATGTCGAAGGTGTCAAAGGCATCGATGGCACGGAAAATCAAGGCGACGATGATCACGTTACGCAACAGGGGCAGGGTAAGGAGGCGGAAGGTTGCCAGCCTGCCGGCCCCATCGACCCTGGCCGCTTCATATGGCTCCGAGGGAAGCGAGTGGAGACCGGCGGTGAGGAGAAGGAACATAAAAGGCGTCCACTGCCAGACATCCACGGTGACCACCGACCAGAGGGCAAGCCGGCTGTCGCCCAGCCAATCTGGTTGACCAAAGCCAAGACGGCCGAGGAAGTAGTCGACCAGGCCATAGGTAGGGCTGTAGAGCATCCGCCAGGTGATGCCGACGATCACCGGGGTCATCACCATGGGCAGCAAAAGCAGCGTCCGCACCAGGCCCAGGCCGCGGAGGCGCCGGTTCAACAGAATGGCGATCGCGAAACCGAGGAGAAACTCCACCCCCACCGCCGCCAGAGTGAAGGCGCCGGTGACGCGCAGACTCTCCCAGAAGGCTGGGTCACTCTGGATGAGCCGGTAGTTATCCAGGCCGACCAAGGCCCCATCGGGCGAATTGACTCCCAGATCGGTCAAGCTCAGGTAGAGGACGTAGCCGATCGGGAAGAGGGTCAGGGCCGCCAACACGAGCACGGCGGGGACCAGCATGAAGACCGGCAAGGCGTGTTCGGAGCGGATGATCCCCAAAGGGCCGCCGCGTTTCGCGGCGGCCTGGGTGGGTAACGACTTCATCGAGTCGGCATCAATGGATGTAGTGGCCGATGCGCAGTTGCTGAGTCACGTCTTGCTGGGCGCTATCGAGGGCCGACTGGACCGACTGGCCGCCCGCGACCGCCTCCTGAATCGCTACGCTCAATCGGTCGCCGAACTGTTCCCAGCCGGGGAAACGAGGGCGGAACTGAGGATTCGCGATCGCCAGCGACTTGCGGACGGCGGGCAGCCATTCGCCGTTATTGATCTTGGAAGCCACGGACAGCACCTTCGGATCGTTCCACAGCGATGTGCGGTTGGTGATTGGGGTCAGGTTCAGCTTGGACAGCATGACCGGGGCGCTGTCCGCCCACTGCACGAACAGCCAGGCCGCGCCTTTGTGCGACGAGCGGGCGTTGATTCCGAGCATCCAGGAAAATTCCGACGGCCAGGTGCCGCCGGGTCCGCTCGGCACCACGGCGGCGCCCCATTTGCCCACTGTTTTGGAGGCGCTGGGATCCTCCAGATACGGTCCGACATCAAAGGTGTCGAGGGTCGAGGCCACCTGGCCCTGGGCTGCCGCGGTGTCAACTTCATTCCAGCCCATGTTGGGCTCTCCCGGCGGTCCGGATTGCTTCAGGACATTGACCATCCACTGGGTAGCCGCCACGTTGGCGGACGAGTTGAGGGTGGGGGTCAGGTCGGTGGGGAAATTCTTGAAGAAGCCGCCCCCAAAGGCGCGGGCGATCGAGGCCCACCGGTAGACATTCTGGTCGGCGCCCTTGACCGCGATCAGCCCGATCCCATAGAGATGCTGGGCCCGATTGGTCACTTTAGCGGCGTCGGCCGCCCATTGGGCGTAGGTGGTGGGCGGCGCGGTGATCCCGGCTTTGGCGAAGAGGTCTTTCCTATAGAACAGCAGCGACGTCTCGGGGTATTCAGGCAATGCGTAGGTAAGGTTGTTCTCCACCCCCAGGGCGGCGAAGCGGGGGAGAAGATCGCCCGCGTTGAACCAGCGCGGGTCGGTCAGGGACGAGTTCGCGAGATAGGGGGTGAGCGGCTCCAGGTAGTGGAGGCGAACCCACTGAGGAATGACCATGGAATCGATCTGCAAGACATCGATGCTTCCGGACCCGCCCGCCAGATTGACCAACTCCTGCTGGGTCACGTCGCCATATTTCTGGAAGTTGAGGGTGATCCCGGTGAGCTTGCTGAACAGGGCCAGATGCTGGCGGAGCGCGTCGGTATCGATCTGGTCGGTCATCGCCACGTTGAGGCGTTGACCGGCGAATTGTCGCCAGTTGATGCGCGCGGATTGATAGGGGGCCAGGTTGGGCGGCGCCGCCGCTGCCCGCGCTCCCCGCGTCGTCCCGGCCGCCGGCATAACCAGCGCCCCGAGCAGGCCCACGGCCAGGAGCGCCTGGGCCGTACCATGGCGGACTCGCTTCAGCATGGTGTATTCTCCCGATCGCACTGGTCCATATACTTTCACCGCGCGGCCGAGGCGCCCCGACGCGTCCAGGGTGAAACAACCGCCTGGTCACCCTTCCCGGTCTATATAATGATATATAGACACAAGAGTGCGGCGCTGTCAAGCGAACTCCCTTGCGCGTCACGTGGATCGCGACCACCTCTGAAGGCGGACCCACGCCAAGGCCGGACACCCTCTGGCGTTGATCATGACTCAGTCATCATCGCGGCGTATCGTGAAGTCCAGGAGGCCGCCGATCCGGGTCAGCCGCACTATCAGAGGGATGTAGGGAATTCGTCTTGTCGAATGAATTGGTCGAGCACCATGGTTCACGCAGGCACGCCGCGTCACGTCTTACGGTCATTCCTCTTGTGCTGGCCCTTGGAGTTGCCGGCATGTTGTGGGCTCAGGGCAACCTTTTGGCGGCTCATTCCACCGCTCCCTTGCCCGCCTCTTCCGGCGTGCACAAGGGCGGCGGCCCGATAGGGCCACGTACGCACCACGCAATCAAGACGGTCTTCGTGATCGTGATGGAGAATCACAATGCGTCGAATATCATAGGAAACCCGGCGGCGCCTTACATCAACTCCACGCTCCTGCCGAAAGCATCCTATGCCACCCAGTATAATAATCCACCGGGGATCCATCCCAGCTTGCCGAACTATCTCTGGCTGGAGGGGGGCACCAACTTCGGGATCACCGATGATGGCGATCCCAGCACGCATTCCCTGAGCACCGGCGCGCACCTGACCCATCTGCTCGGCCGCGCCGGCATATCATGGAAGGCATATCAGGAAGGAATCGACGGGACGACCTGTCCCTTGACCAGCGCCTATCCCTACGCCGCGAAACACAATCCTTTCGTGTACTTCAATGATGTCACCAATACGAATAATCCCCAGTCGGCCACCTGCATCGCGCACGAGCGGCCCTATCAGGAACTGTCAACCGATCTGCGGCGGAATACCACGGCCCGCTATTCCTTCATCACGCCCAACCTGTGCCATGATATGCATGATGCGTGCGCGCCGAGCTTCGATCAGGTCAAGCAAGGCGACGCCTGGCTCGCCCAGGCGGTGCCGCCTATCCTCAACTCCCCCGCCTATAAGGCGGGCGGGGCGCTCTTCATCGTCTGGGATGAGGCGGAAAGCGGCGATGGTCCGATCCCGTTGCTGGTCCTCTCGCCCTTCGCCAAGGGGCATGGGTACCAGGGCAGCGTCCCCTATACTCATAGCTCGCTGTTGCGCACGCTGGAAGAGATCTTCGGGGTCTCACCCATGCTCGGCGACGCGGCCCATGCCACCTCGTTGCGCGATCTCTTCACCACGTACCCATGACGGCGTACGGCGGCAATCCCGGCGCCCGACCGCGCCACCGAGATCCTGGCCCGCCGAGGCCAGATAGTCGTGCTCCTGTCTCGTGTCCATGCTCGGTTGTCCGGACCCAGCCTCCCGAAGCCCCTCTCCTTCCTGTACGCTGTTCCTTAGCGGTTCTACTACTACCGATGTGGAGAGGAAGGTGCATCAGCATGGCGACCGGTCCCGGCGACCAACCTTTCCAGCAGCCCGGCACGGGTGGACGGTCTCGACGTGGGACCACACGGGCCGCCGGCCGCTTTCAGATCACCGCCCATGCCCTGGACGGCCTGCTCAAACACGAAGCCGCGTTCCTGGCCGATGCCCTCTCCACCCACTTCCATCTCCCGATCCCCCGGATCATCCGCCCCTTCCCCACCGAACTGCCCCTGCTCGATCTCCACATCGAGCGGCCCGACGACCTCTTCGAGACCGAAGGGGACGCGCTCTTACACCTGGAATATCAGAGTGATTCAACCCCGGAGACTCTGCCCCGCTTTCTCCACTATGACGCCGCGCTCCATCGAGCGACCAAGAAGCCCATCCATACGGTGGTGATCTACGGGCCGAAGGTGACGAAGGCGCCCTCCACGATCCGCTTCCCCGGCTGGACCTATCGGGTGCATAACATTTATCTGGGCCGGCGCGATGGGGAACGGGTGTACCGGGCGCTCCAGCGGGCCCTGGCGACCGGCGCCCCGCTGACCGCCGGGCAGCGGATCGATCTGGTGTTCCAGCCCTTGATGCGGCAGAAGCGCCGGCCCCAGGAGCAGGTGTTCCGCGAGGCGGTAGAGCAGGCCGGGCGTCTGCCCGAGTCCGAGCAAGAACGGGCGATAGGCAGCTTGCTGGTTCTGGCGTATCATACTCTTGGCGAGGCCACCCTCAACCGCTTGATGGAGGAACTGATGACGACGAATCTGCTGGTCAAGGTCCTGGGGGAGCACCTGGAGAAGGGCTTCCAGCAAGGGCTTGAGCAAGGGGTGGCGCAAGGGATCGAGCAAGGCGTGGAGCGTGGGGCCGTGCAAGCGCGACAGGAAGATATTCTCCGCATCCTGCGCCGCCGGTACACCACCGTACCGGAGCCGGTACTGGCCCGGATCCGCCAGATAGCCGATCCCGAGCGGCTCTCCGCCTTACTGGACAGCGCGACCGACGCGCACTCCCTGGATCAGTTCACGCGGGCGCTCGAAAGCTAGCCATTGACTCGAGTCGTGGTGGTCGGGGCAGGGGCGATCGGGCTGTGCTGCGCCTACGCGCTGCGCCGCCGGGGCCTTGAGGTGCTGGTTCTCGATCGCGGGGCGCCGGGGAGCGGGGCCTCACACGGTAATGGCGGCTGGATCTGTCCCGCTTTGTCCGATCCGTTGCCCGGCCCTGGGATCACCCTCGCCTCGTTGCGGTGGCTGCTCCAGCCCGAGAGTCCGCTTTACATCAGGCCCCGCCTCGATCCCACCTTCTGGCGCTGGCTATGGCGCTTCCGCCGGCACTGCAATGAGGAGGCATACCAGCGGGGCCTGGCGGCCCTGGCAGACTTGAACCGTTCGACGCATGCGCTGTTTGACACCCTGGCCCGCGATGGAGTCAGCTTCGAGATGCACCGGCAGGGCCTCCTGTCCCTCTACCTTTCCCGCGAGGCGGCGCGAACCGAGGCACGTCACATGGCCGAGATGGAACGCTTCGGCTGCCCGCCGGCCCAATGGCTCGACCCGGCGCCGCTGCGACTGGTAGAGCCGGCTGTCTTGCCGGCGGTGGTAGCCGGGCTGCTGCTTCCTGGGGAGCGGCACATGCGTCCGGAGACTTTGCTGGCCGGCCTCCAGGCCCGGCTCCGGGAGATGGGAGTCGAGGTGAGGGCGCGCGCGCCCGTACTAGGCTTCGAGCGCGCGGGCAGCCTGGTGACCGGGGTACGGACTCCGCGAGGCGTGGAGCCGGCGACGCGGGTGATTCTCGCGGCGGGCGTCTGGTCCGCGCGGCTGGCCGCTCAGTTGGGTTGCCCCTTGCCGCTGGAGGCGGGGAAGGGCTACAGCGTCACCATGGCCGGCCCCGCGACCCTGCTCCAGCGCCCGCTCAACCTCGCCGAGGCCCACGTCGGCCTCTCGCCCTTCGAGGGGGCGGTGCGCGTGCTGGGGACCATGGAGCTTTCCGGGATCAACCACCGGGTACGAACCCGGAGGCTGGAGGCGCTCAAGCGGGCACCGTCTGCCTACCTACGCGACTGGCAGCCTGGTCCGATCCGGGAGGAGTGGTGCGGCCCGCGCCCGGTCACGCCCGACGGCCTGCCATTCATCGGTCCGCTACCCGGCGTGGCCAACGTGCTGGTCGCCGCCGGACACGCCATGCTGGGGATCACCCTGGCTCCCGCGACCGCCGAGGCCGTCGCCGCGCTGGTCGTGGGAGAGCGGCCCCAGGTAGCGCTGGCGCCGTTCAGGGTCGATCGCTTCTGAACCCGGCACCCTGGCAAAAACCCCGCCATCCGCAAAACCTACTCTTCCTCTGGTCTCATTTCGCTTACGCTTAATCTGGTCCCAGCGCCGTTGTGGCGCCGTGGGAGCAGTGGGAGAGACGGAAACAGAGTGGCGCTCGCCATTGAGGCAGTTCGGGAGCAGGCGCGCTCCTCGCAACGCCCGTATCCGCGGCGCGTCTTGAAGTCCCTGGAGCTATTCACCGGCGCTGGTGGTCTCGCGCTTGGCACGCGCGCCGCGGGCTTCCAGCATGTCGCTTTGGTCGAGTGGAACAAGGATGCCTGCGAAACCTTACGGGCGAACGTCGCCGGCCATACGTTACACGGCATCGCCCAATGGAAGGTATGCCAAACGGATGTGCGCGCCGTGAATTTCGCGTCGTTTGGGCCTGTCGATCTGATCGCGGGCGGCCCACCTTGCCAGCCGTTTAGCATCGGGGGTAAGCATCGCGGCACCGAGGATGAGCGCAACATGATCGGGGAGTTCATCCGCGCCGTGCGCGTACTTGCCCCGCGCGCCTTTATCCTTGAGAACGTGCGTGGGCTTCTGCGCCCTACGTTTTCGGAATACTTCTCTTACGTACGGTTGGCGCTCAGCCATCCGACCGTGGCGCCTTTGCCGGGGGAGGCTTGGGCTGCTCACCAGGCGCGGCTCCAGTCCGCTCAGGACAACGGTTCGGCTCATGCGCCACGCTACGACATCACGTACCGCCTGGTCAATGCCGCCGATTACGGCATACCGCAGACGCGCGCGCGAGTATTCTTGATTGGTTTCAGGGCCGACCTGGGAATCTCGTATCACTTCCCCCATCCCACGCATAGTCAGGAGCAGTTGCGGCGTGTCCAGTGGATCACGGGAGAGTATTGGACAGAGCATGGCTTGCCGCGACCGGCAGGCTGCCCGCTCACGCCAGCCCAGTTATTGAAGCTTTCGGCGTTGCGGTTCCCCATCCGGGAGAGATGGCGCACCACGCGCGACGCCCTAGCCGGCTTACCCGCGCCGATGGACGATGACACCCCCGGTGTGCTTAACCACCGGCTGATCCACGGCGCGCGCTCCTATCCCGGCCACACCGGCAGCGATCTCGACCTTCCATCCAAAACGCTGAAGGCCGGAGGGCATGGCGTACCAGGAGGAGAGAACATGCTTGCCCTGCCTGATGGCACCGTTCGATACCTCACCGTTCGAGAGGCCGCGCGCCTCCAGACCTTTCCCGACCAATGGCGCTTCGAGGGCGCGTGGGGTGAGATCATGCGGCAACTCGGGAACGCAGTCCCCATGGAACTCGCCCATATCGTGGCGCGGTCCGTGGCAGAACAATTGGTGGCCGCCGATGGTGGATGAACCTAAAGCGTATAATCCGCTCGACTACGACAATCTCACCCAGAACTGTGTGCGTGAATTGCTCACGAGGGGGCCAGGCATGCTGCCGCTCGCGCGCGAGTTTATCGATTCCGGCGTCTATGCTCTGTTCTATGCCGGGAACTTCCCGCTATATGCTACGGTGCGATCGCCGGATGCGTGTCGCCCGATCTACGTGGGCAAGGCCGTGCCGGCGGGCGGCCGCAAAGGGATCGCGGGCCGTCCAACATCCCGGCCAAGCAAATCCTTGCACGGCTGCCTGAGCGAGCACACGGCATCTATCGAGACTGCCGCTAACCTGCG
>DATBTL010000096.1:0-9605 GCA_036559345.1 Chloroflexota bacterium | reverse complement strand
GAGGCGCGGCGCGCGATGGCCGCTGCCGCCGAACGGCGGGTGAAGGTACGGCCGGAGGAGTTGATTTCCTGGGATGTGCGAGACTTGCAGGCGATGACTATTCGCTTGCGAGAGGGCCGCCACTTCCGCTGGTGGTAGGATTCGGGTCGGCAACCGACGACGAATTGTCCCGAAGGAGGCGGCGTAGAAGCTTTCCGGCGGCGTTCCGCGGAAGCGCCTCGACCATGGTAATCTGGCTGGGTATCTTGTACCCAGCCAGGCGGGTCCGGCAGAAATCCCGCGTTTCCTCCGGTTCTAGTACCACGCCAGGGCGAGCCACCAGCGCGGCCGCCACCCTCTGGCCCCACTGGGGGTCTGGAACCCCATAGACCCCGACTTCGGCGATTCCAGGATGGGACAGCAACACCGCCTCCACCTCGGCGGGCGACACGTTCTCTCCCCCGGTAATGATCAGGTCCGCGCGCCGGTCCAGCACATACAGATACCCCTCTTGGTCGATCCGGCCAATGTCCCCCGTGCGGAGCCAACCATGTTCATCCACGGCGGGAAGCGTCCGCCCGAGATCGCCGTCGGCAGCCAGGTAGCCGGGGGTGACACTCGGGCCGCGGACCAGGATCTCCCCCTCGAGCATCTCCGGTGATCCGCCAGTGGTTCGTTGGTCGTCTAGCGAGCGAATGGCGATTTCATTGGGAAGGAGCGGCCGCCCCGCCGATCCGAGCTTCCGTAAGGCTTCGGCGGGTGATAGCGCCGCGACCTGCGAGGTGGTCTCGGTCATCCCGAAACTCTGGGCCACCGGCAGCCCGCGCCCAGCACATGCCTCCAGCACGGCCAGCGGCACCGGTCCGCCGCCCAGCAAGGCGCAGCGCAGGGCGCCAGGGTGTTGTCCCTCGCCCCAATGCGCTAGAAGCCGTTGCAGCATGACAGTGACCACGGACACCAGGGAAACGCGCTCCGAGGCCATGATCTCGCTTACCGCCGCCGCGTCGAATCCGCGGCCTGCGCGGCTCACCGGTGGGAAGACCAGGGGGATCCCGTAGATGACTCCCCGCATTACGATCGCCAAACCACCGACATGGAACAGAGGGAGACACACCAGCCAGCGGTCATCATCGCGCAAACCGAGGTTGAGCACCGAGCCCATGGCGCTCCACCAATGATTACCGTAGGTGAGAAGGACGCCCTTGGGGCGGCCGGTGGTGCCGGAGGTAAACATCACGCACTGCACGGCGTCGAGGTCGAGGCGCGGCGGCTCGGAGGGGCGCGGCGTTGAATTGGGGGCAGTCACACGTTCGATCGTGTTGGCAAATTGCCCCAAGTTAGCTGGACGCTGGGCACTGGGAGCGCGAGTGTCCCGCTCGTCCCCGTAGATTGCGGCGACGGGGACGAGCGGGACGCTCGCGCTCCCAGGCGGTGTCGTGCCTCGGGCGAATGTACCAACAGGATTACGTTCCAGGGAAATCAGCGGCCCCTCCACGGGCGCAGCCACCGCCGCGCGTGCCTGGGCCTCCGTGGTTCCGTCGTGAATGAGCGCACGGGCGCGCGCGAAGGCCAGTTGCCAGGCGATCTCACCGGGGGTCAGGCGCAGGTTAAGCGGAATCAGAACCGCGCCAAGGCGGGTGAGCGCGTGAATCAGCGCCACATATTGGGCACCGTTGGGCAACATGACCGCCACGCGGTCGCCTGGTCCAATACCCAACTGTCCCAGATGGCAAGCAATCGCGGTCGCCTGGGAATCCAGCTCGGCGAAGGTCCAGCGGATTCCGGCGGCGACATCGATTACGGCCAGCGCGGTGGGTCGGTCCAGGGCGCGTCTGGCCAACCACTCGGGCATCAAATGGCTGATCGCACGCCTCCGAGCAGGTTCAAGAAGGACAACATCACGACATCCGTCTCAGCGCAACAGGCTGAGCGCGAACAAGAGACCGAAACGCATATGAAGCTCGGCGGTGCCCTTCAGGGCTTTATTCAGGGCGCGATCCTGATTGCGGAAGACATAAAGGCTCAGCTTCACCGCCCGAGGCACGTTCATCAAGGGGAGCCAGAAGGTGTAATCCCAACTCGCCCCAAGCTGCCAGAGGGTGAGGGGAATGGTGAAGGAGATGAGCTGGAAGAGCATATACTGCTTCCGGGTGGCGGCGCGGCCAATCCGCACCGCCAGGGTATGCTTCCCCGCCGCCCGATCCGTATCGATGTCGCGGAGATTGTTGACCACCAGCAGATTGGTACACAGAAGACCCACCGGCACGGAGGCCAGCAGCGCATGAAGGCTGACCACGTCAGTCTGCAAGTAGAAGGTACCGGTCACCGCGACCACGCCAAAGAAGATGAAGACGAAGAGATCGCCCAGGCCGTGATAGCCCAGGGGGAAGGGTCCGCCCGTATAGCCGATGGCGCAGAGGATGGAGAAGATGCCGATCGCTACAATCGGCGCTCCGCCCACCCAGACCAAATAAGCCCCCAGAAGGAGGGCCAGCGAGAAGACGTAGCCGGTGGCCAGCAGAACCTGGCGCGGGGTGAAGATACCGCTCTGGGTGACCCGTGTGGGACCCAGGCGCTCGGCGGTATCCGCTCCTTTACGGAAATCATAGTAGTCATTGGCGAAATTGGCGCCGATCTGGATCAGGAGCGAGCAGGCCAGAGTGGCCAGGAATACCAGCGGATGGAAATGCCGGCTGGAAATAGCCAGAGCCGTCCCAACCAGCACCGGAACCACGGCGGCGGGGAGGGTGGCTGGTCGGGCGGCCAGATACCAGCCGCGGAGGCCGCTGATCGGCGCGGGCGGGGCGGGATCGGGGGCTGACATCAGGGCAGTCGCGGGAACTTGCTAAAGTCCGGCTTCCGCTTCTCCAGATAGGCGTTCCGCCCTTCCTGGGCTTCCTCGCTCATGTAAAAGAGCAGGGTGGCGTCGCCGGCCAACTCCTGAATCCCAGCCAGCCCGTCGGTGTCAGCATTGAATGCCGCCTTGAGGCAGCGGAGAGCGATTGGGCTCTTCTCCAGAATCTCCCGCGCCCAGGTGACCGCTTCGACCTCCAATTCCTCCAGGGGGACGACGGCGTTAATCAGACCCATGTCCAGCGCCTGCAGGGCAGTGTATTGCCGGCAGAGGTACCAGATCTCGCGCGCTTTCTTGTGGCCCACCAGACGGGCCAGGTATCCGGCGCCATAACCGCCATCGAAGCTTCCCACTTTTGGTCCGCTCTGGCCGAAGATCGCGTTATCGGCGGCGATGGTCAGATCGCACACCACATGCAACACATGACCGCCCCCCACCGCGAAACCGGCCACCACAGCGATCACCGGCTTGGGCAGGGCACGGATCTGCTTTTGCAGGTCCAGAACGTTCAGCCTGGGGACGCCATCGCCGCCGACATACCCCGCCTCGCCGCGGACCCGCTGGTCCCCGCCGGAGCAGAATGCCTTGGTGCCGGCGCCGGTGAGGAGGACCACGCCCACCGCCGGATCCTCGCGCGCGGCGACGAATGCCCGGATCAATTCCTCGGTTGTTTCGGGGCGAAAGGCATTCCGCACCTCGGGCCGGTTAATCGTGACCCGCGCTATGCCCTCGCCCACTTCGTAGAGAATATCCGTGTAGCTGCCTCGGCGTTCCCAGGCGACGTCCGAGGGCCGGATGGTCCGCTCGATTTCCGACATTGGCTTATCCCTTATGTTCCAGCAGCGTTGGTTCCGCTCGCTGGTCTTGCATCTCGCGAAAAAAGCCCAGAACCTGGGCATCAAACTGCTTTGGCTGCTCCAGATGCACGTTATGACCGGCCTCGGGAACCAGGGCCAGACGCGCGTTCGGCAGGTCGGCCAGCATGGCATCGGCGTGGGCGCGGTACCGCTCATCCAACTCGCCCACGATCAGGAGCGTGGGCATGGTAAGCTCTGACAGCCGTTCGTGGACGGGCTCGGGAACCCCCGCTCCCAGGCCGCGGAGGCTGTTCGCCAGTCCGCGTGGAGTGTTCCGGAGGCGTTGATCGCGCTGGCGGTGGCGGATCGGCAAGGAGAGCCGCCGCTGGCTGGCAAAGAGCGGCAATGCCTCCCAGCGTCGAGTGAAGGCGGCCACGCCCTTCCGCTCGGTGAACTCGGCCAGTTCCTCGTCGCCACGCCGGCGCTTCGCGCGCTCTTCCGGATCGGTGATCCCTGGCGATGTGCTCTCCAGAATCAGGGCTCCCACCCGCTCGGGCTCGGCCAGGGCCAGATGAAGGGCTACCCTGCCACCCATGGAATAACCGAGCAGACCATAGCGTTCGCGCCCACCTCCGGGAAGCGGCGAAAGAAGGATATCGCAGAGGGCCTGGAGGTCGGCCACCGTCTGGGCCATGGTATAGCGGTCGGAATCGGGAGGGGCATCCGTGCCGCCATGGCCCAGGAGATCGACAGCCAGGGTACGGAAGTGCGCGCCCAGAGTGGCCCGGTGTTGTTCCCAGGTCTCGCTGTTGCCGGCAAAGCCATGCAAGAGAAGCAGAGGTGGCCCGGAACCCGCCACTGTTACTCGGTAACGGACCCCATTCACCGGAATCACGCGCTCCCTCGTCGCCTCCTCCGTGACCACCACCTGATCAGTCATCCTCCCTGTCCCTTCGCCGCGCCGCGTCCGGTTCCATCCCATCCAGGATACCGGCAATGGCGGCGCTCACGGCGGGCCAGCAGCGGCGATGCAAGGCGACGTTCCGGGCCCGGTCGGTGGGAACCACCACGATATGCAGGCCGCCCCTGGCCATTCCATTCGTCACGGCGTGGCGGAACTCCCTCCAGTCTCCAATACTGGAATAGGTGGCCCCATAGAGCGCGGCGGCATGCTGGAAGTCAAGGCCGTGAGGGGTACCAAAGAGGGTCTCGAACGACCAGTCCTCGGATCGCGCCTCCGGGCCGGCCTGGGGGAGAAACGAGAAGATACCCCCACCATCATTGTGAATCACGACTACTACGAGGGAGAGAGCATGGCGGCGAGCGGCCAGGAGGCCGTTCATATCATGATAGAACGAGATGTCTCCCAGGACCAGCATGGTGGGAAAGTTACTGCCGGCGGCTACTCCGAGCGCGGTGGAGACGACCCCATCGATCCCGCTGGCGCCGCGGTTTCCCAGGATGCGGGCAGGCGGGCCGCCCTTGGGGAAAAAGGTATCCAAGTCTCTCACCGGCATGCTGTTCCCTACCACCAGGTTGGCACTATCTGGGAGCAGGCTGGACAGCTCGCTGAAGACGCGCCCCTCGAAAGTTTCCTCCATTGCGTCAACGGTCGTGGCCAGAGCGACGCGCGCCGCGTCGCCAGCGGCCAGCCAGGTCTCCAGCCACGGCTGGAGATCCCTGGAAGAGGGTTGCTCCGGCGCCGGTGCCAAGGCATTTACGCGATCATCGATGTGTTGGACCAGGGCTTCGCATAGCCGGGACGGATCGGCGACGATCAACTCTGCCGCCCGAAGGGTGGGATCGAAGGGCTCGGCACGGCCGACCAGCATCTGGGTCGCCGTGGCATGACGTTGGAGATACTGTAACAGTGGCTTAGCGGTCGGCATGGCGCCAAACCGTAAGACTACCTGGGGCGCCATAACGGTAACAAAACTCTCGTCGCGCAGCAGGGCATCATAGCTATCCACCACCAGTCTCATGTCGTGATCCCCTCGTCGCAATCCGGAAAGGGGGCCGGCCAGGATGGGGTAGCCGAGCGAACGCGCCAGAGCGGTGAGAGACCTCGGTAACTCAGGCTCGTCCATCGGCCCGCAGACGATTAGGCCGCGAGGCCGAGCCGCGAATGTCGCGACAAGCCCTTCCACCACGGCTGAGGGTGGCGCCGAGGGAGCGAAGGCTATGGCGACATACGGTGCGGCATGTTCCCGGCCATGGCGGGCCAGCGTGCTCAGGCCGGCGGGAATCTCCTCCGGCGCCTCGGTGGGGATGAGCGGCTCACGCAAGGGGAAATTGAGATGCACCGGGCCGGGAGGGGCCGCGAGCGCGCGGGCCACCGCTCGGCAGGCGGTGGCCCGCGCATAAGACAGCACGTCCTCGGAGGCCGCGGGAGTAGCCATCTCCACCGACCACTTCACCTGGGCCCCGTAGAAGCGGAGTTGGTCTATGGTCTGGGGCGCCCCACAATCGCGTAGCTCGGGGGGACGATCCGCCGTGAGGACCAGCAGGGGAATCTGGCCATGAAGCGCCTCCACCACAGCGGGCATGAAGTTCGCCGCCGCCGTCCCCGAGGTGCAGACGATTGCGGCGGGTCGCCGGTCGGTCCTGGCGAGTCCCAGAGCAAAGAAGGCGGCGGATCGCTCATCGAGATGCACCCACACCTTGAAGCGTGGATCACGGGCGAAGGTAA
Organism: Chloroflexota bacterium; assembly: GCA_036559345.1. Classification (GTDB taxonomy): domain Bacteria; phylum Chloroflexota; class UBA5177; order JANWHV01; family JANWHV01; genus JANWHV01. The sequence continues at coordinate 3,286 of DATBTL010000096.1, read as the reverse complement.
TGGCCAGGGGCGTGGAACGAGAGCCAGGACACAGGCATACGTTACGCACTCCCGAGCGCGCCAACTCGTCCACCACGGCGCCGATGTAGAGGTAGGTCGCGTTTGCCGGCATGTGGCTCACGCGGAACCGGCCAGAGCGCCCAACATGGCCCGCAGTTTGAGCCGGGATTCCTGGTACTCGCTCCGAGAATCGGAGTCGCCCACGATACCGCAGCCGGCGAAGAGGCGGGCCTCGCCCCCCCGCAGGAGGGCGGAGCGGATCGCGACCGCGAACTCCCCCTCTCCATGACGATCCAGCCAGCCGACTGGCCCGGCGTACCAGCCACGATCCAAACGCTCGCGCCGGCGAATCAACTCCAGAGCTTCGGGCCGGGGAGAGCCGCCGACCGCCGGGGTGGGATGCAGGCGCGCAACCAAATCGAGAATGCATGGCACTGTACCATCAGGGCCGGCGGCAAGCGTTCCATGAACCGGAGTATGGAGGTGCTGCACGTTCGCCAGGCGCGTCAACTCTGGCGTGCCACCGATCTCCAGTGTCTCGCACAGGGGACCAAGCTGCTCCCGCAACATGGTCGCCACCAGTGCGTGCTCTACCCGATCCTTGGCGCTGGCAACCAGGCGGGCCCCGAGCGCATCGTCCTCCGCCACCGTTGACCCACGGGCGATCGAGCCGGCCAGGCAGGAGGTATCCAGAACTCCGCCCGCCAGACGGATCAGGCGTTCGGGAGAGGCGCCGAGAAACACCGGTTCGCCGGCGGTCCCTTGGTCGCCGCCCGGAGCGACCGCGAAGAGGTAGGCATCGGGGAAGGTGAGGCGCAACCGGGCCAGAGCATCGGCAGGATCGAAAGAACTTCCCGACCGGCTCAGCGCCACCTCACGGGCCAGTACTACCTTCGCCAAGTTGCCCTGGCGAATGTCGAGAGCCGCCTGGTCCACCACGTGACGCCACTCCGTCTCGGGCAATATGTCCTCGGGCTGGGGACTAGGTGCCAACCGCCGACTTGTATGCGAGCCGGCCTCCGGCTGAGGCCGGATGGCAGGGACGGATCGGCTGAGGCCGGGTGTAGCCCATGCGTACGGCATCCGAGGCGGGACACCAGCGGACGTGAACTGGGCGGCGTGAATCGCACGCTCTCGCAGCCGCCGGATATCACCTGCCAGGCTGGCGGGGTCGGACTCCGGTCGTACGATCAGCGAAGTGGTCAGCCAATGCTCTCCGGCGACAGATGTGAAAGTAAGGATGGGAAGAACCAGCGAGCAATCCGGGAATCCGGTCCAGAGCGCGGTATGCGGGGCCCGAGGGTCGAAGCGGAACCCTCCCAGAGCCAGGGGGCCTACTCCGCGGATCGTGGCCGGCCCTTCGATCAGGGCGGCGGCAAGGACGGAGCGCCAGTCGGCGGCAGTCGAGGCGAAAGGAGCATCCGGATCGCTCGCCAGGGTGAAGGCGGACCCGATTCCCGCCAAGGCCAACTGATGCCCGGTGTCACGATCCCTATGCTCCCAAAATACGCGCCGAAGTCCACGGCCGGCGGCTCCGGCGAAGATGGCCAGCGGGTCGAACGCCGGGACGCGCTCAGCGCGGCTGACCAATATGGGAACGCCCAGTGTACGGGCGCGGCGGCGGCCCTCGGCCAGGGCATTTGCAAGGTGGTCGGCGGGGACGAGCACCGGACGGGGCGGGTAGGGATGAAGGGTTGCCATATCTCCCAGACATCTGGACTACTTGTAACCGACCGACGCGTCGGTCGGTTACAAGTAGTGTACCATGGAGGGAAAAGGTTTCCAAGCAAAGGAGGGTCAGCTATGTCGTCTCACGGATCGGCGGTCGAAGGGGAGCAGGGCGCGCGCCTAACCGGCCAGGCCAGGGCGGAGTACGTCCGCTCGCTGTTTGGCCGCATCGTGCCCCAATACGACCGGTTTAACTCCCTTTCCACTTTTGGTCAGGACCGCCGGTGGCGGCGCATGGTGGTGGATCAGGCCGCTGTTCCGCCGGGAGGGCAGGTGCTGGACGTGGCCACCGGAACGGGTGCGGTGGCCTTCGCCCTGGCCCGGCGCACCCCCACGGCCAGGGTGGTGGGACTCGACTTCTGCCTCCCGATGATCGAGCGGGCCCGCCAGTTGGGCGCCGAGCGGACCGGGATTGCGCGCGGAGTGACATCCAACCCGCCCAGCTTCGTGGAAGGAGATATTCTTGAACTACCCTACCCCGATTCGTCCTTCGACGCGGTGACAATTTCCTTCGGCCTCCGGAACGTGGCCGATATTCCCCGCGCCCTGTCCGAGATCCATCGCGTCTTGCGCCCGGGCGGCCGCTTCGTCTGCCTGGAACTGACTCACCCGCGGTCGGCCCTGGTCCGTATTCCCTTTCACCTGTACTTCTTCAAGCTCTCACCGTTGCTTGGCGCTTTGCTGTCCGGGGATCGGGCCGCTTACACCTACCTCCCGCACTCGCTCATCAGGTTCCCCGATGTATCGACTCTGGCTGACATGTTTCGCCAGGCCGGGTTCACTCGCGTACGGCACAAGAGGCTCAATCTAGGCACGATTGCCATCCATGGGGGAGTGAAGTAAGCCCATGGGCGCCACCGGCCCGTTGAGTGAGACGAGCGGCCGGGTTGGACGCGACAAAGCTGCCACCCGCGAGCGTATTCTGCAAGCCGCGATCGCCGTTTTTGGGGAACGCGGCTACCAGGCGGCGAGCATGGATGAAATCGCCCGCCGTGCCGGCAGCTCCAAGGGGGGGGTGTATTTTCACTTCGTCAACAAACAGGCCATTTTCGAGGCGCTGATTGGCGAGTTGGTGATGCTCCTGGAAGCCGAGGTCCGCGAGGCGATCGGTCGCGAACACGGAGCGCTGGCCCGGGTGGAGGCGGCGCTGACCGTGGCGATCCGCACCTTTTCCACCCACCGCGGGCTGACCCGGCTGCTGCTGGTGGAGGCGAACGGCCTGGGCCACCCATTCGATCAGGAATTGCGCGCTGCCCGAACGGTATTTCTTGAGGTGATCGAGTCGTATCTCCGTCAGGCGGTGGAGGAAGGGGCAATCGCTCCACTCGATATCCGCGTTGCCGCCTGCGTCTGGCTGGGAGGGATTAACGAGGTAGTGGTGCAGTGGCTGTTCGACGAGGAGCTCTCGGAGCGACCTCTGGAAGCGGCGCTTCCGGCACTGCGATCCGCGTTGTTGGGGAGCATTGGGGTGCGCGACCATGGTATTCCGAGTTGACAGGCGCACCGGCGGTCGAGCCTTCATCAACCACTCGCACGGAGGTACACTACCTGATCGATC
>DATBTL010000095.1:0-3552 GCA_036559345.1 Chloroflexota bacterium | reverse complement strand
GTGATTCCCGCGCAGGTGACCAAAATGTCCAGCCGGCCCCAGGCTCCTATTACCGTCTGGACCACCGCCGAGACCTCCGCGCTTGCCGTCACGTCGAGCGGCTGAGCCAGGGCATCGCACCCCCAACCCGCGATCTCCTCTCTCAGGGTGAAGAGTGGATCCCCCGCCAGATCGGCCAGGGCCACGCGGACTCCGCAGCGAGCCAAACCGCGAGCAATGGCCGATCCCAGTCCGCCCGCCGCCCCCGTAATCAGGGCCGTGCTGTTCTCCAGATTAAATCCGGCCTCGCGCAGTCCGTCAGTAGCCATGAACGTCCGCCTTCCGCCACATGGTCATGGCTCGGTATCCAGGTGATCGAGGCTGTCGGCCAGCGTCTCCAGGAAGCGGGCAACTTGCGCCCCGTCCAGGACACGGTGATCGGCAGTGACGGTGATCGAGATCATGGACATTTCCCGCAGGGGACCGGGTACCACGACGTGCCGAAGTCCGCCAACCGCCAGAATGGCGGCCTCCGGGGGATTTACGATCGCCGTGAACGAGTCCACCCCCATGGGGCCGAGATTGGATACGGTAATGGTCGCTCCACTCAGGGTACTTGCGGAGAGACGCCCGCCGCGCGCCTCGTCTTGGAGGCCGAATCGGGCCTGGGCTAGCGCGGCCAGGCTCAGCCTCTCCGCTCCCTGGATCACCGGGACGATCAAACCCTCGGAGAGAGCCACGGCAATCCCCAGGTTGACGCTGTCGTGCAGGACGATGGCCGGCGGCTCCCCGGCCCGGTAGCTGGCGTTCATCTCCGGATGGGTACGGAGTGCCCGGACGGTGGCCAGATGGATGAGGTCGATGACGCCGGCTGCCCGCTGATTCACCGTCGACTCGGTTCGCGCGCCTTGCAGATAGCGCAGAGCCGCTCCCATGTCCAGCCGGCGCTGAACCGAGAACTGTGACACCGTGCTGGAGGAGAGCGCCATGCGTTGGGCGATGGCCTGCCGCATTTTGGTCATTGGTATGGCGCGGTTGCTGGCGGTGACCGGCGTGGTGGCCGGGGTATCCGCTGCCTGCCGTACATCCTCCAGGCCGATCCGCCCGCCCGGGCCACTGCCGGTGACCATTGCCAGGTCAACTCCCAGTTCCCTGGCCAGGTTCTTGGCGGCCGGCGATGCGTTCACATGCGGGCGATGATCCGCATCCGCAACCGCGACCGGAGCCCCTGAGGCCGCGGGCCCGGGAAGCGGGCTACTTGCGGCCGTGGAGGGTTCCGCCGCCTGAGACCCGGGCGCGGGCGGAGAGTCGCCGACGGTTAGCGGCTCATCGGCGCCGGCGCTCAGGAGGGCGATAGGCGTATCGCACGGCACCGCCACGCCGGCGTCAATCAGCAGTGAGCGGAGGAATCCGTTCGCCGGTGCTTCCATGGCCACGTTGACCTTATCGGTCTCGATCTCAGCCAGCTCCTCGCCTTTGGCCACCGGGTCGCCCACCGATTTCAGCCATTGAACGACCGTTCCCACCTCCATGGTGAGGCTGAGGCGCGGCATTCGTACCTCGGTCACCATAACCGTCTCCCGCCGCGGTATGCCATCCTTCACTCCCCTGATTGGTGCTCCGTCGTTCGGCGTACTTTCCTTTTCCGGCTCCCTCCGGACGTGGTCGGAGGGCGCTATGCCGCTATCTCGCGGACCACCGCCTCGATTCGCGCTTCATCGGGCACCAGAAAGTCTTCCAGATCCGGCGCGAACGGCACCGGCGTGTTGAAGGCGGCAACCCGCTGAATCGGGGCATCCAGATAGGTGAATGCCTCGGCGCCGACAATGCTGGCTAGCTCAGCCCCGAAGCCACCGCGCTCCACCGCCTCATGTACGATCACCAGACGGTGGGTCTTCCGCACCGAGGCCAGTATGGTGGCCCGGTCCAGGGGAACCAGTGACCGGGGGTCGATCACCTCGATGTCGGGACCGCCCGCGCCGGCCAACCGTTCGGCCACCGCCAACACTCTCGGCACCATGCGCGAGGTCGCCACCACGGTAACATCGCGGCCGGCGCGTTTAATGTCGGCCACGCCAAGGGGAATCAGGTATTCCTCCTCGGGGACGGGGCCTTTGTTGTTGTACATCATTTTGTGCTCGATAAAGAGCACCGGATCTGGATCGCGGATGGCAGTTTTGAGCAGTCCCTTGGCGTCATAGGGAGTGGAGGGCATCACCACCTTCATTCCAGGCACATGAATAAACCACGCCTCAAGACTCTGTGAGTGCTGGGCCGCCGAGGCTCGCCCCGAGCCGCCGGCCGCGCGAATGACCATCGGCACGTTGACCTGGCCGCCGGACATATAGCGGATTTTCGCCGCCTGGTTCACCGCCTGATCCATGCCGGTGGCGATGAAGTCGAGGAACATGATCTCCGCCACGGGACGCATCCCCGCCAACGCCGCGCCCACGGCGCAGCCAATGATCGCCGCTTCCGAGATTGGCGTGTTACGAATACGTTCCTCGCCAAACTCCGTGGAGAGACCCTTGGTGACCCCAAAGGTACCACCCCAGGGGTCGATCATCTCCTCGCCGATCAGGACCACCGCCGGATCGCGCAGCAGTTCCTCGCGTAACGCCTCGCGTATCGCGTCTCGATACTGTATCTCTCTCACAGTGGCACCCCCGCCGGCCACTCGCTGTAGACGTCCTCCAACGCCGTTTCCGGGCGCGGGCGCGGACCGGCCTCGGCGACCGCCTCCGCCGCCGCCACGCGCGCCGCCGCCGCGTCCTGGATTGCCCGCGACTCCGTGCTCGTGAGAAGGCCCTGTTCCAGAAGATACTGTTCCAGAGCCGGGATGGGGTCACGCGCCTTCCAGGCAGCCACCTCTTCATCGGGACGGCCGATGGCGCAGATTGGATTGCTGATCGCATGGCCCGTATAGCGGTAGGTCTTTAGCTCGATAAAGGTGGGGCCCTCCCCCCGGCGGGCCCGCGCCACCGCTTCCCTTGCCACTCTATACACCGCCAGGACATCCTGGCCGTCCGCCTGGACACCGGGGATCCCGTAGCCCGCGGCGCGGATCGCCAGGTCCTCGATCTTGGCGTGCATGCGTTGCGGGGTGAATTGGGAATAGCGGTTGTTCTCGCAAATAAACACGACCGGAAGGTTCCAGAGCGCGGCCAGGTTGATCCCCTCGTGGAAGGCTCCATGGTTGGTGGCGCCGTCGCCGAAGAAGCAGGCCACGACCTGGCCCTCGCCGCGCCACTTCGCCGCGAGGCCGGCGCCGGTGGCAATGGGCACGTTGGCGGCCACGATCGCGTTAGCGCCCAGCACGCCGACGCTCCGGTCGATGATGTGCATGGAGCCGCCGCGGGCCCGGCAAAGGCCGGTCTCGCGGGCGAACAATTCGGCCATCATGCGGTTCATATCGGCGCCCTTGGCCAGCACATGGCCATGACCGCGATGCGAGGTCAGCAGGTAATCATGGGTATCCAGGTGGATACACGTCCCGGCGGCGCACGCTTCCTCGCCGATATAGACGTGCAGCACGCCGCCGAGCTTGCCGGCGTTGAACAACTCGACCAGGCG
>DATBTL010000094.1:0-6060 GCA_036559345.1 Chloroflexota bacterium | reverse complement strand
CGTTTAGGTATTTGCCGATGCTGGTGGCCGCTGTGGCTACTGCCTCTCCAACGAAGAGGTCACCGGTGCTCCCCTTGAGATCGAACACCTGATTCCCGCCGTGCGCGGCGGCCCGACACGCAGATCGAATCTATGGGGCGGCGTGCCGACAATGCAACGCGCTGAAAAGCGACCGGGTAGATGCCGTTGATCCGGTTACGGACCAGATGGTCAGGCTCTTTAATCCCAGACAACAGGTCTGGAAGGAACACTTCTCATGGGCCGACGCCGGCACGTGGGTAGTCGGACTCACGTCTACAGGGAGGGCAACCGTGACGGCGCTGGCCCTGAACCGCCCGCTATTGCGCAGGGCACGACAGCGCTGGATAGCCGCGGGTTGGCATCCTCCGCCGGAATCGCATCCATAGCCTATGTGATTCGGTCAGCCGACTGGAGTGTAATGTCACCGGCCATCCCAGATCTGTCTTCCTGGATCGCGAATCCATAGCCAAACAGGAGTTGTTGGCGTGGTTGGCATAAGTGTCCGTGCTTCTCCTAGTCGATCAACTCCTCCAGGCTGGCCGCGATGGCGGCACGGCGCAGCATCTGGGTGAGCCAGGCCGCATCCGCCTGAGCAGCTTGCCCCGCCAGTGTTTCCGGCACCTCGCCGAAGCGCGTCCGCACCAGGTCGAGCAGCACCTCACGCTTGGTGGCCAGCGCACCTTCCTCGCGCCCTTTCCGCTCGCCCTCCGTGCGCCCTTCCATACGGAGCCGGTCGCCCCAGGTCATCTCCAGTTCCTTGATCGCCTCTTCACGCCCTTTCCGCTCACCCTCGGCTCGGAGCCGGTCGCCCCAGGTCATTTCCAGTTCCTTGATTGCCATGTGTCCTCCCTGGCCTACCCGCCGCTCATAGGCCGCCTGCTCGACTCCGCCCAGCTCAAGGTAGGTCTCAATGAAGTTTACCAACAAATACTGCCGGGCCGCGTCAAGGCCGCTGGTCACGATCCGCTCCAGGGCCGCTACCTTGAGATCCGCCCGCTCTTCCGGCCCCGCGCGCATCAGGGCCGCGAGCGCCGCCCCCAGCACCGGCTCCGCCGCCACGTACTCCAACGCCGGTAGCGCGCCCAGCGGGATCCGCCAATAGTCCAGGCGGGCATAGGACTGGCCGAACAGGGTCTCGCTGTACCGGACCAGTTCGACCGTGCCCCGCGCGGCGAAGGGGGCCAGTTCAAGGGAGATCACCGGCTTCTTATGCCGGAGGCTGTAGAGGGCGTTGTATTCCCACATCCGACGGGGAAACTCCGCTGATTCCTCTCCTTGTATCTCGGTGTGGATGAGGATCAGTTCGGGCGGTCCCTCCAGCGGTTCCACCTGGGTCAGCAGATCGCCGGTGCGTTGCCTCCCCTCGGGAATATCGGTGAACACCTCGGTCGGGACGGGGACGATGGAGTCGGGCTTGATCCCGTGAGCGACCTCCGGCAGGAAGAGCCGCAAGAAGTCGAGAAAGAACGGCGGCAGCAGATCCTTGAAGAGCTGGTCGTGTCCCACGCACTGTCCTTTCCGCTCGGGCCGCTCCCATGGCGGCATCATCACCATACCATACCCGAGGTGAGCGGCGGCATGGCAACGCGGTACGCGGAGGGGAAAAGCGCTGTTCAGGGGACGGAGCCACGCCAGCGAGGGCCGACGCGGTCAGATTCAATCGGATGCCGCCCTCAGTCGTGGACAGCCTGTCGATATCGATGCGTATGCACCCGAGATCAGCGAGCCACCCGCTGATGCCGATCTTGGCATGCCTCGTCGTAAATGCCGCGGAACTGCTCCTTGGCACGGGCGATGCGCTTCCGCACCGCCTCCGGCGTGCTGCCCACGATGGTGGCTACCTCGTCGTAGCTGAAACCTTCCTTTACATGGAGCAGCAAACAGGCGACCCGATCCCGCGGCATCCTGGCCAGGGCGAAATGCACCAACTCCCGATCCATGACCACTCCGTCCGGGGCTTCGGTCGCGGCCCACCCGCAGTTCTCAACCGTGGACAGCGATTGCCAGTGAATCCGTCCATTCCGCCGGCGCGCTTGCACCGCGATATTGGTGGCGATGCGGTACAACCAGGCACTCAAGGCCAGATCGGATCGCAGGCTATGAATGTTACGGTAGGCGCTGATGAAGGTATCCTGGGTCAAATCCAAGGCCAGTTCGGGGTCGTGGACCAGTCTGAGGATGTAGCGGGCGATGCGGGCCTGGTACTGCTGGACGATCCCGTCGAACGCGGCGCGGTCGCGCAGCGAACCGGCAACCGAAACCTGCTCACTCTGTGCGATCATTTCATCCCACCTCTCCGTGGGTCGGAATGTGTGTGGCATCGCTCATCGGTAAAGAGTTCTCCATGGCGCCAAACCGGACACTGGGTAGCAAATTTGACTGGCTACCGGCAATAACTCACCCCTATCATGGGTTTTCCGGCCTGGATCAGGAGACGCGCGTTCGGGTTCCAACGCGAGACTGGCGGGGCAAGTGTCCTCGTTGCCGCTGCCCGCCGCGCATGATCACATACATAGCGCCCCCAATCACCCCTAGAAAGACCACGATCAGGACCGCCGCGATTACTATGTCCTTGGTCTGAGCGGCGCTGTCGTTCGCGTCCGCTTGTTTAACCACGTTCCGAGCAATGTTGGCCGCCAGAGTGGTAGGATCGCTGATCCCCACGGTTCGCCACTGTTGGGCCACGATCCGGCCCGCGGCGCCGGCAGCGAGTCGATCACTGTAGGCTACCGCCGCCGCGGGGGTGACCACCACCAGCACTGCTCGTGATAGGCCCAGTTGGTGAAAGAGGGCGCCGGCATACGCGCTCAGGCTCTGGTAGGTCGAGGGGGTACCGTCCAGATAGACGAACTTGACCGTGGTGTTGGAGTTGTTGTTGCTGTCCTGCGCCGCCGAGATCAGGACCGCGGCGGTGCCAAAGGTTACCCTGCTGTTGAAACCGGGAGACACAAAGTAGGCCCCTTGTCGCAGCGCGGTAAACGCCGCCTGTGCCTCCTGTGCCGCCGCCACGCCTGGGTTGACGTTTAGCGCCTTCGTAGGACTCACCATCACATTCGCCAGGGAAGGAGGCGGCCCGGCGTTGACCCCGCCCGCGCGCTGGACTCGATCGATCTCTACGCTCGCTTGTGGATGCGATCCGCTGAACGGTCCATCGCTCAGGGCCATGGCGACGGCCCATGCCGCGTAATTCCACTGCTTGACCTTCTCATAGGCCAGTCCCAACTGATAGAAGGTGTTGGGATCCGTATGCCCATGGAGGAGGGCTTGCTGGTAGTCGACAACCGCCGCGGTGTAGTAGCCATGGTTGGCGGCGGCGACTCCGCGCTGATAGGCGGCGTCACCGGTACCGTCGGCGCGCACGGCCGGCCCGGACGGCGCCAGAGCGGCGAACGCGGCCATCGCCAACATGCAAACAACCAGCACCACACGACCCGCCGGATTGTGATTCCTTTTCACCGTGTTGGCCCGCCTCCGTTTTGCTGACTCTTGCATCCAGAGAGCCTTAGCGTACGGCACCGTGGATGAATCCTCTATGACAGCTAACCCTGTAACATAGTTTACAAGAACGCACCATAGTATACATCATATGTCAACCGGGATCGCGCGCCTCCGGGCCCCGCGCCGCGGTCAGAGGCCCGCAGGCCCGTCATGTCTCAGGCCCTAACGCCTTCGTGCCCGCGCCGCCTCCTCCTCGGCTCGGATCCGGGCCCCGTCCGCCGCCGTCAGTGGGCGCTGCTCGGGGAGGCCGGGCCGGCGGGGCAGTTGCCGTGGGGTCCGAGATGATTTTACATAACGCACGAGACAGCGAGCGGCGTCGGGGATCGTGGTGATCGGAAGCACGGCGGGAGGGGCGGCGCCCAGAATCACGCGGGCCGGTTCCGCCGCCGCGATCTCCGCGCTCAGCCCATTCAGACCCTTATACAGGTAGACGGCCCCCCGAAGCGCCACGAAGGGGAGGGTTAACTCCACCAGGGCGGCGGCATGGGTCACGGCCCGGGCCACGCAGAAGTCGTAGGCTTCTCGGTATTCCGGGTCGTGGGCTACCTCCTCGGCGCGACCGCTTACCACGCTCAGCCTCGGCAGCCCCAATTCCACCGCCGCGGTCTCCAGAAACCTGGCCTTCTTACCTGTCGCCTCCAGCAAGGTGACATTCCAGTGGGGGAAGAGGATGGCCAGGGGGATGCCGGGAATGCCGCCCCCGCTCCCTACATCAAGCAGGGCGCGCGTCTTCTGGTCTTCGATCGTGCCAGGGGGAAACGAGGGAAGCACGGTGATCGCGTCCAGCAGGTGGCGCCGCCACAATTCGCGGAGCGCGGCGGGGCCCAGCAGGTTCATCCGCCCGCTCCACTCCCGCAGCAACCGGGCGTACAGCTCGAAGCGGGCCAGCCGGTCGGGGTCCAGCGCGAACCCCAGCGCCCTGGCGCCGGTGCCGAGAACCTCGACCGTATCTTCCTCCTCCGCCATTCCTCTTCACATCTCCGTTGCGGTGTATTCGGTGCGCTGCTATGGTACAGCGTGGAATAGGTGAGAGTAGGCGCGATCCGTCCGGCGACGGCCCGTGCCCGCTCGCGGGGAGCAGGGTGACCGGCCGCGCGAGGTGACAGGCAATGGGTAAACTTCTTGGCTTGATTTTCTTTTTGGCCGGCATTGCGGCGATCTATCAATGGGGAGTGCGGCCCTTGATCGCGGGCCCGCAAGCGGCACCCACCTCGCCGATTAGCATCGTTCCCCGCCATGACGCGACCCCGATCGTCCTTCCCGCCAACGAACAGGACGTGGCGGCGGCGGCCAATCGCTTCCTCGGCGACTGGGAGGAGGCAGGCTACGGACAGATGTACGATCTCCTGACCACGGCCGCCCAGGCTCGCGTTTCCCGCGCCGCCTTTGTCGCCCGCTACAAGGCGGTGATGGCCGAGGCTACCGCAAAGCAGATACGGGCCCAGATCAGCGGCGTCACCTTGCAGGCGCCCCAGGCCACCGTGGCCTTCACCGATACCATTCATACCAGCGCCGTGGGGGCGATTGCTCAGGCGAACACCATGCATCTCCTCTATGAACATGGTCACTGGGGCGTTGATTGGTACCCGGCCCTGATCTTCAAACAACTCGACGATCCTTACGTGGTGCATTTGGTCGCCATGCGAGCCCGCCGGGGCTCAATTCTGGATCGACACGGGGTGCCTCTGGCCGAGGATGGCCAGTTCGAGCAGCTTGGCGTGGTACCGGGGCAAATTGTAGACGAGCCCGCCATGCTGCAATTCCTCAGTAGCTGGCTCCATATGTCCCAGGCCCACATCAAGCATCTTTACACCCTCTCCTGGGCGCAGCCCGACTATTTCATGCCGATCACGACCCTCACGCAGCCGCAGCTCGACGCGGCGCCGCCCGCCCTCCGTAATTTCGAGGGGGCCGTCCAATGGGAGTCGACCCCTGGGCGCATCTACCCTCAGGGCAGTACAGCCTCCATTCTGGTAGGCTACGTGGACCCGTCCACCAACCGGGGCAAGGCGGGGCTGGAGTCGAGCCTGGACAGCGTCTTGACCGGGCATGATGGGGCCCAGCTGCTGGTGATGAACCAGGCCCACACCATGACGGCGGCGACTATTGCCCAGGTGTTGCCTACGAATGGCAAGGACGTCCGCCTGACTATCGACCTGGCCACCCAGAAGGCGGCGGAGCACGCCCTGGGGCTGCGTCCGGGAGCGGCGGTGGCCATAGACCCCCGGAATGGTCAGGTCTTGGCTCTGGCCAGTATGCCGGGCTACGATCCCAATCGCTTCGAGGCGGGCTCAAGCGCGACCAGCGGGATCGGGCCCATTCGCTCGTTGTTCCCCCGCGCCACCCTGGGCACCTATCCTACCGGCTCGGTGTTCAAGATCGTGACCATGGGGGCGGCGCTCCAGAACGGCTTTACCGCCGGCTCGATGATCCCCGGTCCCGGTCTGTGGTATGGCTTGAGCAGCACCCATCCCTTGCATGATTGGTTGCCAAGCGGCCATGGGACTATTTCCCTGCAGGAGGCCCTTACCGAGTCCTGCG
>DATBTL010000093.1:0-1566 GCA_036559345.1 Chloroflexota bacterium | reverse complement strand
CCAGCCTTCCAATCTGCACGGGCGGACCTCGCTGTCATGATCGATCAGCCATTGAATGGCATCCGTGATCTCCAGCTCACCGCGGGGAGAGGGTGCGATGGCGCGGGCGGCGGTGAAGATGCGCTGATCGAACATATAGATGCCGACCAGAGCCAGGTTACTGATCGGCGGCCGGCCCGGCGGGGGTGGAGAGGGCTTCTCCACTAAACGGCTGATCCGATCCCCATCCAGGATCGCCACCCCGAATTGTTCCGGACTCGCCACCGGAGTGAGCAGGATCTGGGCGCTGGCGCCCTGGCTCATGGCAGCCTGGAACTGGTCGACCAAGCCGCCAATCCCGTCACGGAGGAAATTGTCTCCCAGGTACATGACGAATGGGCTCTCACCGAGCCAGGCTTCCGCCGTGAGCACGGCGTGGGCCAATCCCAGCGGTTGCGGTTGATCGATGAAGGTGATCTGGGCCCCAAACTGAGCCCCGTTGCCAAGGGCGGCTCGGATCTGATCGCCGGTCTCGCCCACGATGACCGCGATCTCGCTGATCCCGGCCCGGACCAGATCCTCGATCACATAGAACAGGACCGGCTTATTGGCGATGGGCACCAGTTGCTTGGCCCCGGTAAAGGTAAAAGGGCGCAGGCGCGTTCCCTTGCCGCCGCTGAGCACCAGGCCCTTCATCCGCGCACCCTCCCCCGTTCAATTATCCGGTTATGTTCCACGGCTCGATGTCACCCGCGGCTCGACATGTTAGAGCATAGCGGCAGGGAAGCTGTTCCGCCCACTGGGATGCGGTGGCCCCGTGCCCTGAAACACAGATGGCACAGATTGCCACGGATGCCACAGATGACTCCACTGAGTCAACGATCTGTGTTCTGGTCACCATCGGCGAACGGTACCACGCCGTTGATCATCCCAAGGAAAGACGCCTTCGTGTCCGCTCCAGCCAAGCTCACAATGGCAGAGCCAGGCATCCATCATCCAACTCGGGTTGGGTCGGGAAGGCTATCTGTGTCATCTGTTCGTATCTGTGCTATCTGTGTTTCAGGAAAGCAGGAATCAAGGTGCCGCTATGGCCTCAATCTCCCCCAGGTACCGGACCAGGGCGTCCCGCCAGGGAGGCATCGTGATCCCCAGTGTGACTAGCCGCTCACCAGACAGCACGGAGTAGGAGGGGCGGCGCGCCCGATCGGGCAACGCCTCGCTCGATGCAGGGGATAACGGCACATCAAGCTTGGCCAGTTCCAGAATAGCCTGGGCGAATTGATACCAGGTACAGGCGCCCGCGTTGGTCACGTGCAGCAGCCCGCCGACCGGCCCTTCGGCCAGGCTGAGGATGGCTCGGGCCAGGTCGGGTGCGTAGGTAGGGCAGGTCGTCTGATCGTTCACCACCCGCAATGGCTGCCCGGCGGCAGCCTGGCGCACGATGGATCGCACGAAGTTGCCGCCTTTCCCTACCTCCGCGCCGGCGGTGCCGAAGACGGCGCTGGTCCGAACGATCAGGGCCCGGTCGCCCGCGTAGGCGCGGACCAGGTGCTCCCCAGCCAGCTTACTGGCGCCATAGACGCCGAG
>DATBTL010000092.1:0-6900 GCA_036559345.1 Chloroflexota bacterium | reverse complement strand
TCCCTGGGGTGCCGGAGGCACGGGCCGCCGCGGTCATTCACGCCGCGGACGAACTGCTCGAAGCGCGGGCGCGCGGACATGCCCAGGCAAGCCCATCTCATCGCACGGCGGCCGGGCGCGGCGGCTGATTAGTGCGCCTTGTGCTCGATGAGTGCATGCCGCGCCAAATTGGCCGCCTGCTGCCGGGGCACGAGGTAGCCACGGTGCAACGGTTAGGGGCCGCCGGCATGAAGAATGGACAACTGCTCTCCTGGCTCGGGGGAAAGTGCGATCTGTTCGTAACGACGGATCGCGGCATGGCACGTCAGCAGCATCTTGCCGACCGTCCTTTTGCCGTGGCGCAACTCCAGGCGCCCTCAAACAGGCTCGTGGATCTCGCACCCCTCATCCCTGTGTTGGAGGCGATGATCATCGGAGTACGGCCTGGCCAGGTGCTAGTCGTTCGCACACCTGTCGATGAGCGACGCGATAGCTAAGGGCATCGGTGAACGCTCCCCTTGCGGCGCCAAGCGCCCGCCGGGCAGCCCCTAGCAAGAAGGAACCAGCGGCGCCAATAGGTCGGCCGGTCCCAGCAGGCGGGCCCCGGTGGCGTGCGCCCACTCTCGTACCCTGGGATCGAAGCCTCGTTTGCTGAACAGGAAATGGAACAGGTCGGGGCGTACGGGTTGGACGCCTGCTAACGCATGCACATGCCCGAGATAGGTGTGCAGATCCCCCCAGGTGAACCCCTGCTCCCGCCACTTGCACTCTCCCGCCAGGACCACCCGCCGCTGATCATCCAGGCCCACGAGGTCCAACTCATGATCGGGGTTCCACCATCTCCCGACTGCCGCGACCCGTTCGGGAAGCACCCCGGCGGCACTGGCCAGGCGGACCCAGTCGCGACTTATCGCCTCGAAAGGCTCTCCCATATACTCGGGGAGTACGGCCATGATCGCATCAACCACCCGGTCGGCGTCGCCGAACTCAATGTGTCCCTGGTTAGGCTCGATGAAACGGAACCAGAAGCGAAAGAAATTATCGGTCAGATGATACTGCGTATAATAGGTGCGCGACTCACGTTGCTCCGTCACCGGAAGCACCCGTTCGACCAGCCCTAGATCGCCGATTAGGGAATTGATGACCTGGCCGAGCCGCGCGGCGGACAGGCCGGTGGCGGCGCCAAGATCGGACCAACGATGCTTGCCCCAGGCGAGCGCGCGCAACACCGTGAGCGTCTGGTCCGCGTGAAAGGTCTCGTGCGACGCGGCGAAGACCGCGGCGGGCTCCACGTACAGACGCGCGGTTGGGGTAGCGATGGTTCGCGCGACATTTTCGGCGATCGAGCGATCGGCGCGGAAAAAGGAGAGATACAAGGGCACGCCCCCGAGAATACCATAGGCTTCAAGAGCGGCGACCGGATCAGGCAGGCCAAGCAGCATGTGCGCGGCCTGAAAATCGAACGGGCGGAGGCCGAGCCGTCCGGTCAGGCAGCCGGCCAAAGGGGCGTCGCCGGTCAAGATCCGCTCCATCATTTGTACGGCCGAGCCGCAAAGGACAAGCAGCACATCCAGGTAGCGCCCGCGTGCGTCCCACCAGTTCTGCAGCTCGGCCGGCAGGCTCTCATCGCGGGCCACCCAATACGGCAGCTCGTCCAGGACCAGCAGGAGGCGCCCGTCCCGCGTCACAGCCTCGATCAGCGCGAACACCGCCGGCCAGGTGCTCGGCGGCTGCGCCCGGACCACCGGATCCTCGGTTAGGGTGGCTAGGGCCGCGCCCAGGAGCGGGAGTTGCTCGTTGGTCGCTTTGAGGCCGCAGCGGTAGTACACCACCCGCTTGCCGGTCGCGAAGTGTTCAAGCAAGAAGGTTTTTCCGACCCGGCGGCGGCCGACGACCGGAATGCACTGAGCGACTCCCGAACTCCAGAACTCCTCAAGCGCCGCCAATTCGCGGTCGCGGTCGACAAACATCATACCAGCCGTGCTCCATTCCAAATTAGTAATTCTGGAATTAGTATATCCAGAATTACTAATTCTGCCTAGGGTCCAGCCCACAAGCGCAGGGTACCCGGCGGACCGGGACGGCACACTGCTGAAAGTGACTACCCAGCCCCCGAGCGGGAAGGCACCCGTCAACCGGCCCGCATGCTGTTCCGTGGTGATCGCGCCACACCGTGGAACGCGCTCAGAGCGGTATTCCCCAGTTGTAACTGGTCTGCACATAATGACTACTCAAAAAGACCCAAGCCAAGCCAGCCTGAATGAGCTTGCTATGTGCAGTACGCGGCGCTTCCTCGCGGCTGATGGTCCGTTAATTCGGGTACTGGGCGGAAGGTATACCTTGTGCAACCGGCGGCTTGCCCTGTCGCTGAAGTGGTCTCATACTGTGTGCGCGACGCAAGGACGGTGTCACTATGGACCGTGGCAATTCTTGGATACCAGATTCGCGGAGAGGCGGATCTGGTCCCACGCATCCGTTGGTTCTCGGCTTGGTCGGGCTCTACTCGCGGAGCCTCAGCCGCGGCCGGTGTCGATGACGCAGAAGCGGTTCCCCTCGGGATCGGCGAGGACCACGAAATCGGGGTCGGCGGGGTAGAGATCCCAGTCAACACGCTCGGCGCCCAGGGAGACCAGCCGCTCAACCTCCGCCGCTTGATCGGCGGCATCGCCCGCGTACAGGTCAAGATGGACCCGCGGATGCTCCTGCACGGGCGTCTCGCTCAGGCCCAGCGCCAGGTGGGTGCCGATGCCGTCGGCGGGCACCAGCACCATCCAGGTCGGATCGTCCGGGTCCGAATCCGCGCGCGGGACGTAGTGAAGCGCCCGCGTCCAGAAGTCCACCGCTCGCCGCGGGTCGCCGACGCCCAGCACGACCGTTCCAATCCTCAACATGTGCCCTGGCCTCCATCACCGTGGCCTTGCTCGCGCGGATCCGCCCGGCCTCCGCCGTAACCTTCGTCCGCCCGTGGGGCTCCCGCTCCGTTGCCTCTGGCCGCGGCGCCGCTCATCCCGGAACCCATCGGCGAGCCCTTGAGATCCAGTGTAGCCAGGCGAGAGGGATGGGACAATCCTCCCCGAAGCACGCCAAACTGATCTATTGATTTTTATGACGAGGCGTCGTACCTTGTAGTCCCAAGGAGGACTGCATGAAGATCTCGCGGCAGATCATCGTGTTCGACGCCGCCGATCTGGCCGCCGAGAGCACCTTCTGGGCCAGTCTGCTGGGCGGCACGGTCGAAGCGGACGACGATTGGCACAGCGTGTTGGTCGACGGCAAGGGGCGGCTCGGCGTTCAGCTCGCGCCGAACCATGTCCCCCCCGATTGGCCCGACGGGACGCCGGAGCAGCAGATCCATCTCGACTTGTGGGTCGACGACCTCAAGGCCGCGCATGAGGAAGCAATCTCGCTGGGCGCGCGGCTCCTGAAACCGGCCGACGACCTCGAGGCGGCCCAGGGCTTCCAGGTCTACGCGGATCCCGCCGGCCACCCGTTCTGCCTGTGTTGGGGCTGACTCACACCTCGCCCGGCTCAGTGGACGCTACGACCAGCGCGGCGGCCGCCTCCTTATGGCACGCGGGCGATAGCCTCGACGTTCAGCCGTGCAAAGAAGGTGCGATAGGATACGGTCCGCGCCGCGGTGAGTCCGGCCACTAGGGCGTCCACTTCCGCGTCCGTCGCGACCTGGCGGGCCACGATCGCCTGACGCATACCCTGGAGCAGGGTACGCACGCCGTGCATAAACGGCACTACACCACGCGGGCCGCTCCGCTCCCCCTCCGCCTCCGAATACAAGCGCTGCCCGCGGACCTCCACGCCCGCCTCCCGAAGGGCCTCCTCCAGGTACTGAGCGATCTCTGGGTGCCCGCCATTACGGCGGAGCACATCGATGATCATGCGATACGCATCCCGAAGCGCTGGCGCGGCCGGCTCCACGAAGGGCGGCTCCTGCCGATCACATAGGTCGGTTGTTTCACGGGAGCGTCGCTCATCGTTCCGCTACCCCTTCCACTCAGATCGATTCATCGCTCTCTTCCTTCCCACGGTTCACGCGGGCAAGCGACGATCTTCATCCCCGTCGCTGGCACGGTCCGCCCTATGGGGCGGGTGCTCCCGCTTGTGGTACCAGCCGCCGAGCTCGCCACCATCGTGCATGCCAGGCCCCACACCGACATCGACCGCGCCTACGGTGCGCTGGCCACCTACGTGACCCAGCACGCCCTGGCAGTCGACCGGCCCATCCGCGAGTACTACCTCATCGGTGGACACGATACACCCGACGAGGTCGCGTGGTGAACCGAGATTGGGTGGCCCATCTTCAACATAGGAGAGCGTGGGTAAGCATTCGAGGCACCCTTACAAGCCGCGGAATGCCGGGTTGAGCTTCGCGAACAGGGTGAGCACGAACAAGATGCCGGCAAGGCACCCGATGGCCGCCCCGCTCCCCGCGTATTGGAGGAGGAGCCCGGTGACAGAGAAGCCAAGCGAATACGATCCCAGTTCGACCACCCGGAATACGCTGAGGACGCGCCCGCGGATCGCATCGGGAATGTCGACATTCGTGCGGGTCCTCAGGGCGATCTCAAAGA
Organism: Chloroflexota bacterium; assembly: GCA_036559345.1. Lineage (GTDB taxonomy): Bacteria > Chloroflexota > UBA5177 > JANWHV01 > JANWHV01 > JANWHV01. Next base: position 2,335 of record DATBTL010000092.1, on the reverse strand, counting down.
GCGGGTCGATACAATAGACACCCGCCGTCACCATGGTGATCAGGAAAACATTGGCCGCCGCCAGGTAGCAGGTGACCAGGATCCAGGTCACGCCCGTGGTCACCCAGAGAACCGTCCGGGCGCGAAGGCGATGGTACAGGCGGCCGGCCGCGGCCGCGCCGAGAATGCCGCCCAAGGCGCTCACCGCGAAGATGCCTCCTATGGCGGCCGACGATGCGTGATCGTGCCGGGCGAGGACGATGATCAGGAGGTAGAGGCCCGAGGTGACGGCGATCCGGCCGGCGGACAGGAGGTTCAGTTGCCTGAGCACCGGTTGGCTCCAGACCCAGCGCAGGGCCAGGCGAATGTCGGTCGCCAGCGTAGCCGGCGCTCGCTCCCGCGGCTCCTGGAACGGGATGGTGATGGCGAAGACAGAGAACGCGTTGACGACGTAAGAGCAGACATCCACGAGTAGGGCGGCGCCGGCGCCGGCGAGTTGATACAGGAACCCACCCAGGGGTGGGCCAAGGAGCAGGGCGAGGTGGTCCGCCATACTGTTCTGCGCGACCGCCGCCGGATAGTCCGCGGGTGGTACGACATGCCGAAGGGCCGTAAAGCGAGCCAGGTTGGCGAAGACGAAGCAGGCGCCCTCGACCGCGCAGGCGAGGAAGAGCAGGGCAACGCTCAGGTGTCCGACAAGGAGGGCCACGCAGATGCTGCCCAGCGCGATCCCGCTGCCGGCGTTCGCCAGCACCATGACCCGCCGGCGATCCCATCGGTCGAGCAACGTGCCGGCCGGGAGTGCGAGCAGGACATAGATTGCGCTCCGCTCCGCCGCGACCAAGCCGGCAGTGGCCGGAGATCCGGTCAGCGCCAGGACCAGCAGGGGAAGCGCTATGCCGGTGACCTCCGTCCCCACCCACGAGACGAGCTGGCCGCCCCACAGCAGCATGAAGTTTCGGTTATGCAGCAGGGACCGCCGCGCGGTGTCGTCCTCACGGCTCATGGAGGGACAATGACCACGTAGCTCCTCCTGGCACTGCCATCGCTCCTCGTAGCGTACACCGGTAGCGAACCTACCGGATGGATCATGAGCGTATGTTTTCGTGCCCATGATTGTCATGTCTCGGGATCAGCGGCGGGTGAGGTGATTGTACATCAAGATGACGCGGACCCGTACCTAGGCCGCTCGAAAGAGCACGCCGTTGTCGGCCCTTGATGGGGTTTGTGAACCCCGCGACACCAGGCACTGCCGTATCTGGCAGTTCGGTACAGTGTTTGGCCTGTTGCCGGCAGTGCTCGCACGCCTAGGATAGTCTGGCGCTGGAAAAGGAGTCGGCGCGCGACAGATAGATAGAGGTAGATAGTAGATGATACTATTGGAAGTACTGCCAAGCATGACAAGGAGCAGATCAATGGGCGTCGCGCGCAGGCTTGCCGCACACGGACTACAGCTCCTAGGGCTGCTGGCAATTCTACCGGCGGTCGTGGACTTCCTTGGGAATAACAACCCGTGGCCGGGCATTGCCCTATGGCTGGGACTGGCGGTCAACCTGTTCCTTGCCGGTACACTGCTCAACCGCCGACATAAGAGTGATCAGGAGTCATACCGTGTTCAAGACTCTCAATGCCCAGACCACGCGCCCCGCCGATAAGCACCTTACGGGTGCCGGCATTGTATTGCTGGCCGCAAGCTGCCTCTACGCTACCACTATCATGCTCAACTCTGGCAAGCTGGAGTATGATTTGCTCTTTGCCGCCGTGTGGCTGCTGCCGCTAGCGCTGGTCGCGCTGACCGTCGCCTTACTGCGTCAGGGACGCCTCCCGCACGCGCGGTTCAGCGCCCGCCTCGCCACCCTCGGCTGCATGGCGACCAGCGTGGCCGGGCTGCTCTGGGCGGCCTCATCCTACTGGATCTATCAGAGTAGCCTCCCCTGCGACCGGCCGCCGTTGACTTCCTCCGCGCTGGCGGCGCCGTCCTGCCACATCCTCGCCCACGCTGGCTGGCTCTTGGCCGGGCTCTCCCTGGCCGCTGGGCTCACGCTGGCGGCCACCCTCCTGATGTGGCGGTCTTTGCGCCTCTTGCGGGGGAATACTCGCGGGCGGGCGCACGATATCAGGCGAACGTCCGGCTGACCCATGAAGCCTGGCGCCAGCGAGAGCACGATGCGACAAACGAAGACGGGTACATCCCGCCGCCCTGGTCGCCAGGGAAGAGCAGCCCCACAAGCACAAGAAGCCGGTTACCTGGGGAAGAGGACTCCCTGCTACCCTGGCGGCAATGCTTGGAGAGGCGCATGAGGTCAAGGCAGTATCTAAAGCTGGCTGGTGTCTGGCTCCTGCTGCACGGCACGCT
>DATBTL010000091.1:0-3502 GCA_036559345.1 Chloroflexota bacterium | reverse complement strand
GCTTGTGGGGCAGTGCCGACCTGCACGCAGGCCTAGCAGCAGGCGAACACCGACCAGCAGATGTCGTTGCGCACCCGCTGATCATCCAGGACCAGCGCGCGGATCGCGTCCGGGAGCTGGTCGCGCTGCCAGCGGCACTCGCGCCGCCCGGAGCGCTCACCCTCGCCTGCGGGAGCGGCTGCACGCGCCGCCTTGATCGCGTAGGCCGCCGCGCCGAGCTCGTGCGCGGCGACGTGCGCCACCGCCGCGGCTTGACCGGCAGCATGTGCGGCGTGGCGGGCCGCGCCGGTCAACTCCCGAGCAGCCGCGTTGGCATGGCCTGCCGCCGCACGCGCGTGAGACATCGTGATCTCGCCGCGCACCCATGCCCGAGCCTGCGCGATCGCCTGGCGAGGCCGCGGGTCTGCAGGGTGCGCCGACTCGAACCGGTGCAGGACATGTTCCGCACACGTTGCGGCCCACAGGGCGAGCAGCTGATGGTCGGAGTCTGTGAGCGTCCCCCCGCGGCGGATGGTGATGAAGCGAGGGTCGCGGTCTTTCGGGAGGATCACGGCTGTACCCTTCTGCTTGCATCTGCCCAACGGCCAGGGTTCAGCCGCCGGCTGGGAGTACAGGTTCGCTAGGTCGGTACGGCCGTCAGCATACCGCAACCGGTACAATCGCCATGATCCAGCCGGTCGGCTCTAACCCCATGTTGGGCTTGTTTGGGCAAAACATGTCTTGTATGTCTTTGTGATGTTTTACTTGTGTTTCGGAGACGAGAATAGACGTACGTTGGTTTTGGCATTGTTTCAATGAGCGCCCGCGGAACCCATGCTCATTATGCTCGGTCGCGACGCGCGACAGCAAGCGGCGACATCCTTGATCGCGGCGAGCAGTGGGTTCTCTAGCGGCGCCGGATAGGTATACTACCCGTAGCCTGAGCGAATCTCCCGCGGCACCCAGGAGACGCCGTATGCTGGACAACGTCACCTATCTTGACGCCTTCCATCGCGATGCCGCCGCCCTTGCCGTGGCCGCCTGGCGCGGCCTGGAAGCGCCTGTGCCCTCCTGCCCGGGGTGGACCGTGGCCACCCTGCTTACCCACCTGACCGGCCTCTACGCCTATAGTGTCAAGCTGGTCGAGGGGCGGCCACGGGAAGCCGACGCGCTCGTGACCCGCTACGAGGATCTGGATCTCCCGCTTGCGCTCAAGGACTGGTTCGACGAGGAACAGGAGCGCCCCAGCGCCACGCCCCCCGGTCTGCTGCCGCTGTTCGAGGCGACCGTCGCCAACCTGGAGGCGGTGCTGTGGTCGGTCGAGCAGCAGGAGCCGGTATGGACCTGGTGGCCTGCCGATCAGAGCGCCGGCTTCTATCAACGGCGCATGGTGCAGGAGACCGCTATCCATCGTTGGGACGCCCAACTGGCCCACGGACCTGCCGAACCCATCGAACCGGAGGTGGCGGCGGACGGCATCGAGGAGACCTTTGCGGTGTTTCTGCCCATGCGTCGCACGTTGGCGAGCGCCCCTCGCCACGGCGCGGGCGAGATCTACCATTTCCACCGCACCGACGGCCCCGGCGAATGGTTGGTACGCTTCGCGCCGGATGGCCCGCTGTGTACGCGCGAACATGCCAGGGGCGATGTGGCGCTACGCGGCTCCGCCTCCGACCTGCTGCTCTTCCTGTGGCAGCGCATCCCTGCCGAACGTCTGGAGGTCTTCGGCGACGCAACGCTGATCCCACGCTACTTCGAGCTGGCGCCGGGTTAGCAGACACCAGGATCGCCTGCGGCGATCAGTTTCGGGGTTCGTCTCCCACCGCGTCTCACCGCAAAGAGGTACAGATGGATACGGAGGCAGGCATGACCGAACGCCCACTGACTGAATAGTTCTCCACACGGCGCATCGGTGAGGGCACGGTGACGGTCATCTCCGAGGGCCTGATCCCCTACGCCCTGGAGTTTTCCGTGCCGGAGGCCAAATGGCGACCGAGCATACCGGAGGCGGACGCGGAGGGCAAGGTGCCGCTTGGCCTCATCCTCAAGGCAGGCTGGGATCACCGCTCCTTGCTCCAGGTCCTCGCCAGCTGATGCAGATGCGATTGCCCTGGTGGCTCGCGCGGAGCATATTGCCCATCTCCGCGCGACGGAGTACCCTGGTAGCCGGCGTACATCCGCGCGTGGCTGCCGCTCCGCTCCGCACTGGCAAGGGGACGACTGGAATGCCCGTATCCCTGACCAACTCGCGCCTCATCTACGATTCGCTCAGGGCGTGCGGGATCACCCTGCTCTCCGCGTTGCCGGAAACCTGGCTGGTCCATCTGATTCGCCTGGCGGATGAAGACCCGGCTGTGACCTTGGTGCGGCTCGCCAAGGAGGAGGAGGGCGTCGGCATCTCGGCGGGCGCGCACCTGGCCGGCGTCAAGTCCGCCATGCTGATGCAGAACCATGGTTTTCTGGCCAGCATCAACGGCATCGTCTCGCTGGCCCACCTGTACAAGATTCCCCTGCTCATGCTGATCAGCTATCGCGGCGAGTTCGGCGAACGGGATCCCTGGCAGACCGAGGGCGGCGGGGTCACCGAGCCGCTGCTGCGAAGCCTGGGTATCCCATACAGCTTCCTCGACCATCCGGACCATGTGGCGGCCCGGATCCGCAAGGCGCGAACCCTGGCCGACGCGGCGCTCAAGCCCGTGGCCCTGCTGCTCTGCCGCGACCTGATGTGGGAGGAATAATGCTGCGTCTGGACGCGCTCACCGCTATCTATCCGCGGCTGGAGCGGTGCGTGGTGGTCACGATCATGGGGGCGGTCTCGGCGGAGTTGCAGTCGCTGGGCCACCGTCCCAACTTCTTCTATTTGCAGCACGCGATGGGGCTGGCCTCCTCGATGGGACTGGGGATCGCCCTGGCTCGGCCGGAGTGCCAGGTGGTGGTGCTGGATGGCGACGGCTCGGTCCTGATGAACCTGGGCGGTCTCACCACCCTGGCCCGCTACCATCCGCCGAATCTGCTGCATGTGGTTTTCGACAATGAGAGTTTGCTTTCGGTTGGCGGCTTCCCCACGGCGACCGCGACCGGCAGCAACCTGGCGGGGATCGCCGCCGCCGCCGGCATTCCGCGCACGGCCCTGGTGGATGATCTGGATGCATTCGTCGCGGCCTTCGAGGAGGGATTGGCGATGGCGGAATTGACCACCCTGGTGGCCAAGGTCGAGGCCAGGGGGCCGGCCGGCTTCCTCACCGACTTGCCGCTGCTGGAGAACCGCTTTCAGTTCCAACGGTACCTGAAAGAATCGAGAAACCCCACCTCATAACGACAGCAAGAGTCGTGAGCGGGAGGGACGTACGGCGGGACGCCCTTGCGGGGCGCGACGAGACAAGAGTAAGGAGTAAATGATGGCCGATTCACTGGCCCTGTTCGTGGCGGATCTGGCGGCTGGGCGTTTGACCGTGATTGATCTCACGCAGCCCCTTGGCCCAGAAACGCCGGTGATCGCGTTGCCGCCGATCTTCGCCAACTC
>DATBTL010000090.1:0-9551 GCA_036559345.1 Chloroflexota bacterium | reverse complement strand
CTCGACGACTTCAATGGGGGCGACGTGAAAATCGCCGGCACCTCGCTGCGCGATATGAACGACAACCAGAAGACCGAATACCGCGCCAAGCGGATGGGGTTTATCTTCCAGGCCTATAATCTGCTCCCTGTGTTGTCGGCGGTGGAGAACGTGGAACTGCCGCTCCTGGTGAGCGGAGTGCGATCCGGCGAGGCGCGAAAGCGGGCGATCGCCGCCCTCGATCAGGTGGGGCTGGGTGAGCGGATGAAAAACCGGCCGGCGGAACTCTCGGGCGGTCAGCGCCAGCGAGTCACCGTGGCCCGCTCGCTGGTGAACAACCCGGCCATTGTCTGGGCGGACGAGCCGACCGGCGCCCTCGATTCCGAATCGGCGGCCACGATCATGGATCTGATGTGCCGCCTGAACAAGGAGAATGGCCAGACGTTCGTGGTGGTCACCCATGCCATGGAAGTGGGCGAACGTGCCGATTACATCGTCCGCATGCGTGACGGGCGGATCGAGGACGCGGCCTCGTACACGCCCGGCCGATCATTGGTGGCCGTGGGGTAGGATAGTCGTCCCTTCCATCCGGCCACGGCCGGAGATCCCCGCCTCAGCCGGAGGCCCCTATGAAGCAACCAAAACACCGAGAGGATGTCCACCCATGAACTCACTGTTCGGTCTGTCCATGGATACCCTGATGCGCGTCTTGCTGGGCGCCTTTGTGGTCATTACCGTCGCGGTGGCGGTTCTGGCTCTCCGTAACCGCCTCTTCTTCAAGTTGGGGCTCCGGAACCTGCCGCGTCGGCGGGCCCAGACCACTCTGATCATCTTTGGTTTGATGCTGAGCACGGTGATCTTCACCAGCGCCTTCGGGGCCGGTGATTCGATCAGTCATAGCGTCCGGGTGCAGGCCACCAGTTCCCTGGGGGCCATTGATGAAACGGTAACGATGGCCAATAGCAACGGCAGGGCGGATCGCGGACCCATAAGCCGTGGGTCCGGTTACTTTAGCGCCGGTCTGGCGAGCCGGATCCGCGCCGGACTGGCCCCCGGCATGGCGGCCGGCGTGGTGGCGATTGCCCAGGAGACCGTGCCGCTCACCGACCTGACCTCGCGCCAGACCAAGAACGCCACCGGACTTCTCGGCGTACCTACCGGCTATCCGGCGGCCTTCGGCCCCCTCGCCACCACCGATGGCGCCTCGGCTTCCCTGGCTCAGCTCGGGGCCGGCCAGGTCTATCTGAGTAAGCCGATGGCCGATAAGCTCAACGCTCACGCTGGGGATCGGCTACGGATCTACGTCGCTAACGCGCCGGTGTACCTGAGCGTGCGCGCCATCCTCCAGGCCACCTACCTTGGCGGCTACACCGACCTCCTCCTCCCCCTGGATCGGATGCAAGCCCTGCTCGGGCTGCCGGGGCAGGTGAATCAAGTCCTGATTTCCAACACGGGCGACCTCTTGAACGGGGCCGGGGCGAGCGACGTGGTGGCCGGCCGGGTACGAACGCTGCTGAGCAACGATCTGGCGGTCACGCGGGTCAAAACCCTGCTCACCACTCCGGCTGGGCAGGCGGCGTTGCGCCAACGCATCAAAGACCTTACCGCGCAAGGCGGGAACGCCAGCCTGGTCACCAACCTGACCGATCTTCAGCGGCAGGCCGGTTTGCCCGGGATCAGCGACGATTTACGCCGATTGCTGGCCGATTCGAATGTCGTCGATACGCTGGGCACCCTGGGCAGTCCCACGCTCGACAACCCGCTCACCGGAGCGCTCCATCAAATCAGTCCCTACGTCGTCCAAACCGCCAAAAAGGACGCGCTGAGCCAGGCCGATACGATCGGCTCGATCTTCACCACTATCTTCATCACGTTTGGCCTGTTCTCCATCTCCGCCGGAATCGCCTTGATCTTTCTCATCTTCGTCATGCTGGCTGCCGAGCGGCGAGCCGAGATGGGAATGGCGCGGGCGATAGGAACCAAGCGCCGCCACCTGATTCAGCAGTTCCTGTTCGAGGGTTACTCCTACGATTTGGGCGCGGCCCTGGTCGGAGTGGTGATCGGGGTGGGGGTTGACCTGGCCCTCACGGCGGTGATCAGCGCCCTGGTAGGCCAGTTCGGGATCTCGGTTCAGTGGTATGTAGCGCCTCGGAGCCTGGTGATCACCTTTTGCCTGGGCGCCCTGGTCACCTTCCTCACCGTGGCGGCCTCCGCCGGCCGGGTCAGCCGTCTCAACATCGTCACCGCGATCCGCGATCTGCCCGATGACCTGCGTCTCTCGGGGAGCGTGGGCGCCGCCTTCCGCCGCCCGCTGACCGATCTACGGCGGGTCGGACAGCGGCTGCGCCGGGGCCGGGTGCTGCCCGCGCTCTTGTCGCTACTAGCCGCTCCCTGGCACTTGCTCACCGCCTTCAGTGTCTTCATCAGCAGGGGGCCGCTCCTCCTGGCCCTCTGCCCTCTCCTGATCAACATGGGGATCACAGGGAAGCAACTCTGGCCGTTCAATATCGGGGTTTCGTTGGGGCTGATTGGGGGCGCCATGCTCCTGCGCTGGATCCTCGGCGGCCTGGGGGTACGCGCCCGGCTTCGGAATCGGATTGGCTTCTCGCTGGCCGGGATTCTCTTGGTGGCCTTCTGGCTTCTCCCCTTCGATACCTTCCGCTCGGATCTCAACTTCGACATCGAGATGTTCTTCATCTCCGGCCTGTTCCTCATTCTGGGCGGGGTATGGACGGTGATGTATAACATCGACCTGATCGTAGCCGGCGCGCTCCGGCTTACCGGTGGACTCAGCCGTCTGGCCCCTATCGTCCGGATGGCCGTGAGCTACCCCCTCCAGCAGCGATTCCGCACCGGCATGACCATGTTCATGTTCAGCCTGGTGTTGTTCTCCCTGGTGGTGCAACTCGTGGTCAGCAGCAGTTTCGATAGCGAGGCGCTGAACCTTAACCAAAGTGTCGGCGGTTATGATGCCTGGGGGACGGCGAGTACCGCCAACCCGATCACCGATTTGGGGGCACGGGTGGCAGGCAACCCGGATCTGCGCCGGCGGGTGAGCGCGGTGGGCGAACTGAGCCCCATGTCCGCGGACATCTATCAGCGCACGGCCAGAGGCCAGAGCTGGAGCACCGGAAACAGCGTGGGCGTGCTGGACGATGCCTATCTTGCCGCTACCCGCTTCCCCTTCCAGGTCCGCGCCGCCGGCTATACCAGCGATGCCCAGATCTGGGCCGCCCTCCGCGTTCATCCCGGCCTGGTGGTGATCTCTGGAGACATGGTGGCCAACAAGCCGGAGAGCAGTGGCGCGATCAGCGGGGTCACCTACGCTGACCACACATTCGCCCCATTCCAGATTAGTCTTCGCGACCAGATCGGCCACGCGATCCCCGTGACCGTGATCGGGGTACTGAATAACCGGAATGCCTTCGGACTGGGGCTGTCCTTCAGCGTCTACACCAGCCGCCGTACCCTGATCGCCGCTCATGTGCCGGTGCCCTCGGATACTATCTATCTATTCCGCGCCGCCCCCGGTCAGAACGTGCATGTCATGTCCCTGGCCCTGGGCTCCGCCTTCCTGAACAACGGGCTGGATATGACCGAGGCCCAACACCTCTACGACACCCAGAGGGCCGCCCAAACCGGGTTCGAGAACATGCTGGCCGCCTTCATGGCCCTGGGTCTGGTAGTGGGGATCGCCGCCCTCGGAGTGGTGGCCTTCCGCTCGGTGGTGGAGCGACGGCAGCAAATCGGAATGTTGCGGGCCCTGGGGTTCCAGCGGGGGATGATCCGGGCCAGCTTCTTGCTGGAGTCCAGCTTCATCACTCTCCTGGGCACCCTGACCGGGGTCGGGTTGGGCCTGGTGCTCTCCTGGAACCTGGTGGCCTACTTCGGCAAGACGGAGCCGCAACTGACCCTGAGCATCCCCTGGTTTGAACTGGTCCTGATTGCCCTGGGCGCCTATCTTGCCTCTCTCCTCACCACCTATCTCCCGGCTCGCCAGGCATCGCGGGTGTTCCCCGCCGAGGCGCTCCGTTACGAGTAGGATGGACGACCAGGGTGAGCGGCCGGAGACCGCGGCCGCTCACCCTGGTCGTCCCTGTGTATCACGCGGTACAGCCTCGTTGCGTCGAAGTATCGTATGGTATGTCACAGACAAGGCCGCGGTGGTGCTATATCGAATGGACTACGCGCCGCTCGCGGCGCCGGGTCGAATTTAATTCGAGGAATCGTTATCCTACGGGGGAAACATCGCTTGGAACATGCCGGCCGGCGCGCCGCCATGGGCGCGTCGAGAAAGGAAAGAGCATGGCGAAGAATCTGATTATCGAGGCAACCGGTCTCCGCAAGGTCTATGTCACGGGCGCGCAGCGTTTGGAAGCGCTGCGAGGGGTGGATTTCGCGGTGGAAGAAGGCGACATGGTAGCGATCATGGGCCCCAGCGGCTGCGGGAAAACCACCATGCTCAACTGCCTCTCCGGTCTCGACGATTTCGATGGTGGGGATGTGAGAATCGCCGGCACCCCGCTCCGCGACATGAGCGATAACCAGAAGACCGAATATCGGGCCAAGAAGATGGGCTTCATCTTCCAGGTCTATAACCTGCTCCCCGTGTTGTCGGCGGTGGAGAACGTGGAACTGCCGCTCCTGGTAAGTGGGGTGCGATCCGGCGAGGCGCGGAAGCGGGCAGTTGCCGCCCTCGATCAGGTGGGGCTGGGCGACCGTACCAAGAACCGCCCGGCCGAGCTATCGGGGGGCCAGCGTCAACGGGTCACCATCGCCCGTTCGTTGGTCAATAATCCGGCCATCGTGTGGGCGGACGAGCCGACCGGAGCCCTGGATTCCGAGTCCGCCAACAACATCATGGATCTGATGTGCATGCTGAACAAAGAGAACGGCCAGACCTTCGTGGTGGTTTCACACGCCCTGGAGGTAGGGGAGCGGGCCAATCGGATCGTGCGGATGCGCGACGGGCGGATCGAGGACGCCGGCTTTGGGCAAGGCGCCCACGGGATGACCGGCATGCTGGCGGCGAGCGCCGCCTCCGGGGCACGTTAAGGAGCGAATCCTTCGCTCCACGGAACCACAACAAGGCGCTCGCCGCTGGCAAGCGCCTTGTTGTGGTTTAACTCCCCTGGCGCTTGCGGTAGTTGGCCAGGGCGCCGATCAGCAGCTGGTTGATCGAACTACGACAGTCGAAGGCCACGGTGCGCAGCCACTCATAGGTCTCCTCGGTCAGGCGCACGTTGAATTTCACGCCGCCGCTGGTGCCGGGAGTTACCAGGAGCGTGAGCGGCACGCTGGTCTTGGACTCGGTCTGCAGGTCGCTGATCGCCTCCAGCACGATGCTGTTCATGCTGGTGCGATTGATAAAGGCGCGGTAGCGCAGCCATTCATACTGCTCCGCCGGGAGGCGGCACTGCATGAACCGGGCGTTACTCTCCGTCCTGACCTGTAGCTCCGCGCTGTACGCTGCCTCTCTCACCATCTGTAACACCCGCTTGCTCCCTTCGCCACCGCGGTGGCTGGCTGATGATCGTGGACACTTGCTTGGTACATGGCATTCCATTGTGGTTGGCTGCCCTGTTGCCCATCTATCTGTAGTATCGGTGTCGGCGAAGGCCACAAACAGGTCCGTTCGAGTAAGACGGGCCTCCCCATTCGGGGAAGAACGGCTGCCGCGCTGCTGGACGGGGAAGAAGCCGTTTGCTACGATAGCCCTGGGTATCGATGCGTTCCACCCGCCCCCGCCGTCACTCACGCGATCGACGATGATCAGCAGGAGAAACCGTGCGATGACTCCAGTCGACCAATCCACCGCGCTCAAGGAGCGATCCATCCTCGACCTGGCGATCCAGCAATTCGATGCCGCCGCCGATCGCTTGCGGCTTTCGCCCTCCATGCGGCGCGTACTGCGCCAGTCCCGCCGCGAGTTGACCGTCTCCTTCCCGGTGCGGATGCGCGACAATCGGCTGACCATGTTCACCGGCTACCGGGTCCACCACAACATCGTGCGCGGGCCGGCCGCCGGCGGCATCCGCTACCATCCGGAGCTCACCATCGATACGGTGCGGGCCCTGGCTCTGTGGTCCACCTGGCGCGCGGCCATCGTGCGTATCCCCTTCGGCGGAGCCTACGGCGGTGTGGTCTGCGACCCCGCCAATCTGGATCGGGATGAACTGGAGCACCTGACCCGGCGCTTCACCACGGAAATCTCCATCCTTATCGGCCCCGATCGCGATATTCCCTCCCCCGATCGCTCCACCGACGCCCAGATCATGGGCTGGATGATGGACACCTTCAGCATGCATGCCGGGTACTCCGTCCCCGCGGTGGTCACCGGGAAGCCGGTCGGGATCGGCGGTTCCCAGGGTTGGGCCCGGTCCAGCGGACGGGGTACCGCCATACTCTGTCGGGAACTCGCCAAGGCTCGGGGGTTGGCTGGGAGTGGGGTGCGGGTGGCCATCCAGGGCGTGGGACCGATCGGGGCCACCGCCGCCCAATTGTTGGCTGACTGGGGCGATCTCGTGGTGGCGCTTGGCGACGGGCAGCACGGGGTGTATGACCCGCATGGTCTGGCGGTCGCCTCGGTCCTCCGCTATTATGACGAGCACGAGTCGCTCCGTGATTGTCCATATGGGACGGCGGTGAGCGGAGCGGCACTGGCCGCCATCTCCTGCGACATTCTGGTCCTGAGCGGTTTCGAGCGCATTGATGCCGACGCCGCGCGCGCGGTGGATGCCAAGCTGATCGTCGAGGGCGCCTATGGGGCGATCACCGCCGAGGCCGACGCGGTGCTGGCGGAGCGGGGAATCTGGGTGCTCCCCGATATTCTGGGCGGCTCCGGAGGCGCCGTGGCCTCGTACTTCGAGTGGGTGCAAGACTTGCAAGAAACCTTCTGGAGCGAGGACGAGATCAACGAGCGCCTGGATGACGTGCTGCGCCGCGCCTTCTCCGACATCCGGGGCAAGAGCGAGCAGGATGGGATACCCCTGCGCCTGGCCGCCTACTGTCTGGCCGTGGAACGGGTGGCCGACGCGCACCGCATCCGCGGGTTGTATCCCTAAACGCCATGTCCACCAGCCCAAGCGGCCGCTACGTTCCGCTCCGCTTTTACCTTGGCGTGCAAAGAAAGCGCCATCCCGAACTGGTGCTTACCTTCCGCCAGATCGAGGACGTGCTGGGGGATGGCTTACCTAAACCGGCTCGCAAATACCCAGAGTGGTGGGCCAACGATCCCACCACCGAACAAGCCGCCGCCTGGCTGGAGGCGGGCTACTGGGTGCGCGAGGCGGATCTGGTGGCGGAGCGGGTGGTCTTTGGCGAGGAATTGATCGGGCTCGATAGCATGCCATGATCTGGAGCCGCGGCGCCTGGATAGGACGGTGCGAGAACCGGCGCCCTTGTCTGCTCCGATCTTAGCCAAACCCAACCAAGCCTGCTTCACTGCTTACCTACCAGGCACATAGCCGTAGACTCCGCTCGTGGTGGCGGCGAGCAATACTGGATGCGCCCCAGTCGTTTCCACCAGGCCAAGCACCGTGGCGGCCAAGCCGGTCAGCCCGCGTCCTAACGGTCGCCACGCGCCGTTCCCCACTTTCTCGTAGACGCCCGATGCCATGGTTCCCGCATACAGCACGCCCACGGATGGAGGTCCGACTTCTACCAGTGGCATGGCATGGCGCTGAGGGAGGCCCGCGCTGATGTCCTGCCAGGCGCCGCCTGCTTCCCGCCGCCAGACTCCGCCGCCCATGGTGGTCAAGAAGATCAGCCGTGCCGGCGCGGTACCGGCGGCAAGATCCTGCACGGGCAGCGAAGCCGGCAGGTTGGCGGCATAGGAGGCCCAGCTTCGCCCATCGTCGTGGCTGATCAGGACCGGAGGATTGGCCTCGAATAGGCTGGCAAAGATCGTATGACGGTCCCAGGGTGCGGCCAGGAGGGAGGTGACCGCCCCGCTCCCAGGGCTGGCATGGGCACCTCCGGGCCACTGCCAGACTCGTATCCAGCGCCAGGCGCGGTCGCCGGCATTCGGTTCCCCGCGAAAGATGGCGCCCATGCTGCCGACCAGGATCGGGTGTCCGGGCAGGGGCGAGACCGCTAGGCTGTAGATCGGCACGGACCCGAGAAAGGGGTCGGTACGCAAGACCGGGCTTATGCGCCGCCAACTCACCCGTGTGCCTGCGGAGTCGCGCATATAGACCGTGCCGTCGAAGCTCCCGGCCCAGGCAGCGGCGCCATTGGTGGCGCCGGCCAGGGTGAAGATCGCGCGTCCTTGCGTGCCGGAGCCGTCTGGTTGCCAGGTGGCGCCCGCGTCGGTGGAATGCCATACGCCATTCGTGGTGGCGGCTAGCAAGGCCGGAGGCTGACTAGATACCGGCAATAGTGCCGTGACGGTGCCTCGCAGGGGCATGGGAACCCAATGCCCGACCAGTGACAGCGGGGCATCCTGGCGCTGGAAGACAAGTGCCTTGGCGGCAACCTGTACCGTCAGCCCCATGACAATACCCAGAACCAACAGGACAGCTATGCTAGCAAGGACTCCCGCGCGGCCATGTCTTCTCATGTGCGTCCTCGACCACCTCACGCTGCCCATCAAAGGCTGACCGGCGCCGATCGGTAACCGATGCCGCGCATACTGGTCAGACTCGAACGGGAATAGGATCCTCATGGTCGGAGCCTCGCGATTCCACGCAAGGAATCGCATATCACGGCGGTTGAGCCCATGGTCGCGCGGATTCTGAGGGCGCCACCATGGTTGTCGGTGCTATCTGTTACGCAATAGCGCGCGATTCCGGCGAAGCCGAGATCGTATCCGCCGCTACTGTGCTGGACCGTCACTCCCTCCAGGGTAATCCTGTCCCCGCTGGTCGCCAAGAAGGCCGGCCTTCCATCGTCATGATCAAGCCGAACTCTTACCTGAATGAAGTGAATACCGCTGACATGCCGCATCCAGAATCCGTAAGCGGGGCGAGCCCCGAAGACCCGAGGATTGAAGTCGGCGCCTTCCGGCGGCTGAACGGTGGCGTCGGATGTCGGGTGCCCACCGGGCAGTGTAAGGCTTACTCTGTTCAAGGTGATGTTCGAGACATTGTGGCCGGGTAAACCCGCGATTGTGGGAGTCCATTGGTCACTGGCCCACAGATGGGATCCGGTGATGTTGGTCAGGGTGATTCCGCTGATGCTGCCTGGAGGTGGGTTTCCGGGACAGCGCCCCCTATTGCCCAGCCTGATAAAGATCGCTGAGGAGACCCGACTAATAGTGATGTCGGAGTAGCGCAGATTGGTGATCTTGCCGCCATCCATCGAGACGATTCCAATGCCGGACTTATCGGCTCCGGTGATGGTGATATGAGAGAAGGTGTAATGATTGAAGTCTCCGCACGTTTCGGACCCGAACATCAGCGCGTTGCAGCAGCGAGCGGAGAGGGAGACGTTGCGCACGACGACATTCTGGTTCAAGAAGTGCTTACCGAGGGCGAAGTCGCTCTTGAAGACAAGCGCATCGTCGTTGGAGGCGATAGTCGAGTTCGTGATGGAGACGTTCGAGGTACTGACGATGTTGAAACCGTCTCGGT
>DATBTL010000089.1:0-9252 GCA_036559345.1 Chloroflexota bacterium | reverse complement strand
CGTAAAAGTGTACTCCTGAATCCGATTGCCGAAGAAGCTGGCCATCGAGGAATCACTGTAGGTGGGGGCGCTGCCGCCCACCCCAACCTCCTGCTGTTTCCAAAAGCCGCCGGTTGCGCTACCTACGATCCGGCCTTCCGGTGCCTTCCTGGCCTATGACGTGGCGCGCGGACGGATCGCCTGGCGCGTGTCCCTGCCTCCGTCGTCACTTGCCTTTGGCGGCTCCAGCGTCACGTCGGGAAACGTGATCATTCATGGAGTATCGGCGGGATTCGTGGACGCTCGTGACGCGACCAGCGGCAAGCTGCTGTGGCGCTACCGGACCAGCGCCGGGGCGGACGCGGCTCCCGCGATCTACTCGGTTGGTGGAATCACCTATATCGCTATCGCCGCTGGCGGGATCGAAGTAATCGGTTCGGCTCGAGGAGACACCCTGTACGTGTTTGCCTTGCGGTAGGGCCGAGGCTGGCTCGGTCCACCGCGGGCGGTAACGTTGATCCTCGTCGGATTGGCCCGGCGTGGCGACCATCACGCCGTGTTGGCTTATGAAGGTGCCCATCGGCGCAGCCGATTATTTACCCCAACCCTATCGATTGGTTTGATGAGAGATGCGTGCTATCGTGGGGAACGAGTGAGGCTTTGCTCCTCACCCCCGCGATCCTCATTGCTGTAGCTTTGAGGGAGCCCACGGTTAAGGAGATAGCATGTTGGACAACGAGCGCAAGCAGCTGATCGAACAGTATGCACTGGGTTATGCCACGGTACTGGGAGCCCTGGAGGGAATCACCGAGCAGGAGCTTGATTATCAGCCTCCGGGCGGAGCTTGGACGCCCCGACAGATTGTTCATCATCTTGCCGACAGTGAAACCACCTCGTACATTCGGGTTCGCAGGCTCCTGGCGGAAGATAAGCCTGCCATCCTTGCCTACGACGAAGAGTTGTTCGCGCGCCGGCTGGGCTACGATTGGCCCATCGCAACATCGCTTGAAGTGCTGAAGGCGGTGCGTCGAGCCACCGTCGTGCTCCTGGAGCGGCTGACCGAGGGGCAGTGGAGTCGCTCCGGCACCCATGACCAGCACGGCGACTATGGGATGGAGGATTGGTTGGCCCTTTATGCCGCGCATGCCGTCGACCACGCGGAACAGATTCGTCGGGCGCGGGCTGGTACCTGAGCGCCGCTTCCCCCTTCCCAGTGGATTCGCATAGGCTGTGAAGCCCAGCCGTCACCGAGCCCGCGGCTGGCATTAGACCGCTTTCCCGTGAGTGATCCACCTTTCGGGTGATACCCCTGGCCAGAGAACCCTCAATAATGGCATGAGAGCCAATGGGCCCCTCGAGACCCTTTGGCCGCCGGTAATTGTCCGCGCGCCGTGCGCAATGGCGTCGCGCAATTATCGGGACATGTTTTATTTTGATGGCCGCCCCTTTTTGAAAAGAAGGCGCCCAGGCCGGTTCTAGCCGTGGTCAAGGGGGTTCGGAGGATGAGATCAGAGTCGACAGTAGCCTATGTAAGTTCGTTTCCTCCTCGCGCGTGCGGCATTGCCACTTTTACGCGCGATTTGAGCGAGGCAGTGGCTGCTAGCGGACGGAATATCGCTACCCGCATCGCGGCGATTAACGATGAAGGCGCGGCGTACAGCTACCCAAATCAGGTCAGATGGACGATCGACCAGTGCGATCCCGAGAGCTGGAAGACGGTTGCCCGTGAAATCAATGCCTCGCGCACCTCTTTGGTGTCTATCCAGCATGAGTTTGGCATCTACGGGAAGTTCGAGCGAAATGGCGCCTTCGTGGATCACCTCACGGGGTTCCTCGACCATGTGGAGAAGCCGATAGTGTCGACCTTACACACCGTCCTTCCTCACCCGAGGCCCGACCTTCGCGAGGCGATCCGGACCCTGCACGATCGCTCCACCGCCGTGATCACCATGGTCAACATGGCGCGGCTTATTCTCGAGGAGGAGTACGGCCTTGATCCCGCCAAACTCTATACCATTCCACACGGGGTGCCGGCGGTGCGCTGGACCGCCCCGGCCCGGTTAAAGCAGGCCATGCAATTCGAGAATCGGACCATTCTCAGTACGTTTGGATTGCTCAGTTCGGGCAAGGGTATTCAGTACGTGATCCGTGCCCTTCCCGACGTGGTGAAAGCTCATCCCGACCTCCTTTACCTGATCATAGGCCAGACCCATCCCGAGGTTCGGCGCCGCGACGGTGAGAAGTACCGCAACTCCCTGATCGAACTGATCAAGAAGCTGCACCTTGAGCACAACGTACGATTCGTCAATCAATATCTCACCCAGGCCCAGGTGATCCGTTACTTGCAAGCCTCGGACTTGTATATCACCCCCTATGTGGGCCGATACCAGATAACCAGCGGCACCCTGGCCTACGCCCTGGGCTGCGGGAAGGCGGTGATTTCCACCCCCTATCTCTATGCCTCGGAGGCGCTGGCGGAAGGGCGTGGGCTGCTGGCCGAGTTCCAGAATCCTCGGTCATTCGCCAGGTGTATCTCCATGCTGCTCGAAAATCCCGCCTTGCGCGAGCACTGCGAGCAGTCGGCCTACGAGTATGGCCAGGCCATGAGCTGGGGGAACGTCGGATCCCGCTACGCCGATCTGTTCCGCTCCCTCGATGGGTCCGCGGCAGTCACGAGTAAGGCCGCGGACAAGAGCGACATTCTTCTCCCGATCAAGGACGGGCTGGCCGCGAAGGACAGCGTGGCTGTCCGCGACTCGGGGATGGCCAAGCCCGTTATCCCAGCCGCGGGCTTGAGTCTGGCGGTGAGGCCCCTAGCCGCTCACCGCCAGACTCAAGCCTGAAGGCTCGGAGCTATCCAGCCGACCTACCTCGCCCAAGCCCGCGGTAAAATTCCGCGGGCGTTGACGGGGCGGCTTGGTGCTGGCTATAGTAAGGTGGCAATGAACCCATGCGACCGGGACGGCGTTGTACCGTTGGATGCTATCATCCTGGGGACGGAAGGATCCGGAAATGGGGGAGATTGCCGTGGCATTGGCTACCGCGCTAGACGGAATTGGTGGGTTGAATGCCTGAAGACCGCACGTACAAGTTGCCCCCGTATCGCGTGGTCGTGGCGGAAGACAATAAAGTGCTCCGTGACCTGCTTGTGCAGCAACTCTCCGAAAGAGGTCATGTTGTCGCGGGGGTCGCGGCGACCGGTCTCGACGTGGTGAAGGTGGTACGCGAGACTCATCCGGACGTGGCGGTCATTGATCGTGGTCTCCCTGTCCTGGACGGCCTTGAGGCGAGCCGCGAAATCGCCGAGAAGGCGCCTACGGCGGTCGTGCTGCTGAGCGGGTATCTGTCCAGTGGCGATCCTGATGATGAAGCATTGGAAGCCGGCGCTCAGGTATTTGTAGCAAAGCCCTACGCCATGGAAGAACTTGAGGAAGCACTGGAATACGCGGTTCGGCGCTTTGCTTCACACCGCCGTCGTTCCGGTCTGGCGGAGGGCGGTTCCGTCAACGCGCGCTGTCACGGTGAGTAGCCCCCGCTAACGCCCACACGCTACCTCAACCTACTGGTCGAGGATTTGCGCCTCCAGTTCTCCCAGGCTGAAATCGCCGGGCATGGCGCCCGTATCATAGCGCACGGCCATGCACGCCGGCTGTCCCTGGCGCCCATCGATCACCTGACGAGCGTGCGCGGCCAGGGGCGTCCAGAGCTTGTCTACCGCCTGAGCCACCGATACACTGGCCACCGTCGCCTCCGGCAGGCCCAGATGTTCCGACCAGAGCTGGAGGCGGAGTGCGCGGGCCAGATCCGGGTCGCGTACCTGGGCGTTCAGTTCGCTATCCCCTTCCAGCCCTCGTCCGTTGAGGTTGGCCGAGCCCACGGTGAACCACTGGTCATCCACGATCGCCACTTTGGCATGGACATAGATCGGTTTGTAATGCCAGGCGCCCTTCTCCCCCGGCGCCGCGGTGTACAGGGTGAAGACGCGCACTCTCCCCATGGTGTCGGCCGCCAGGAGTTTCTTGACGTGAACGTCGGTGTCGCCTTTCCCGATGTTTGGCCGCGCCGGCAGCACCAGGACGACGCGGAAGTCCGGATCGGTCACCCGCTTAAGGGCGGCAATCAGTTCATCCACGACCGCCGGGGACCAGAGGTACTGATTCTCAAGGTAGATGAACGAACTGGCTCCGAGAATCGCGGCCCGATAGGCCCAGGCTATGCCGAACTCCCCTTTCGGTGCGTATGAGTACGCATCGGAGCAGATAGTGCGCACAATCTGGACCTTGCTGGATCCCTCCTCCGGCTTCTCTTCCTTCATCGGAGTAGTGGGCGCCAGCGGTTCCCCCGTGGCCGCCTCCCATCGCTGGATAAAATTTCGGGCCACGTCCCGCGCCGCCTCCCCCTCAAGGCGCAGACAGAGGTCGTGCCAATTGAGCCCGGATCGAATCGGATGGTCGGAGGTGTCCCACCGATCCACGTCGAAATTGGTCATATCCAGCCCACCGACAAAGGCAATGTTCCCGTCGACCACGATCGCCTTTTGATGATGGCAGTGCGACCATTTCTTGTGCCTGTCCTGTTCTCCGCGGATGCGCGGGCTTGCCTGGCGCAGTTCCGCCAGGCCCTTTCGCGCCAGTGCCGCTCTTGGGTGGAACAGGCGCGAGCCGCTCCACAGCAGAACCCGCACGTCCAGATGTGGAGCCGCCGCCGTAAGGAGGTCGAAGACCGTATACCCTGGTCCTCGGGCCCCGGCGGCGGGAGGAACGTCCTGGGTGTCCCCGTCCCGCACCAGGGCCATGGTCACGGACATTGCCCAGTCAACCAGCCACACGGACTCTTGGGCGGCCTGAATCGCTTCCCATGCGGCTCGGAAGGTGGCCTGACCGTCAATGAGAATGCGGACCCTCGCGTTTTCGCGCGGAGGCGTGCCGCCGGGAAACCACCGCGGATCGGCGGCCCACCAGGAAGTGTCCGCCCCAGGACGGTCGGGCATCGTACCCCACGTTTCGTAGCCGCGGCGGCGCCGTGAACCCACTTTCTCGCGCACGGCCCCAATCGCGAGGGGGAATGAATATCTGGGCACGATTGCTTTCCCTTCTCTCTACCGTCCGGCCCCTACGCCTAGATTTGATGGTATCCGGAAACTCCGAAGGATGTACCTAGTCATTCGCGCCTTTTTGGTGCGTCTTAACCTCCGGAGTGGTAGCCTGTACTGTGGACCAGTAGAGACGTCGAGCGCGATGGATGACAAGGGAAGGGTGATCTCGTCGATGAGAGAGGGAAAACTAGCCGATCTACCCGAGACGGCGGCGCGACAGGATCGGCTGCTGGAGGCTCTTACCGCGATTATTACCAGTTCCACTTTGCCCCGCCTCTTTCAGACCATAACCGACGCGGCCCTTCGGTGTGCCCGCTGCGACAATGCGGCGCTCTACATCCAGGATGGGCTTCAGTACCGCTGCGTGGCCGTAACCAGCCCTAGCGCGCCGAACGCCAGGATCGCCGGCGCCTTACCGGTCCTTGAACATTGGCTGCCGCTGCGCCAAATGCAGGCCGATCCGCGCCCCGTGGTTGTTCAGGACACCTGGATCGAACCGTTTTGGGTTGACTTGATTCCCAGCCTCGCGGGCGCCGACCGCATAAGAAGTTGGCTGGGCGTGCCGATGGCGGTCGATGGACGGCTCATCGGGTTCCTGGGGATCGGTTTCCACCGCCTGCTTGAACCGGACGAAGAAGAGGTACACCTCATTGGGAGGTTCGGCGCGAGCGCCGCCCCGGTCCTGAGGAATGCGTCCCTGTTGGCTGAGAGTACGGCCAATGCAAGCCGCGCCCAGGTGAGACTCGAAGTTGAGGCTGGATTGCGGGGGACGATTGACACCAGCGCGGTGTTGCACGCGGCCGTCGAGGGGTTGGGCCGCCGTGTTCAGGCTTCAATCTGTTCCATCCTGCCGAAGAGCCCGACCGGAGGCCTCGGCACCCCTGTCACCTGGTGGGGGGGCAAGCCGGGCCTTGACGCCCGAGCCGAGGTTGTCCTGGAGTCGCTCATCGACACTTGTCACGCGCAACGACGCACCCTGGTCGCCACGGCGGTCGCCGCCGACCCCTGCCCTGAAGAGGCGATCCGGATAAAC
Organism: Chloroflexota bacterium; assembly: GCA_036559345.1. GTDB lineage: Bacteria > Chloroflexota > UBA5177 > JANWHV01 > JANWHV01 > JANWHV01. The sequence continues at coordinate 3,145 of DATBTL010000089.1, read as the reverse complement.
CGAGAAACCCTTCTCTCGTGCGAGATCAACGGTTTGGCTGTTACGCCGATCTCCTACCAGGGACATGTCCATGGCGTCCTTCTTGTGTGTAATCGGAATCCGACCTGGACCTCCTCGGACGTTCTCCTCATGGAACAGTGCGCCGCGGACATTGGCGGCGCCCTGGGTCGGGTCGATCTCATTCGCGGCCTACATGAACGGGTGGCGTTCCTGGACGCCGACCGGCAGGTGGGGGCGACCGTACTCCAGGCCTTGTGGAGAGGACTGCACCAAAGCACCGAGATTGACGAAACGGCGAGAGTGCTCATCGACACGATGTCTAAGGTGATTCGGTTTGATGGCGCGATCATTGCCGCGTCAACCGCTTCCGGTGAAACGTGGGAGCCGCTGGCTACGAGTGGGGATTCTCCGCTAGCGGCCATAGCCGCGGCGATCGGGCCGCGCCTTATGGCATCGGGCGAGGTCGAGCGGGCGGACACTGGGGGTTTGGAGCCTGGAAACCCTATCGGCGATGCCTTGAGGGCGGCGCGAGTACACTCGACCGTGGCCGCGCCGGTGATCCCGGTGGATGATGAGCCGTTTGGCCTGGTGATTGTAGCCCGACGCGCGGGGACGTTTACCGAGCAAGAGGCGATCCGCGTGTCGCGCTTTACCCTGGTCCTCGGCCTCGCCATCCGCCGGCGACACCTGGTGCGCGCCGGCCTGGGCGCCGCGCTCCGCGATGAACGGGATCGGCTGGCGCGGGAGATACATAGCCTGCTAGCCCAAACGATCACCAGCCTGGTCATGAGCATCGACGCCCTGGCGTCCTCCGTGCCGGAGGACTCGCCGGTTCGCGAACGGCTGGACGAAGTCCGGGCCATGACCCGGGCCGCCGCGGCGGAGACACGCCGCCTGATGTGGAACCTCCGGCCTGTCGCGGTCGACCTGCGGGAGGCGCGCACGGTGGTGGCCGAGGAGGCGAAGCGCTTTGAGCGTCGGGAGGGTGTACATCCTCAGGTGTCGGTCGTGGGCGACGATCGGGCGGTGGCCGCCGAGATAGGGGCGGTGATTCAGCGGCTTACTCAGGTCGCCCTGGAAAATGTGACCCGCCACAGCGGGGCCGAGCATGTACATATCTTGCTGCATTTTGGCCTGCATGGGCTTTCCGTGCAAATTGAGGACGACGGCCATGGTTTCGATCCCGAGACGATCAATGTCACTGGTGGCCGCCTGGGCCTCGCGGGATTATCGGAACGGGCCCGCCAGGTGGGGGGTACGCTCCGGATTGAGAGTGCGTCCGGCCACGGTACGCGAGTGCATCTCGAGCTGCCCTTCGCCGCCGCCGCTCCGCTTCCCCGCCCGCGCCCGGCGGCTGAAAAAACCGTCGTGGCGCCGGAACCCAATGGGGCGATCGGCGCCCTCACCCGCATTGTCCTGATCGACGACCATGCCATGGTGCGGGATGGGCTGGTGCGCATGCTTTCGGAACATGAGGACTTGCAGGTGGTGCGGGCGGCGAGCACGGGCGCGGAGGGGTTACGGCTGATCGGTGAACTGCGGCCCGACGTGGTCCTCTGCGACCTTCAGTTGCCCGACATTGCCGGTACCGAGGTCATCGCGCGGGCTCGGGCGCACTTCCCGGATATTCGCTGCCTGGTGGTGACCACCTTTGACGACGATGAAAAGATTTATGAGGCGATCAAGGCTGGGGCCAAGGGCTACGTCTTGAAGGACGCGACCACCGAGGAACTGGTGGAGGCGGTCCGCGCGGTGGCCCGCAATGAATCACTTCTGCAGCCCGTGGTAGCTCATAAGCTGGTGGAGCGCCTTGGGGCTCTGGCGCGTCAGGGTGATATGGTCGAGACCCTGACCGAACGAGAAGTGGAGGTGCTTCACGCCCTGGCCAGCGGTTTGCGTAACAAAGAGATCGCCTTTCAACTTGGCCTGAGCGAGAGCACGATTAAGACTCATCTGGCAAGCATTTTCGGCAAGCTGGGAGTTACGACCCGCACCGAGGCAGTAGGGCGGGGACGTGAGTTGGGCCTGATTCCCCTGTAGTTAGTCACGCGCCGTACGATTGGTTGCCGCCTCGGGATCGATGCCTTCCGACAGCATTCGGGAGACATCATGCGGCAACGGTCGTAGGTTCATGGACAGGGAGTTCGCCTGCGCGCCCACCAGCAGGATTAGGGAAAACAACCAGAACCAGGTGACCGTAACCAAGACCGTGCCGATCACCGCCGCGCCGTATTGGCGCGTACCGAGAAAATGCGCGGTATAAAAGGGAAACAGCGTGTTGAGCACCGCCATGACGATGGCCGCGATCAAGGCGCCTCGCCAGGCATATTTCAGGGAAATTGGGACATTGGGAACGACCACGTAGATCGCGAGAAAAAGGACGAAGAGCGATACCAGGCTGGTCAGCATGCCCAGCAGGATCGGTAGAGGTCCCGTGAGCGTCTGAGGTAGGACGCGGCCCAGGGCCGTCGTGCCGGCTCCCAGCGCGAGGGAGGACACGAACGAAAGCGGGAGTAACAGGGCGAAGAGCAGCATCATCACCAAGGACATGATCCGCCGCGGGAGGAAAGCTCGCGTGCGCACCCGGAAAATGACCGCGAACGAATTCTCAATGGCTCCAAACAGGTTCGCGCCGCCCCAGACCAGTCCCCCGACACTGATGAGGATCAGGGCGCCGAAGCTCGCGCGCGCGCGGGATATGAGTCCAACCACATTCAAGCTTTTGGCGACCTCGGTCGGCAAGATTCGATTGATCTGGCTCGCGAAGTTCGTCGCGTTACCGGATTGTTCCGGAACCCATGCCAGCAAGGTGAACAGAACCACCAACATGGGAAAGGCGGAAATCAAGACGTTGAAGGCAACCAGGGAGGACCAATTCATCGTCCAATCGTTATTGAACTTGTCGAAGGCCGCCTTCGCCCACGCCAGCGCGCGACCGCGTCTCGCCCGTTCCTGGTCGGCGCTATCGGATCCGCGACGCGGCGGCTCCCCTGGGACATCGTCCGGCAACCGGCCAGCGCGAGGTTCGTTCGCGGATCGGCGATCGCTATCCGGTGCTGCTCGGGTCATCAGTCTCCACGCTCCTACGTCACGCTTGCGTCGTCGCCATTCCAGGCGGCCCGATCCGCGATCACCGTGACCTTCG
>DATBTL010000088.1:0-4984 GCA_036559345.1 Chloroflexota bacterium | reverse complement strand
TTCGCGGACGGCAAGGCATAGTAGACGGAGTTGAAAATCGGATCCACCGGCGCGTCTTGCATTACCATCTTGTCCAGGGCCGCATAACCGGCCAGGCGCGCCTGCTGGTCAGTCATGTGCTTGAGCTTGGCCGCATAGGCGTCGACCTTGTGGTTGCAGTAGAAGGGGAGATTAAAGGTGCCGGGGACGGCCGAGGCGCAACTCAGAATGGGCTCGAAGAAGTCGTTGGGATCGGGAAAATCCTGGTACCAGGCAGTCCAACTGATCGGGGCCTTGCCGCGGGACATGACAATGCCCTGCCAGGTGGGCTCCGCCAGAGACCGTAAGGTGGCCTGGATCCCGATCTGGCTCAGTTGCTGGACAATCCCCTCCGAGATGCGGGGATCGTCACCAAGGTTATCAGTGTAGAAGGTAGTACTGAAGCCATGCGGATACCCGGCCTGGGCGAGCAGTTGCCTGGCCTTGGCCGGATTATAGGGGTAGAGGTTGAAGGCTTTATAGCCGCCCATGTTCGGGGGAATAAAGTTGTTGGTCACCGAGCCGCGGCCATTGACCAGCCGGAGCAGGGCCGGCTTGTTGACCGCATACTCCACCGCCTGGCGGACCAGCAGGTTATCGAACGGTTTCATCTGGGTATTCATGGCAATGTATTGATCGGCCACCTGCACTTGCTTGATCGCCCGCTTGCTGAGCATGGGGTCACTCAGCATGTTGAGGAATTCCGCCGGCGGGACTGGCGTGGGGAAATCGCCGTCGAGATCGGCTTCCCCTTTGACAATCCTCAAGTACGAGGTCGAGGTGCTGACCCCGATGTCGGCCTCGATCGTATTGATATGCGCCTTGTGAGCGCCGAAGTAATTCGGGTTCTTGACCAGGATAATCTTTACCCCAGGGATTCGGCTCTGGAGCATGTACGGCCCGGTGCCCATCGGATGCAACGCATCGTAGCTCTTCCCGTACTTGGCGATCTGGTTCTTGTCCACCACCGAGCCAAAGGGCATGGCCAGCACGTTGAGGAACCCCGTGTACGGGCTGTTGAGGTCGATCTCCAGGCCCCACTGCCCGAGCGCCTTGATTCCGCTCGCACTCGCGGCCTTCCCGTTCGCGTACGCCTGGGCGCCTACGATGTCCAGCCAGAATGCCTGAGCCCCAGCCGCGGTTTTGGGATTGATGATCCGGTTGAACGAGTACACCCAGTCAGCCGAGGTGGCGAGCCGACCATTCCAGAAGTGAACATCGTGACGCAGCTTGAAGATGTACGTCTTGCCCCCGTTGGTGATCGTGGGCATGGCTGCCGCCGCGTCCGGTATCAGGGTATCGCCGCTTCCGTGCGAGGTGTCGTAGCCGATCAACTGGTCATACAGCGCGTGCGTGAGAGGATAGCACTGCGTGTCGTAGCAAAGGCCGGAATCGAGATGGCTGATATCAGACTGGTAATCGATAATGAGGGTGTTCGGGTCGCTATGGGCCGGCGCGGCCCTCGTCTCGCGAGGAGCGCCCTGCAGAGCCAGCGCCCCCAGCAGGACGAATGCCGCCAACCCGGATCCGACCGCGCGCCGTGTGCTTTTCTCCATGGATGAATCCCTCCCGTGCTACATGAACCTGAAAATCAGACCTTCGCGTAGTCCTGATAGACGTAGAACCACACCAGATTGAAGTAGAAATCCCTGACATGAGTCGAGGGCAACACATAGAACACGGGGGTCAGCAAGGGCACCCAGGGCGCCTCCCGCATGATCATCCGATCGAGGGCGGGATAAGCAGCCAGACGGGCCTTCTGATCGGTCATTCCCTTGAGCCGTCGGGCGAGGGCGTCTACCTTTGGGTCGCAGAACCACGAGGCATTCTGTGAACCGGTGACCGCCGAGGCGCAACTGAGAACAGGCTCGACGAAGTCGTTTGGATCGGGGAAGTCCTCATACCAACCATTCAGGCCGATCGGCACCTTGTTTTTGGTCCCGTAGAGGGTCTGGAATGTGTTAGCATCCAGTACCCGCAGATTGGCCTTGACCCCGATCTGGCCCAGTTGTTGCACGATCGACTCGGACAAACGGGCGTCGTCCGTGGTGTTGTCGGTGTAGAAGGTAGTGCTGAAGCCGTTGGGGAATCCCGCCTTGGCCAAAAGCCCCTTCGCCGCCTGGACGTTGTAGGGATACAGGTCGAACTTGCCGTAGCCCGGCATGAGGGGCGGCTCGATGGTCGTCGCCGGTACCCCGCGGCCGTTCACCAATCGGGAAAGAGTGCTCCGGTTGATCGCCATGTTGATCGCGCGCCGGACCAGCACGTTGTTGAACGGGGCCATGTTGACGTTGAAAAAGATATACTCGGTGGCGATCTGCTGCGCCTTGTAGAGGCGTTTTCCCAGGACTGGATCATTGAGCACGTTCAGAAAATCCGCCGAGGGGATGGTAGTGGGAAAGTCGCCGTCCAGGTCGGCCTGCCCCTTCTCGATCCGGAGCAACGCGGTCGCGGTAGACACCCCAATGTCGGCTCGAATGGTCTGCACCTTCCCCACATTGGGGAGGAAGTAATGGGGATTCCGCGTCAGGATCAGCGTCTGGCCGGGGATATGTTGCTGGAACATATACGGCCCAGTGCCCATGGGATGCAGGGCATCGTAGGACTTGCCGTATTTGGTGATCTGACTCTTATCCACCACGGAGCCGAAGGGCATGGCCAGCACGTTCAGAAATGACGAGTCCGGAGCTACCAGGTCAATTTCCAGCCCGAAGGAGCCGTGAGTCTTGAGACCCGAGACATGCGCGGCCTTCCCATTGGCGAAGGCGTCCGCGCCCACGATATTCAGCCAGAAGCTCTGCCCGCCCGACTGTGTCTTGGGATTGATAATGCGCTCGAAAGAGTAGATCCAATCTGTCGACGTGGCGAGTTTCCCGTTCCAGAACCGCACGTCGTTCCGCAACTTGAAGGTGTAGGTCTTCCCTCCGTTGCTGATCGCGGGCATGGCGGCGGCGGCATCGGGGATGATGTTGTTGGTGGCGCCCTTATAGTCCACCAGGCGGTCGAACATTGCCTTGGCGAAGGGATAGCATGTATTGTCGTAGCAGAGCGCGGTATCTAGGTGAGCGATGTCGTCTTGAAACTCCACGATCAGGGTGCCGCTGGCCCGCGCGGGCGCGGCATGAGTTGAGTGACTCGCCGCCGGAAAAATCAGGGCGCCGGCCAAGAGCGCGGCCAGCATCCGATGTCTCGCGTGAGTAGGCATATCTCTTCCGTTCCTCCTTGGCAATGGTCCGGCGCCGGTCAACGCGACACCCTTAATCCCATGAAAACTGCCGGTCATGTGGGGAGATCCTGACGCTCTCCTTCAATGGCCGCCGCTCTGCATGGGATCGAGGGTGTCGCGCAACCAGTCACCGAGCAGGTTGAACCCCAAAACGGTGGCCATGATTGCTACCCCTGGAAAGACCATCATCCAGGGATCCGAATGGTAGTAGTTCTGCGCCTCGTTGATCATGTTGCCCCAGGTTGGGGTGGGCAGCGGCACCCCGATCCCCACGAAGCTGAGCGACGCTTCCACCAGCACCGTGGTCGCCACTCCCAGAGTCGTGTAGACAATGATCACCGACAGAAGGTGCGGCATGATGTAGAGCCAGAGGATCCGCGGCCCGGTGGCCCCGAGCGCCCGCGCCGCCTCCACGAACTCGCGCTCCTTGAGTGAGAGCACCATCCCATGAATAATCCGGGCCGTAGTAGTCCAATAGAGAATAGCAATCACCAGGATGATGTTTTGCAGGCTGGGACTGGTGATCGCGATCAAGGCAATCGCGAACAGCAGCACCGGGAAGGCCATCATGGTGTCGGTAAACCGCATCAGCACCATATCGACCCACCCGCCCGCGTAGGCGGCGATGGCGCCAATCGCCACCCCAATGATCATGGCCAGGCCATTGGCCATCACTCCAATGATCAACGAGACTCGGGCCCCGTAGATCAGCCGGCTGAGGAGATCGCGGCCCAAATCATCGGTTCCCAACATGTAGGGATGACCGGGTGGGAGTGGCGCCCCCATGGCGGTCAGGCCATCGTTGAACTGATTGTTCGGGTCAAACGGCGCGAGCAAGGGCGCGAATGCCGAGACCAACACAAAGGCCAGCACAATCACCGCCCCCACCAGCGCCACCTTATCGCGCCGGAGGCTGTCCCACATGCGGCGCCATACGCCGGTATCCGGCTCGGCGGATTGTGTTGGATCGAACGATCCCACGGCGGGAACGGGAATCCTGGGATCCGCTTCCATCTCTATCATCTTCCTCCTTTCCCGCCTACCGACTCACATACGCTCCCGACCGGTTCTTGCGAGCGGGCCAGGATTACCTGCTCGGCCCCACCGCTATTGTCCTTGATCAGCGGTTCCCCCGCGTAGTGGCAGGCCACCCAGTGCCGTGGCGCGTATTGGCGCCATTCCGGCACCTCCAGGGCACATCGCTCGCGCGCGATGGGGCAGCGGGTGTGGAAGACGCATCCCGAGGGCGGCGACACCGGCGACGGCACGTCACCTTCGAGAATGACGCGCTGGCGCGTGTCCTCAATATCCGGGTCCGGCACCGGTACGGCGGAGATCAGCGACCGGGTGTAAGGGTGCAACGGCTGGTCGTACAGCTGCTGGTTGGGCGACAGTTCCATGAACTTGCCCAGGTACATCACCGCTACCCGATCACAGATGTGGCGCACCACCGCCAGGTCGTGCGCGATAAACAGGTAGGTTAAGCGGAACTCACCCTGCAGATCCTCCAACAGGTTGATGATCTGAGCCCGAATTGATACGTCAAGGGCGGAGATCGGCTCGTCACAGACAATGAACTCTGGTCGGACTGCCAGGGCCCGCGCGATCCCGATCCGCTGGCGCTGGCCGCCGGAAAACTCATGCGGGTAGCGGCTGGCGAACCGCGGATCGAGGCCCACGATCTCCAGGAGTTCCGCCACCCGGTTGCTTCGGGCCCGCCCCGATGCCAGGCGATGGATG
>DATBTL010000087.1:0-4341 GCA_036559345.1 Chloroflexota bacterium | reverse complement strand
TTCTGTCCGCGTTTACCAGCCTCGCGGTGGTGACCCACCCAGGCGCGGCTGGTGGTGGGGCCCTGTTTCTTGGGATCGCCAACTAATCCTAGTACAACTTGGCGCAAGTCCGCCATCAGTTGTAGGGGCACCGCCTTGGGAGTTGCGCCAAGGTGTATTAGCCAGCACACGGATGAAGGGTCGCGGCCCCTTCATCCGTGTGCGTCGAGCCGTTACGCTACCTTCACCTCCGAGGTGCAAAACGCGCACCGAGTGGCGGCAACGGGAATCTTGCTCATGCAGAAAGGGCACTCACGGGTGAGCGGCTCGGGAGCGGTCTCCACTTTGCGCCGGTTCATCAGCATATTTACCGGCTTCACCACGAAGAAGAAGACCACGGCGGCGATCACGATAAAGTTGATCACCACATTAATCAGGTCTCCGTAGAGAAATACCCCACCGCCGATCGTAAAGCTCAGGTCGGAGAAATTGGTCTTCCCAGGAATGGTGATGATCGGGGTGATGATGTCCTTCACGAACGCACTCACCACAGCTTGAAAAGCCAGGCCGATCACCACGCCCACCGCCAGGTCCACCACGTTTCCGCGCAGAATGAATGCCTTGAACTCGCTGAGGAGCGCCGCCCTATCGTTCATGATCGCCTCTCCTTTTCATGCATCCAACTTCCACTTCCGGACCCTCTATGTTATCGCCTCCAATCCCGGTATGAAGTGCTCTCGCGCCGGCTATGCGCAACTTATACCACATTGGGCCGGTCTGGCGCCAGGGTGTAACGGGAGAACGGGAGGCGTGTATGACCTTTGTCAGCCAGTGACGCGCGTCCGACCGGCGGGAGCGGCCCACCTCGCGTACACTCGGGCGGTTTCCAGATTGCCGTGGCCAAGATGCCGCGCCGCGTCCTCCAGCGATCCACCCTCCCGCAGCAAGCGCGTGCCCGCCGCATGGCGCAGCGCGTGAGCGCCCCGATAGGTCACCCCCGCCCGCGCGCAAAGCCGGAGAAGGCGCTTCCGCACCCCACTGTCCGTCAGGCCAAGGAGCGGACGATCCTGGGTACGCCCCAGCCCCTCCAATGCACGAACCAGCGACGGGGACAGTGCCACCTGGCGTTGCTTTTCCGCGGTATCCGAGCGCACCACCAGCCGGCTACTCACCAGGTCGATGTCGCGCCAATACAGAGCGCACATCTCCGCTACCCGCAGACCGCCATCCGATCCTAATAAAACGATCGCCTGATCGGTCCAGTTGGCTACGCCGAGCATCGCCGCCAGATCCGCCTCGCTATACGGCCGGCGCTTTTCCCAGGGGGGAGTAGGCTCGGGCGCGGCGCGGAGATCCTGAAACGGATCGGCCGTGGTGGCGCCCGCCCAGCGGAGGGCGCGATAGAGCGCCCGCCCGCCCGCCAAACGCACCCGTACCGTGGCGGGGGTGGCGGGGCCGACCGTCCCATCCTGACGCCAGGCTCCTTCACGCTCCAGGCGGCGAAGCCATGTGTGCGCCGCGCCCTGACTGGGGTGCAGTAAATCCTCTTGGCGCCAGTCCGCGACCAACATGCGAATCCCGATCGCATAGGCTCGGCGTGTGTGATTGCTGACGCGCGACGCCGTACTCCCCTGTTCGATCAGGAAATAGTCCGTAAGGGCCAGCAGAGCCGACGTATCATGGGTACGCGCCGCCATCGCGGCCCGAGTGGCGAGGTCGTGATCCGCCGTATCGCTCCAACCGCCGTCATCCAGGGTCATTGGGCGTGCTTCTTCACGGCGTTCACACCTGATTCCAGTAGTGCAACCATACCACAAGCGTACCACATGAACCGTCGGCCAGGGACCATTCTCGGGATAACCGCACTCATATGGAAGATGTGATCTACGTTGTGCCGGATTGCCTGGGAGCGCGGGTGAGAGGCTCGCGCTCCCAGGCCCTACGACTCCACTCCATCCTGAACCCCGATCATCCCTCGCGCGACCGCCCCGGCAATGAGCGTCTCGGCATAGGCGCCAAGGGCCGCCGATCCCTCGGCGATCGCCGCGCAGCGCGCTCGCACCATCTCCAGGGAGACCGCGTGGGATCGCCAGGTACCGCCGGCGGAGGCCACGTTTTGGAGAAGCGGCTGGAAGCGGTCCAGCGCCACCGCGAACCTGGCCTCCTCCGTGTCGCGGGCCTCGAACTCCTCCCAGAGCCCCCGGATCGTGAGGGTTTGGTCGGGAGGCAGTAGGGCAAAGATCCGATCCGCCGCCAGCGTCTCGCGGACTGACTGGTCCAGGATTCCCACGGCGTCGTAGGCGAAGGTGTCGCCCGCATCGATCTCCACGATGTCATGCACCAAGACCATTTGGATCACTCGACTTAAATCTATTGGCCCGTTGGCGTGCTCGGCCAGGACAGCCGCCATCACCCCCAGGTGCCACGAGTGCTCGGCGCTGTTTTCGTGCCGGGATCCGTCGCCCAGGGTGTTACGGCGCAGCACCTGCTTGAGCTTATCCAGTTCCATGGTGAAGCGCACCTGCCGCTCCAACCGATCCATCATCCTGTTCACCGCCTTCAGGAGGCTAAACCCTAGAGTGCTTCCCATTCAGTGTACGACGCGGCGCCCGGTCGCCGGATTCGGCGTAGTGGATACGGGGTGCCCTGAAGCACAGAAACACCGAGGGAATGGAAAACACAGATAACGTCCCCGGGAGCAGGGTTAGGAATGGAGAAGCGAGGGCGCGGAACCGGAGCCGCGTTCTGTGTTCTCCGTACCCTCTGTGATTCTGTGCTTCAGGAGCGGGGAACAGCGGCGCTCCCCTGCAATGGCCGCTCACGTGCAATGGCGCCCGAGCGGTGGCGCTATACTGGTGACAACCTTCATGGCCAGTTTGACGGCACCTACACCGGAGGGGAGTGAATCATGGCCGAACCCGCCGCGCCGACCATTCTCTGTCTGTCCAGCTACGAAAAAGGGGCGCCGTTCCTGGAGGAATGTCAACGGCAAGGGTGGCGGGTGGTGCTGATTACCGTGCCGGAGCTTGAGCATTCGGACTTCTGGCCGCGGGACAGTATCGACGAGTTCTACTGCATGCCGGACCTGGCCGATACGCCATCGGTCATTCGCGCGGTTGCCTATCTGGCTCGCACCCTGCGGATCGAGCGGGTGGTTCCCCTGGACGAATACGAGTTGGCCACCGTCGGCGCGCTCCGCGAGCAGTTTCGCCTGGCGGGTATGAGCCAAAGCGCCACCCGTTTCGTGCGCGACAAGCTGGCTATGCGGCTGCGGACCGAGGCCCATGGTTTACCCGTCCCCCCATTCGTGCACGTGCTCAACAATGACGCAATCCAGGAGTTCCTCAATCGAGTCCCGGCTCCATGGTTGATCAAGCCGCGCTCCGAGGCATCGACGATCGGGATTCGCAAAATCGCCAGTCCCGATCAGGCATGGGCCGCGATTGATGAGCTTGGCGACGAGCGCTCAAACTATCTGATCGAACGTTTTGTCCCTGGGAATGTGTTCCATGCCGACTCCCTGGTGGCCAACGGCGAGGTCGCCTTCGTGGAGGTCCACCGCTACGCCCGCCCGCCCCTCGATGTGTTCCATCAAGGCGGCATTGCCTCCACGGCCACTGTCCGGCGCGACGCGCCGGAAGCGGCACGCATCCGCGAACTGAACCGCCAGGTGCTGGCCGCCCTGGGAGTGGAGAACTCCGCCACCCACATGGAGTTCATCCAGGCGCACGAGGACGGGCGGATCTACTTTCTGGAGGTCGCGGCCCGGGTGGGCGGCGCCTATATCGCCGATGTGGTGGAGGCTGCCACCGGAGTCAATCTCTGGGTCGAGTGGGCAAAAATCGAGACCCTTCCGGCGGGAACTCTCTATCACCCGCCGGCACCCCGGCGGGACTACGCGGGCGTGATTATTTCCCTGGCCAGGCAGGAGTGGCCGGATACCTCGGCCTACCAGGATCCCGAGATCGTGTGGCGGCTGCACAAGGCGAACCATGCCGGCTTCGTCGTCCGTTCCCCGGAACACGATCGAGTGGTCGGGCTCCTCGACCAGTACGCCCGCCGCTTCACCGAGGATTTTCTGGCCTCCATGCCGCCCTGGACCTCGAAGCCGCCCAGCGATAGCTGATCTGGGGGCGCCTGAACATGTAATGGAACATTCTTCCTGGGAGCGCGAGCATCTTGCTCGCCTCGTTGGCGATAGCGGCGGGGGGGCGAGCAAGATGTTTCCGTTGAACTTCTCGAGCCAGGGTGGTTGAATGGAGAGAGCGAGAGCAGGGTTCCGGTGAGGAGGCGGGCGATGTCGTTGGTGGTACGGGAGGTAGGGGAGATTCCGGCGGCGGTCAAGGCGTGGGGCGAGGCACG
>DATBTL010000086.1:0-3143 GCA_036559345.1 Chloroflexota bacterium | reverse complement strand
CCGCTCTCGCCGGTGGTGAATGCCCTTGAGGTGGGCGGCCCCATGACCGACCCCGACGATGTGTTCCCGGCCATCGACAGCTTGCGCATTCCCGTCGAGTATTTGGCCAATCTGCTCTCGGCCGGCGACACGGAGGTGATCCGCGTCGTGCTGAAGCGGCTGGCGACCTTGCGTTCCTACATGCGGCGGAAGGAGGTCCATCAACATACGGATAGCGAGTTGGCGGCCTCGGTTGGGATGGCGCCGGCGGACATCGAGGCGCTCTACCGCCTCCTGGCGATCGCCAAGTATGAGGACCGCTACGTGATCCCCCAGGCCCATACCGAGTTGGCCGACCGCCTGATGGAACAGCAGGGCGCCTGCGGTCTGGACTTCGATGGCGGCCCCGGCAACTGCGGGGCCATCGCCTCGCCGAGCGCCCCGCCCAAGCGGGCGGACAATAGCCGGTTCATGCTGCTCCAGATGGCGCCGCCGGCTACAGGGCAGGGGAATGGCGGGCAGGCCGCCGGGGAGGCGGAGAGGACGCGCGGTGTCCCGGCCTCGCCGGGCGCGTCCGGCGAAGGAGGGGAGTTCCGCCCATGAAACTGCTGTTTCGCGCCAGGGGACCGGCGGCCCAGACGCCGTACAAGCTCCTCTCGCTCCTATTCCTGTACCCGGATGAATGCGTCATCGAGGCGCGGCCTGAGATTCTGGAGGCGGTTGCCCAACTGCCCAACTCACCCCAGAAGGATGCGGTCGAGGAGTTTTGCCGCTACTGGGCATCCGCCACGCCCACGGTGTTGGCGCGAACCTACGTGGAGACCTTCGACCTCCAGAAGCGCAGCGGTCTCTATCTCAGCTTTTACTTGCATGGCGATACCCGGCAACGCGGCATGGCCCTGCTGCGCTTGAAACGACTCTACCGGGCCGCCGGCCTGGTCCTGGACCCGAAGGAGCTACCTGACTACCTACCCGTAATGCTGGAGTTCGCCGCCGCCGCCCCTCCAGGCTACGGGGAGACCATTCTGAGCGAATACCGCGCCGCGCTGGCCCTGATCCAGCGTCATTTACGCGAGATAGAAAGCCCCTACTCACATCTGCTCGACGCGATCCAGGCCGGCCAGCCGGCCCTCTCGCCGGCGGAACGGGAACACCTGGGACGGCTGATCGCCAACGGGCCGCCCAGTGAGCAGGTAGGATTGGAGCCATTCGCACCGCCCGAGGTCATGCCTGCCAGGGAGGCCAGACGATGACCACCCCAAACATCCTGATCTGGGTCGTCCTCCCGTATGTCTCCATTGTCCTCTTTATCGCGGGCCATATCTGGCGCTACCGGCACGACCAGTTCGGTTGGACCAGCCGCTCGACCCAACTTCTGGAGCGCCGCCAACTGGCCTGGGGCAGCAATCTCTTCCACTTCGGCGCCCTGGCAGCCATCGGAGGCCACTTCGTGGGGATGCTGATTCCCGAGCAGGCCACGGCGGCCTTGGGGATCTCGGAGTACCAGTATCATCTGCTCTCGGGCTATGCCGGGACGGTGGCTGGGGTGGCGTGCGGGGTGGGGCTGCTCCTCCTCGTCTATCGGCGTCTCACGGTTCGTCGGGTGTGGGTCACCACGTCGTACACCGACCTCGCCGTGTATGTGCTGTTGCTGATCCTGATCGGGTTAGGGATCTCCGAGACCTTCGGGGTCAACCTCCTGGGCACGGCGTATGACTATCGAGCAACGGTCGCCGTCTGGTTCCGCGGCATCTTCGGCTTCACGCTCTATCCCGCGCTTATGGCCAAGGCGCCGTTGCTCTATCAGGTGCATGCGGCGATGGCCTGGCTGCTGTTCGCGCTGTGGCCCTTCAGCCGGCTGGTCCATGCCTGGAGCATTCCCATCCAGTACATTGGGCGCCCGTATATCCTCTACCGCCGCCGGTACCCGCGAGTACGCCGGTCGTGATCCAGCAAGCGGATCATGGAATGGATCCGCGCTCCCTGAGTTTGGCGGAGGCCGCCCACCTGCCGCTTGGCGAGGTGCTGGAGCGCTTGGGTGTGACGCCCTCGGGACTGAGCACGCGGCAGGCGGAAGAGCGCCTCCGGACAGTCGGTCCGAACGTGCTGGCCGCGCACAAAGTGACCGCGCTCGGGGTGCTCCTCCGCCAGCTACGCAATCCGCTCCTGATTCTGTTGCTGGTAGCGGCGGCGGTCTCTGGGGCAACCGGCGACCCCACCGACGCTTCGATCATCGCGGCGATCGTCCTGCTGAGCGTCGGCTTGGGCTTTGTCAACGAATACCGCTCCGAGCGCGCGGTCGCCGCGCTGCATGCCAATATCCACCACCAGGCGGTGGTGCGGCGGGATGGCAGGGAGCAGCGAATCGATGTTCGTGACCTTGTTCCCGGCGATGTGCTGTCTCTGGGCATCGGGGATTTGATCCCCGCCGATATCCGGCTCCTGGAGGCAGCCCAACTGGAATGCGACGAGGCGGTGCTCACCGGCGAGTCGCTGCCATGCGCGAAGTCCCCGGAACCGATCGCGCAGGCAGAGTCGGCGGTGGACCTGCCATCCTGCGCCTTCATGGGGACGATCGTCCACCAGGGCTCCGGGCGTGGCGTGGTCGTCTCGACCGGGTCGGCGACGGCGTTCGGCACGATCGCCGTCGGCCTGGGCGCCCCGCCGGCATACACCGCGTTCCAGGCCGGACTGAAGGACTTCTCCAAGCTGCTCGTGTGGGTGGCCGGCCTCCTGACCGTGTCCATCTTTGTGATCAACGTCGCGTTCTCCCGCCCGATCATCGACGCGCTCCTCTTCTCCCTGGCCATCGCGATCGGCATTACGCCCCAGCTGCTGCCCGCGATCGTAAGCGTCAGCCTGGCTACCGGATCGCGCGAGCTGGCTCGCCGCAAGGTGCTGGTGAAGCGGCTGGTGACGATCGAAGACCTCGGCAATATCCAGGTGCTCTTCACCGACAAGACGGGCACCCTGACCGCGGGCGCGATCAGCTTCGATGCGTCGCTGGACGGCGCTGGCGTCGCGGCACGGGCGCCGCTACTCCTCGGTCTGGTGTGCAACGAAGCGACCCTGACCGCGCAGGGTCCGGTTGGCGGTAATCCCCTGGACCAGGCGCTATGGGCCGCGCCCGACACGGCGGCGCTGGTCAGTGGTAGTGAAGGACT
>DATBTL010000085.1:0-6637 GCA_036559345.1 Chloroflexota bacterium | reverse complement strand
GGGTAGGCCGGCGTGTTGATCACAATGCCGCTATCCGGCTCCGTAGTCAGCCGTAGCACCTCCGCGACTCCCACCATCACATCAGGGACGAGGAACACACGTCTGGGATCAACCGACCAGTTGAACCAGGCGTGGGCAAAGGCGGCGAAGGCTTCGGGCAATCCCACGGGGTTCACGTAGCCGGTATCACCGCGCGCAATCGCCTCGGTGAGGGCCCGCTTGATCGGCTCGGCCAGCGGGAAATCCAGCTCGGCCACGAAGGCGGGGAGAACATCGGCAGGATAGGTTGTCCACTTCTCACTGCGGCGCTCGCGTAGCTCGGCCAGCGAAAGATCATCGAACGGTCCGGTCCCCTCGGTCATACTACCCATGCCCTCTCCAATCCTCGGGAATCTACCCGCGAGCGCCGCCGCCACCCTCCGTATCCCTTGACAGTGTATCAAGCTGCCACGTCGCGCCGAGAGAACCGTGAGGGTACACCGGAGTTTCATGGCGCGCTCCCGGACGGTATCTCCTTGCGGCAGCGAGAGTGGAACAACCTGGATCACGAAACTCCGACGCGCCCAAGCCGTGACGAGGTAGGTTAGGCATGCTGTTCTGGCGAACTGGCGGTTGTTTCTGGTTCCGTGGCCAAGGGGGTGGCCCGCTCCATCGGAAGCGTGCCGGTGAAAAGCGCGCCGCCCGTATCGGCGTTGGCGGCGGTGAGGTTGCCCCCATGCGCCCGCAGGATACGGAGGGCGATTGTCAGGCCCAGACCCGCGCCACCGGTCCGCCGGTTTCGCGAGGGTTCCGCCCGATAGAGCGGAGTGAAGAGATGCGGGAGATCCCGTGGGGTAATGCCCGGTCCCGTGTCTTGGACGCGAAAGACATATCGGCCACCCTCCTGGTCCCACCGCACGCGGACGCTACCTCCGTCTGGGGTGTGGCGCACCGCGTTATCCAGGAGATTCTGTACGGCGCGTCCCAGGAGTGTGCGATCTCCGGTGAAGGGGCAGGCCCCCGATGGGCCGTCCAGGGCGACTATAATCCCTTTGGTTGCCGCCATCGGTTGTATCTCCGCCACCGCCTCCCCAAGTAGCGCGCCGAGTTCCAGACTCTCTCGCCTTGGCCCTTGGTCCAGATACTCCAGGCGCGTATAGGCGAACAAGTCGGCAATCAACCGCTCCAGGGCGTCCGCGCGCATGCCGCAGGCGCGGACATACTGGGCGACCTTTTCCGGCGTCGCCGCTACCCCGGTTTCCAGCCCCTTCAAGTACCCGCGCAACATGAAGAGTGGGGTGCGCAAGTCATGCGCGATGGCGCTGATGAACAGGCGCCGCTCCTCCTCCAGCGCGGCTTGTCGGGCCAGCGCCTGACCTAGCGCGGCACAGAGGGCGGTGAGGGCGGCGGCAATCTCCCGCACCTCGCGCGCCCGCGACGAGGGCGGATGAATATCCAGGTCGCCGCCCGCGATCCTCGCCACGTCCCGGCTCATCGTCGCCAGTGGCCTTACGACCCACCGACCCAGGAACCAAGCGACAGCGGCCAGGGTAAGCAACAGCGCGATAACCCCACTCACCTGCGCCATCCACGGCGGCGGAACACCGGGCGGTGGCCGGGTGAACCACAACGAGGCGGTCGCCAGCACTTGGCGCTGGGGAGCCGTGCTCTTTGGCACGGACGTCGTAGGGACGGTGAGCGGAGGGAACAGTTCCGTGATCACGATCTTTTCAAAGGCGAGGGAAACCCGTGGCACTTGCCAGGGCGTATAGGAGTTCAGAATCTGGCGGGCGCCATTCGTGACATACACCTCCGTGCCCGCGGCATCCACCAGCCGCGCCTCCACCCCGTGAGCGGCGAACGCTACGCCGGCCCGCCGCTGCCATGCTGGATGGCGCCATGCCGAAGCGTCGGCGCCGATGATCCGGCGCACTTCGGCAATCCGGGATTGGTCGGCTTGCTCCTGCCGCGATGCGATCGCCCGATCCAGGCCCCAGGTGGTGAGCGTGGGAACGCCCACGATCGCCGCGAGCGCCACCATCAGCCAGAGCCGCAGCGCCAACGCCTGCGCCCCCCGCTTCATCGCCGCCCTCCCTCGAAGCGGTAGCCGACCCCCCATACGGTTACGATGTAGCGCGGCTGGGCTGGATCATCCTCGATCTTCTCCCGTAAACGCCTAATATGCGTGGTCACGGTGCTCTTGTCTCCGTAGGTACCCCAAACCAACTCAAAGAGGTGATCGCGGCTGAAGACCTGCCGCGGATGCTCGGCTAGCAGGCGCAACAGCGTGAACTCGCGGGCCGTGAGGGCAAGAGGTTGTCCATCAACCCGCGCCTCATGCGCGCGCACCTCCAGAACCAGACGTCCGAAATCGAGCACGCCTTCAGCCGGACCGGGCGGCGCCGAGGCGCCGTGAGCACGGCGCAATACCGCCCGGACCCGCGCCACCACCTCGTCGGGCGTAGCGGACTTGACGATATAATCGTCGCCGCCCAGGCGCAAACCGCGAATTTTATCACTATCCGCCTCGCGGGCACTCAAAAACAGGATCGGGATGTCGGTCGTCTCGCGTATCCGCCGGCAGACATCAAAGCCGGAAATACCCGGCATCATCACATCGAGCAGCACGCAATCCACCCGCTCATGGCTCAGAGCCGCCAGGGCTTCGGGACCATCGCGCGCGGCCAGCACGTCGAAGCCGTCCACATCGAGGAAGTCCCGCATGAGCTCGACCATGCCATCCTCGTCGTCGACGATAAGGATGGTGGGCCGCCGTGCCATGGATTCGCCCTCTCCTCTTTCACCATGCACCATGCGTCCGTGGCCTCCCGGCCTCATTATGACGCACCGCGGCCGACTCGTGAACGGTTGCCGCGGCGTATTCATGGTCTGTTCAAGAAATGTTCAAGATTCCGCCACCGGTTCGTTCAAGGTTGGGCCCTACGATTGATCCATGGCCCAACAGTCCGCGGAAGGAGCAACCTCGTATGATGACACACCGTGACCGACCATCACACGGCCAGCCCGAGCAGGCCGATGGCTACATAGTCGAGGCCCACGACATCCTCAAGGACTACGATACCGGCCGGCTCACCGTCCAGGCACTCAAGGGTGTCGACCTCTGTATCGGACGCGGCGAGGTGGTCGCGATCATGGGGCCCAGTGGCTGCGGCAAGACCACTCTGCTCAACTGCCTCTCCGGCCTCGATACCGTGACCGCGGGCACGATCACGATCGACGGGCAGGACATCCGTGGCCTCTCGGACGGCGAGTTGACCGCCTTCCGAGCCCGGTCGATGGGCTTCGTGTTCCAGACTTACAACCTGCTCCCCGTGCTCACCGGCCTGGAGAACGTCGAATTGCCCTTGCTTCTGGGCGGCGTGGCGCCGAAAGAGGCACGCCGGCGGGCGTTGGCCGGCATTGAGCAGGTTGGCCTCTCGGACTGGGCGCGCCATCGCCCCGCCGAGATGAGCGGCGGCCAGCGCCAGCGATTCGCGATCGCTCGGGCTCTGGCGGCCCGACCCGCTATTGTCTGGGCCGACGAACCTACCGGCGCCCTGGATAGCGCGACCGGCCAGGAGATCATCGATCTGATGCTCGGGCTGAATCGGGAGCATGGGCTCAGCTTTGTCTGGGTGACCCACGCGCCCGATGTGGCCCAGCAGGCCCATCGGCTGATTAGGATGCGCGATGGGCGCATTGAAGAAGATCGCCCGATCCTTCCGATGTCCGCGCCGTCCTCCATGTCCGAAATTGAGTTACGCCCGATTTGAAGGGAAAGGGACGCCCATGGTTGGTCACGATCTCTTCTGGCAGGTATCACCAATGACGCTGGCCGTGCTCACGGGGGTGGCGCTCCTCGTGCTGGCCGGGTTGGCGGCGCGCCGGCTCATTCTATGCCGGCTGGGGCTGCGTAACGCGGTACGCCGCCCGGCCCAGGCGCTTCTACTGCTTGGCGGACTTGCGCTTTCGACTGCCGTGATTACCGCCTCCTTCGGGCTCACCGATAGCTTCACGGATTCGGCACGGGCGCAGCGGCTCGCGCGCATGGGGAACGTCGACGAAAGCGTCACCGGCCCGTTCACCGGGGTACAGGTAGGCGCCGCCCTCGCGAGGCTCCGCCGTGCCCCGGAGGTGCAGGCAGCCGCCGCCCTCACCATTATTCCCCAGGGTCCGACCATTAGCTCGGCACGCACGGGACTCTCCCTCCACGATATCACGCTCTTTGCCGTGCCGCCCGCGTTCGACGCGGTGTACGGCCCCCTTACCAACCTACTCGGCAGGCGCGTACGATTCGCCGACCTGCGGCCCGGAGACCTGTTCGTCGGCGCCACCATGGCTCAGGCGTTCGACGTGCGGCCCGGCGATGCGATCCAGATCGCTTTCGGAGCGACGGAGATCACCGGCACGGTGCGCGCCCTGCTTGCCACCGATCTCAGCGTCACTGCCGGCGAATCGGTTGGCCGGCCCAGTCCTGAGATCATCATGCCGCTCGCGCGCCTCCGGCGCGCCTTCCCGGAGCCGCCCAATACGATCTCGGTGAAAAATGTTGGATCGGGAGGGATGGACGATATCGGCCCCGGCGGGACGCGGAGTCAGGCGGTGATTCGCCTCCTGCGGCGCCTCTTCCCGGGAGCGCCGGCCAGCCTTACCGCTCCGCATGCCCTCGGTCAGACGGAATTCGACACCTTCAAGATCCATCCGCTCAAGCCGGATGTGGTGGTTGAGCAAGAAACCCTCCAGGTGGATAAGATCGTATTCCTCTCCTCGGCTGGGCAGCAATTCTCCTGGCTGCCCCAACTCTTCACCCTGGTGCTGGTCGGAGCCGGCATGTTGCTCCTGACGCTCTTGATGATCCTGCTGGCGACCGAGCGGCGAGCGGAGTTGGGGATGAGCCGGGCCATTGGGATGCGGCGCCGCCAGATCGTCCAACTCTTGCTCTTCGAGGGCTGCGCCTACGGGGTGGCCGCGGCTTTTCTAGGCGTGCCGCTGGGTGTCGGAGCCACGGCGCTTGAACTGGCGGCGCTCGCCCACCTCCCGCCGCTGGTGGCGGGCCAGGGGGTCGGCAATACGATACCGCTGTCCGTGGTCATGCCGCTGCACCCTTGGCTGAGTTGGCAAAGCATGCTCTCTGCCTGGTGCCTTGGGGTACTGACCACCCTGGCGGTGGTTCTCCTCACGGCACTGTGGATTAGCCGCGCGCCCATCGTGACCGCGATGCGCAATCTGGACGAGCCGCCCGCCGCGCGGAATGGCCTTCGCCGGGCGTGGCGCTCTCTGTGGACCCCGCCGCTGGGCGCCGCTGGCTTGCCCATTCCCGAGACGCGGGCCGGGCGGTTGTCGCGCCGGGTCGGCGCGGCGAGCTGTCTCTGGTGGGGGCTGTGGGCACGGGGTCCGTTGAGCCTCGTGGCAGGCGGCATCGCGCTCCGGCTGAACAACGGGCAAGGACAGGGCTGGCTGGGAGAGCTTGCCGGCGCCCTCCTCGTTGCCGGGGGCGGCTTGATCGTCGGATGGGCGATCGCTGCCGTGGCGCGCGCGCAAACCCTGGGCCGGCGGGTCGGGCCGAGCCTGGTCGGACTGTGCTGGCTCGCCACCGGCCTCGGCTCGCAGGATGCCTTTCTGGCGCTGTTCCAGCCGGTCGTGAGCTATAACGGCCCACCACCAGGTTTGGCGATCCTGCTCAGCCTGCTGCTGCCGGTGGTCGGAGCGGTGCTGCTGGTCATGGCCAACGCCGATCTCCTCGTGGCCCTGATCGGCGGCGTGCTTCGCCGGCTGCCGAGTTTGGCCCCCATCAGCCGGGTGAGTTTGGTCTATCCCCTCACCTATCGCCTACGCATGGGGGTGACGGTGACCCTGCTCAGCCTGGTGACCTTCCTGGTACTCCTCCTGGTCACGGTCAATTTCGGCGCCATCCAGGAGGCGCAAACTGCCACGAATACGGGCGGCTTTCAGTTGCAGGCGACCGTGTTCGGCTCTCAACTCAGTCGCTACGGCGATCTCAGCCCGAAGTTGCGCGCACTGCAAGGAGATCACACGCGGGGGAGCGATATCGCGGCGGTTGGGCTCCTCCGCCTGATGTACGACTTCCCCCAAGGCGGCGCGCCAATGCCCATTCTGCTGGATGGTCCAGGGCAACCCTCGTACCGCCTCGCTCAGCCACCGCAGGTCGCGGATGATCAATTCCTCTCTCACACGACCATGCCGCTCTATGCCCGCGCGGGTGGGTTCTCCTCGGACCGGCAGGTCTGGGATGCCGTGCGTGACCATCCAGGGGAGATTGTGCTCCAATATGACGCACGGGTGGGGGCGCTTCCCACCAGCAGCGGCTTCATGCCGTTTATGGTAGAGATCCCTGACCGCGCCGACTATCCGGCGCGTTTTCACCGCGTGACCGTGATTGGTCTGATGCCGGCCAGTACCCCCTGGCGCGTTCTCATGTCCGTCAGGACAGCCGGGCGGATCGTGCATCCACCTGATATCACCTTCATTAACACCTACCTCTTCCGCCTGCAACCGAGAGTGAGTGAGGTACGGGCGGCCCATGCCTTCGACCAGATCCTGGTGACTGGCCGGAGAGGGATCGCGGTACAATCGCTCGACCAGGCGAGCCTCAACGGGATCACGGCGGCGCTGACCCTGTTCCTGAGCGGCGATCTGG
>DATBTL010000084.1:0-1660 GCA_036559345.1 Chloroflexota bacterium | reverse complement strand
CCCTCGCCCTGGTGGTGGTGGTCCTGCTGATTGGAGTGCCGCTGGGCGTGTTCATCGGCCTGGTGGCCGGCTATTATGGCGGCTGGGTGGAAGCGGTATTGATGCGATTCACCGACATCTTCCTTTCCGTTCCCGCCCTGGTGATGGCCATGGCGATTACCAGCGTGCTCACCCCGAACCTCCTCAACGCGATGATCGCGGTCAGCGCCCTCTGGTGGACCTGGCATGCCCGCCTGGTGCATGGGATCACGGTCTCGCTCAAACAGGAGGACTACGTGGACGCGGCCCGCCTGATGGGGGCCAGTTCACTTCATATCATGCTGCGCGAGATTCTTCCCAACGCGATGTCGGCTATTTTGGTCAAGATCACCCTCGACGCGGGCTTCGTCATTCTGATTGGCGCCGGTCTCAGCTATCTCGGCCTGGGGGTGCAGCCGCCCCAGGCGGACCTCGGGACGATGGTGGCGGCCGGCACCCAGGATCTGCCGAGCGGCTGGTGGGAGACGGTCTTTCCCGGCCTGGCGATTTCCCTGGCCGTGCTCGGCTTCAATTTGCTGGGCGACGGCCTCCGCGATCTGTTCGACGTGGACGTATGATGAAGGCCGCGCACACCCTTCACCTCCGCGATCTCTCCGTCACCTTCCGCGGCTTCGAGGGTACGGCGAGGGTGGTCGACCGCGCCTCGCTCACGGTGAACGCGGGCGAGTTGGTGGGGGTGGTCGGGGAGACCGGCTGCGGTAAATCGGTGCTGATGCGCGCCGTGCTCGACCTGCTCCCCGCCCGGACCACGCGGATCGATGGCGCCGTGGAGTTCGACGGCGCCGATCTGCGCCGCCTCTCGCGCCGGGCTCGGCGGGCCGTGATCCTGGCCCAGTTCAACATGGTATTCCAGGATCCGGTGGGCTCGCTCAACCCGTTTTTCACGATCGGGGAGCAGGTCCGCGAGGTGCTGGTGCAGGCTAATAAGCGTCTGGGCCGGCCCGAAGGGGGCGCCGCGCTGGACGAACGGGCCCGCGCCCTCCTGGCCCGCGTGCAACTGGACGACCCGGATCGGGTACTCCGCGCCTATCCGTTTCAGCTCTCTGGCGGGATGAACCAGCGGGTCTCCATCGCCCTGGCCCTCTCCACGGAGCCCTGGCTGATCGTGGCCGACGAGCCCACGACCGCCCTGGACGTCACGGTACAGGCCGAGATTCTTGCCCTCTTCTCGCGCCTGGTCCGCGAGGAGGAGCGCTCCGCCCTGTTGATCACCCACAGCATGGGAGTGGTGCGTACCACGGCGGATCGGGTGCTGGTAATGTACGCGGGCGTGGTGGTGGAAGAGGCGCCGACCGCCGCCCTCTTCGCGGCCCCGCGCCACCCCTATACGGTGGGCCTCCTCGACTGCGTGCCTCGGCTGACCGGGCAGGAGATGGCCAAGGGCATCCCAGGCACCCTCCCCAACTACACAGCCGCCCCAAGCGGCTGCCGATTCCACCCTCGCTGCCCCCACGCCATGCCGATCTGTGTCGAGCAGCGGCCGCCCGACTTCGCGGTCGGCGAGGGGCATCGGGTCGCCTGCTGGTTGTATGATGGCACCCGCTGAGCCGGCCCTGGGCGCCAGGACGCCCTCCCTTGCCACCACCGGGCCGGCGCTTCTGGAGGTGCGCGACCTGCGGCA
>DATBTL010000083.1:0-8171 GCA_036559345.1 Chloroflexota bacterium | reverse complement strand
TCGGGCAGCGGAAGGTCGTCGTGACAAACGGCCTGCCACCGCTGGGCGAAGTTCCGCGCTACGTCCATCGCCGCCTCGCCCTCGATCTGGAAGCACACATCGTGCCAATTGAAGCCGTCGCGCACTGGGTGAGCCGTCGTGTCCCAGCGGTCGATATCGTGGTCGGTCATATCCAGGCCGCCGACGAAGGCGATGCGTCCGTCCACCACGATGGTCTTCTGATGATGACAATGGGCCAGGCGAACGTGTTTGTCCACCAGGCCCTGAATGGCAGGGTTGGCGCGGCGCAGGCGCTTCAGATTGCGGCGGGCCATACCGGCCCGAGGCCGGAAGAGCAACGAGCCGCGCCAGAGCAGCACCCGCACGTCCAGCTGCCCCGCCGCCTCGGCCAGCAGATCGAGGACGCTGTAGCCGCCCGCCCGCGGCTGGGGTACGGGCGCGAGCGCGGCTCGATCCTGGCCGCGCACCAGGGCCATGTCGGCGGACATGGCCCAGTCCGCCAGCCACACGGAGTGTTTAGCCTCCCGGATTGCCTCCCAGGCCGCTCGGAAGGTCTCCTGCCCGTCTATATGGACGGTGACCTTCGTGTTCTCGCGCGGCGGCGTTCCGGCGGGAAACCACTGGGGCTCCTGGGTCCACCATTGTGATTCGTCCGCCGGCCCATCCGGGAAGCGGCCCCACTCGCGGTAGCCGCGGCGGCGTCGCGAGCCCGCGTAGTCCCGCACCGCCGTCGTTAGGTGGCGCGGGCCGACCGCATACCTCACCATTTGGTTGCCATTCCGTCCCGCGCCCCGCGCCGAAATGGCAACTCACCGTGAGTTGCTTCCATCGCGCTCATGCTCGGATCAACTATAGAGGCTAGAGTGCGGGCACGCAAGGGCGCGTCGTCCCGCCGCGGGGTATCCGTGCGACAATCAGTCTAGCCTACGGGCGGGTTGAAGTGGCAGGCTTCTCGCGGAAAGCCTACAGCCTCGAGTGACCGGCTCACCCGAGGAGCGGCCGGACGCCGCGACCCACCTATCGACACTCGGATGCGCGGACTTGCCGGGTTGACTCTCGCAAGGGCGCCGGCTACGAGCCAGCCCAGCCGATCACCTCGTATTCCGCCACCGCGCTAATGGCGTCAAGGCTGGCTGCCCCTTCACTCGCGGATTCCGCGCGCACCGCCATGCCGGTAGGCAGGTAGCGCAGGGCGCCGCCATCCTTCCGAAGTGGAGTAATATGGAGGACAAGCGTGTGGTTGGCCAGCTTCTCCGCGAACCGCTTCAGTCCAAGCTCCCATGTCGTCCCATTACAGAAGTTGTCGCTCACCAGGACGCCGTCGATGTATGCCTCGCCGATGTCTCCCACATACTCAATGCGCAAGAAGACGTCCTTCACCCGATCAAGGAGTTCCACCGGGCAGCGGATCGTCCACCACTCGCGATCGATCTTGGTGACCACGAGGGGAATCGGCGTCTCGTGGATGCGAACCGTGTACCGGGTAAACAGCCCATCCGGAGTTTCCTCGGCCATACCGCCAGCCGTCCGCAACCCTCCGGAGAGCGCGGGGAAGACGGACAGACCTATGGTCTCTTGCTCGGTGCTGGACAGGTATAGGGTATCCTCCCCAAGCAGTACGGTCGCGTCCGAAAGCAGAACCCGCTCTCGTCCCCACAGGTCATACTTCCAACACCGCATGGCCTGCCGCCGAGTCAAAGTGATCACGCGCACCATCTCGCCCCGCGCGGACTTCAGGGTGATCGCGCTTGCCATACCGGGCTCCACGGTAACATACGCCCGCCCGCTTTCCTCGATCAGGCTCCCATTGACCAGTGAAAGTTCGCTGTAGGTAGCCATCTCGAAAGCAAACTCAGCCCGCATGCCGGGTGGGGCAAAGAAGAAGTAGTCTCGCCCGTGCGGTTCGTCGAGATAGGTTATGGGCTGGGCTGTCGCGTAGACGAGGCATATGGCGCCTAGAGGGAGATTGATGGGGAGAATGGCGCTGACGTTTTGGCCGAGCAGAATGCCCCTCTGCCGCGGGATCAGAAGAGTCTCCTGGTCAAGGTCAATGGCAAACTGGATGTCCTTCTGATCGCACCTGTCCGCATGGTCCTGATAGTTGGTAAGGAACAGGAATCCCGCATTGGCCTTGAGGCGGGCCGCCCACCGTACGGAATCCGCATCTTCCGGCTCGATGGTCCTCGCACCTTCCGGCAAGACGACGCCCATGGGAGCAAGCTGCTCGCCGAACGCATGAAGAAAATGATGAATGAGCCGCAGCGATCCAAATGACCCGCGAGCCTGGCCAAACTCGCCTATGGGGGCCTGGAAGTCGTAGGAAACGCGCGGGACGGTGAACTCGTTCAGGTAACCATGCCGTCCGATAGGATGCGAGCCGCCGTGATACATGTAGTAGCCCAGACCGTTCGCGCCGCTGCCCATGGCCACGACCGCCATGGCCTCCACGCATTCGGGCGGCACCGTGGGCCGGTGGTGATAGGTAATCTGGATCCCGCTGCCTAATTCGCAGCACATATAGGGATAGGCGTTCGGATCATATGCAGGAATGCCCAGAGGAAGCGGTTCGGCATGCCGATCTCGGAAGAGGAATTCCCTGGTTGGCGGCTGGCGATAGCCTGGATCCGGGGTCCAGGGTTGGAAGGCATAGCCGCCCTGCAAGGGCAGGATCTCGTGAGTCAGCACCGGTGAGCCCAGCCACCCCGTACAGGTGTAGAGCGGCACATCCAGACCAACTTCAAGGGCGATGTCCTTGAGCGCCCGCATGTATGTGTCGCCTTCATGACCACTGGGCACCCACTCTGTCCCCTGGCGAAAGGGAACTTCCCAGGGTGCTCCGGCATGCATGTATTCATTGTCGAGCTGGACGCCCACGACTGGGCCGCCGTCCTTGAAGAGCAGTCCATCAAGCCGCGCGCTGATCTCGGCATACAGCCGACGTACATGAAAAAGAAATCGCGCGTCGGTGGAACGCACGGGAATGGCGCGGCCATACAACCAATCGGGGAGGCCGCCATTGCGGCACTCTCCGTGAGAGAATGGGCCGAGGCGCACGATAACTTGCAGATCGTGGCGCGCGCACAACCGCGCGAAGTCGCGGAGGTCGCGATCTCCGGTCCAGTCGAAGATCCCTTCATCTTCCTCGACGTACAGCCAAAATACGTAGGTCGCCACGATGTCGATGCCGCCTGCCTTGATCTTCGCCAAAGCCTCAGCCCAATAGCGGCGAGGGAAACGTCCATAATGGAATTCACCCATGATTGGAAAATACGGTCTACCGTTCCAGCGCAAATAGTAATTAGTCAGGCTCAGAGTATTGCCGCGCGGATCCTGACCGCCGAGATTCAAGTGACCCGAAACAATCTCAAGCACTGGCTTCGTCGGGTCCAGCCGTAGAGGAAGGGTGCTCTTTTCACCTGGAGCAATATCCAAGAAACTCACCGCATGGTTCCTTTCAGAAGGTTAGTGACGTACAGTATAGGTGGCCTTCGCTTGTCGGGTAAATGCCGCGCATGGCTGTGGAGTTGCACATTATCGCTATGACGCCCGAGGAGAGTGTTTCACCGCCCCCGGATCTGCTGGTAACCGGGCACTTCAAGGCGCGCCCTGGCTACAGGGCCTATCGCCCGCACGGCTCCCCGAATTGGTATGCGTCGCTTACCTTTCGCGGGCATGGAGTGTTTAATCAACCTGACTTCGAGCTGCGAACAAGCCCCGGCGACCTGGTGATACTCCGTCCCCATGCTTTTCACGACTACGCGGCTCCGCCAGAGGGCATCTGGGAGTTCGTCTGGGCGCACTTCAACCCGCGGCCGGCCTGGCTCTCCTGGTGGCAACTGCCCGAAATGGGAGCCGGCCGCTTCGTGGTCAGTCTTCCTGGACCCGATGTTTTCGAGCGAGCGCGCCACGCGATGCTGCGGTTGCATGCCGACGTCTGCGCCCCGCAAGGGCTGCCGCGCGACTTCATCCGGAGAGCCCCTGAACCGGGTCCCTATCTGGAGCACCTGGCTGAACTTGATGTGCTGCAGCGTGACCTGGCTCTCTCCGGACTGGAGGAGGTGCTCCTTCTCGCGGTCCGCGAAAGCAAGCGCTCTGGTCCCCGGACCCTGGACCAGCGGGTACGGCAGGTTCTGGATATCATTGCCGGTGATCCCAGTGGTAAACACGATCTTCGTGAACTAGCGCGAACGGTCGCGCTTTCGCCATCACGCCTGGCTCATTTGTTCAAGCGGGAGACGGGCGACACCATCGGCAACACGCTGCACAGCCAAAGAATGGGCCAGGCGGCCCGCTTGCTCGAGGCAACCAACCTCCCGGTGGGCATGATCGCCGAGGAACTTGGCTATAGCTCCCTCTATTACTTTAGCCGCCAGTTCCACTATCACTTCGGCGCTGGTCCTCGCGCCTATCGTGACGCGCTCCATGGGCGGCGCCCCGATCGGTAGCGAGATTGTGCAACTCCATAGCCATCTCCGCCATTTACCGCGCGAATCGAGGACATCTATACTGTACGTCACTTGGTAGCCCGGTTGGCGTACTTCGGGCGCGCTGACGCACTGGGGAAAGGAGGCACGTACACGCACGATCTGCCTACCGAGCCAGGTCATCATGGTACGGAGTCTTTCCTTTGTATGGAGTCAGAAATGAAACGAATCGTCTTGGCACTCTCCGCGGCGGCGCTGATCCTCGTGCCGTCGGCAGGGTCCGGAAACGTCCTGGCCGCGCGCCCACATGCCGGCACCACGATCACCGTGTGGGAGGATTTTCCAAACCAGGCTCTCCCACAAATGCAGGCGCTGGCAAATAAATGGGCCTCGGCCAATGGCGATACGGTCAAATTCGTCAGCACCTCCCAACCCGGCATGGGTGCCGGCTCCCAAAGTGTCACTGGCCTGCTGCAGCTCAAAGCCAAAAACAAGGATGCCGCCGACCTGGCCTATACAACCGAGGACTCGGTGGGAACCCTGGTGCTGTCCGGCATCGTGGCACCACGACCCAAGGATCTCCTGAGCGCGGCCGACATGGCGAGGTATCAGACCGGGGCCATAAACGCTACCAATGTGAACGGTGTCGCCTATTCCGTTCCGCAGGTGGTGGACGGGCTGGCTCTCTACTATAACAAGCAGTTTGTCCAGACGCCGCCCGCAACCTGGCCGCAACTGATCACCATGGCCAAGAAGCTTACCAAGGGGAACCGTTATGGCTTCCTCTTCTACATTACCGGCGGCCTCTACTACACGTATTGGGCCTTCCATGCCTACGGCGGTTATGTCTTCGGAAGCGCGAGCGGGAAGCCCGACCCCACCAATATCGGTCTCGCGAACGCGGGATCGCTCCAAGCTACCACCTTCCTGAAGTCCCTGGCCGCCATCGTCCCGCCAACCACGGACTACGCGGCGGCCGACAGCAACTTTGCCGCCGGTAAGGCGGCCATGACGATCAATGGCCCCTGGGCCCTCGCGGGCTACGAGAAGGCGCTCGGCATGAATCTGGGCGCGGCGCCCATCCCCACTCTGCCGAATGGGAAGACCGCCCAAACCTTCATCGGGGTCCGCGTGTGGGTGGTCAATAACTTCAGCAAGAACCAAGCGGCGGCCTGGGATCTCGCCAAGTATCTCAGCCTGAACGGTCAAGTGATCAGCGGAACCTATGAAGGCCGGCTCCCCAGCTTCAAGACTGTCCCAGGCTGGGCCCCCAATGCCGTGCAGGCCGCTTTCAGTAAAGCTTTCAGTGTCGGCGTCCCCATGCCCAATATCCCTGCGATGAGCCAGGTGTGGACACCGATGAATAATGCGATCAACCTCGCCATCCAGGGTCACGCCAGCCCGGCGACAGCGCTGAACGCCGCGCTTCAACAAATCAAGGCCGGAATCGCGAAGCAGCGCGCAAGCTAAACAGGATCGTCGATATGGGCGGGCAGGGTTCTCCTGCTTGCCCATATCGTGGCCAATCAGGGAAGGAGGTGGCGATGGCGCTCACAACCGCCGAAAACGCGCGGCCTTCACCTTCGCCACGCAAGCGGAACCTGTTTTCCTATGCCTGGATGACCCCAGCCGTGCTGTTCATCGCCGTGGGTATTCTCGTCCCCTTGATCTACACGGTATATATTTCGGGCACGAACTACGATCAGGCGCACCTCTATAACTATCATTGGGTGGGCCTTCGGAACTATGGCTACGCCTTCAGTTCCGATCCGTACACGGGCTATGCTCACGGGTACCTGTGGCTATTTGCCTGGACGTTTGCCTTTGCGATTTCCTGCACGATCGTGAATATCTGCGCCGGCGGGGTTCTGGCTTTACTGGTGAACAATCCTCGATTGCCAGGCCGATTCATCTTCCGGGCCTTCTTGATCCTCCCGTGGGCCCTGCCGTTCACCATTACCGTCGTGGCCTGGCGGGGAATTCTCAACACCGACTTCGGCGCCGTGAACAGCATTCTCGCCTCGCTGGGAATCGGGCGGCCGGATTGGCTGAACGATCCGAACCTGGCCAAGCTGTGTTTGATCGCGGTGAACGGCTGGTTTTCCTTCCCCTATTTCATGGTTCTGATCCTGAGCATCCTGCAAGCAATACCCGGTGATCTCTACGAGGTCGCCGAAATCGACGGGGCCGGCGCCTGGACCCGCTTCATCTATATCACCATACCGTCGATCTGGCCGGCCCTGGCCCCCTTGATCGTGGTGCAGTTTGCCTTTCAGTTCAACAATGCCCCATTCATCTATGCCCTGACCAATGGCCAACCTCCCTCCCTCGATATATCAGGAAGGGGAGAGACGGACATCCTCGGCAGTTACCTGTTTAGCCAGGTGAGGAACAGCGAAAACTTCGCCCAGATGGCGGCGCTCGGCACCCTGATTTTTGTCGTCATCATAATCCTGAGCGTACTTAACATGCGATTTACCGGTGCGTTCAAGGAGACGAAGTAGATGGCACGGGGAAGCCTCGCCGCCGGCGATTCGATCCGAAAGCGGTCCCGGTTGAAGCCGCGCGGTGATCGGCGCCTCCGGCCCGATCAAAGGCGGGTGATTGCCGTCTCCTGGGTCACCCTGCTACTGGTCACTCTGTTAACTCTCTTCCCTATTGTCTGGATCGTAGCGACATCGCTCAACGTGGGGAGCAGTTTCGCCACCGGCCTCTTGCCCGACAAGTACACGCTCAGCCACTACGCGAATGTGTGGCAACACACGGACTTCACGATCTGGGTTCGGAACACCCTTGTGGTTGGCACGATCACCGGTGTTCTTGAAGTGGTGGTCATCATGCTGATGGCCTATTCCTTCAGCCGCTTCCGGTTCGCGGGACGGCGCTGGGGTCTGGCCCTTTTAGTGGCCTTACAGCTTTTCCCCTCGGTCATGGCCCTCTCGGCCGACTACTATCTGGTGAACTGGATCTCCGAGAACTGGACGCCGATCAGCGATAACTGGATCGGCCTGATCGCCCTCTACGTAGGGATGAGCGTCCCTTTCAATGCCTGGCTATTCAAAGGCTATATCGATACGCTGCCGTACGATCTGGAGGAATCAGCGTACATTGATGGAGCCAGCCGGTTCGTGGCCTTCTGGAAGGTCATTATGCCGTTGTGCAGACCCATGATGGCGTTCATCTTCATCCAGGGCTTCCTAGCCTGCGCCAACGAGTTCCTGCTGGTCAGCGTGCTGATTACCGATGCCAGTCGGAAGACCTTCAGCATGGGCCTGTTCGACTTCGCCACGGGCAATTTCACCACGAACTGGACCGACTTCGCCGCCGCCGCGGTGATGGGTTCCATCCCCTGGGTGATCATCTTTCTGATCGCGCAGAAGTGGTTTGTCGCGGGGTTGGCCGGAGGCGCCGTCAAGGGGTGACCTTAGCTCACCAAACAGACCCCACGGGAGCGGAAGAGGGATGTACCGGGATTTTCCGAGGTCGGCGCATCCTGGCAAACGATCATGCCTCCCCATCCTCCAGGGCCCAGGAGACCGGGGGCTCGGTGTGGGCATGGCGGTAGGCGACCGTTATCGGTTCGCGCTCGGCGAATCGGGATGGACGGAAGGGATGAATGTCGACAAAGGTACGCCCTTGCACGATCAATTCAGCCAGAGCCCGGCCAAGGCCGGGGCCGGCGGTCATCCCGTTACCGCCGGTGTCGCATACGCAATACAATCCCTGGGCTTCCGCCATCGCTCCCAG
>DATBTL010000082.1:0-3056 GCA_036559345.1 Chloroflexota bacterium | reverse complement strand
CTCACCCCGACCTGGCTGGGAAAGCGGCGATGGGCGGCGACCTGACCGCGGACTCGCGGCGCGAGCAATCGTCCGCCGGCCTGGACCGGCTTACCCCGGAGCAGTTCGCGGCCTTCACCCGCCTCAACGCTGCCTACCGCGGCCGGTTCGGCTTCCCTTTCATTATCTGTGTCCGTGAGCACACCCGCGAGAGCATTCTCGCCAGTTTCGAGAGCCGCCTGGCCCATAATCTAGATGAGGAGCGCGCCGCCGCCCTGGCGGAAATTGGCAAAATCGCCCGGCTCCGTTTGTTCGACGCGGTTCGGGCGCCCGAGGAAGAGGGTTCACGATGAGCACGGTCATCCGCTATGGCAAGGGGAACATCACCTTCTACCGCACCTACGCCGCCCCGCTCCGCGGTGTATCCACGATCCCTGAATCCTCCTTTACCGGGCGCGAGAACATTCTCTTCGCCGCCGACGTGGATGTCGAGGTATTTGGGGACAATTTTCTCCCCGCCTACACCGAAGGCGACAACTCGATGGTGGTAGCCACCGATTCGATGAAGAACTTTACCATGAGCATGGCCCTGGAATATTCCGGCGCGACCCTGGAGGGCTACCTGGCCTTTCTTGGCCGGCGCTTTCTCACCACCTATCCTCAGATGCAATCGCTCCGCCTGACCGCGCGCGAGCAGCCGTTCGCCGCCGCGTCCGTGCCGGCGGATGCCGGCGGCTTCGCGGCCAGCCAGGTGTTGTTCAGCCGGCGTCACGATGAACAGGCGTTCGCTCAACTCGAATTGGATCGGGGAGGAGAAGGGACGCGCGTCACCGCGCATCGCTGCGGACAGATCGGCCTGCAATTGATCAAAGTCACCGGTAGCTCGTTCAGCCAATTCGTGCGCGACCAGCACACGACCCTCCCCGAGCGTCCTGATCGGCCGCTGTTCATCTACCTGAATGTCTACTGGCAGTATGCCCAACCGAAGGACGCGCTCGGCGACTCCCTGGAGCACTACGTGCCCGCCGAGCAAGTGCGAGATTTCGTCCAGGCAATCTTCCACCAGTTCGTCAGTAATTCAATTCAGCATCTCCTCCACGAAATCGGCTCCCGCCTGCTGTTCCGGTTCCCCCAGCTTTCCTCCGTCTCATTCGATGCCCAAAACCGTCTCTGGGACACGGTCGTGGTCTCCGATCAGGATCCGACGCGGAAGGTCTACTGTGACCCACGCCCTCCGTATGGGATGATCCACCTGACCCTGGGCCGGGACGCCGGATAATGGGTCGCCTGACCACGCATGTACTGGACACCGCTCAGGGGCGCCCGGCCGCCAACCTGGAGATCACCCTCTGGGGCCTGGGCGCGGATGGGGAACGGCGTCTGCTCAAGGTAGCGCGCACCAACGCCGATGGGCGCCCCAACACCCCGCTCCTGGAGGGGTTCGACTGCGCGCCTGGCCGATACGAGCTGATCTTCGCGGTGGGCGAATACTTCGCCGCGCAGGGAGTCGCCGCGGCTGATCCGCCGTTCCTGGATCAGGTGCCGGTCCGCTTCGCCATCTCCGACCCCGGCGCCCACTATCACGTACCGCTCCTGGTCTCGCCCTGGGCCTATAGCACCTACCGGGGGAGCTAAATGACTGACAATACCGCGGCGGACCTCGTCTTGCAACGGGCCGATGCCCTGGCCGCGATCACCGAGGAGCCTGACCTGCTAATCCGCCGTTCGCTCACTCCGGCCATGCGCCAAGCTCAGGATCTGGTGGCGGGCTGGTTCCGCGATGCCGGGCTGGTGGTCAGGGAGGATGCCCTGGGGAATCTGACTGGCCGCCTGGACGGCGCCGATCCCAGTGCCGGGGTCTTCCTCCTGGGCTCGCACCTGGATACGGTGCGCGACGCGGGCAAGTACGACGGCCCGCTCGGGATTCTGACCGCCCTGGCTGTTGTCGAACGACTGCGGGCCACTGGTCGCCGCTTGCCATTCGCACTGGAGATTCTGGCTTTCACCGATGAGGAGGGATTACGATTCCACACCTCCTATTTGGGCAGTTCCGCCGTGGCGGGGGTGTTCCATTCCGAGTGGCTGGTAGCCACCGATTCCCAAGGGACCAGCGTTGCGGAGGCGCTGCGTGCCTATGGTGGCGATCCCGACGCGGTAGAGAGTTGCGCCCGCATGCCGCGAGAGATCCGGGGGTACTGCGAGGTGCATATCGAGCAGGGGCCGGTGCTGGAGGCATGTGGGCTGCCGGTGGGCGTGGTTACGGGGATCGCGGGACAGGACCGCGTTACCGTCATGTTCCTGGGGACGCCGGGCCACGCGGGTACCGTCCCCATGGCATTGCGCCATGACGCTCTCTGCGCGGCGGCGGAGTGGATCCTGGCCGTGGAGGGCCAGGCATGGGCGCCCGAAGGAGTGGTGGCCACGGTGGGCCAGGTGGAGGTGCGACCAGGGGCCAGCAATGTGATCCCCGGTGAGGTGACCCTGAGCCTGGATCTGCGCCACCAGGACGACGAGATACGACGCCAGGCGGCGGAGGATCTCCAGCTAGAGGCAACGACGATCGGCGTGCGGCGTGGCGTGGAAGTCCACTGGCAACCGGTGCAGTCCAGCGCCGCCGTACCCTGCGATCCCGAGCTGATCGACGGGCTGGCAAGGGCGATCGCCGAGTGCGGCTATCCGCTGGTCAAGTTAGCGAGCGGGGCTGGGCACGACGCGGTGCCGTTGTCTTCCCTGACCAGGGTGGCGATGCTGTTCGTCCGCTGCGCGGGTGGGATCAGCCATAACCCGGCAGAGTCGGTAGCCGCGTCCGATGTTGCGGCGGCCATCGAGGTGCTCTATCGCTTTGTCCTCGATCAAGCTTCGGATGCGAGTGCGTGAGCCGCTACGATCTTCTGCTGTGGGGCGGAACCCTGGTCGCGCCCGAGAGGCTATGGGTCGCCGATCTGGCGGTGGCTGACGGGCGGATCGTAGCCATCGGTCCGGATCTGGAAGGGACCGCCGATGAGAGTATCGACGCCGCCGGTCTGCATGTCTTTCCTGGAGTAATCGATGCCCACGTGCATTTCAACGAGCCGGGG
>DATBTL010000081.1:0-8771 GCA_036559345.1 Chloroflexota bacterium | reverse complement strand
CTGGCCTGAGCCGGCCAGGAGACCCATGGCACCGCCAGACAGACGACCAGCAGCAGCGAGAGTAGGCCCCACGATCGCCGACGCCGAAGGAATCTCGGCAGGCCGCGCCTGCCCTCATCTGGATTGAGTTGCTCGCTCATCCCTATCCTCCCAGGTCATACCACGCTACCAAGGCATCCCGTAGTCCGAGTGTTACCGGTATTCCGCGTCCCACCCGGCCCCAGCCGGTCCGTATCCTTCTATCCAACCATAGTCGAAGGCCCACGCCTCAGCCGGCGGCTCGCCCATACCCAATCCAGTCCTATTCGGGAATCAATACATCCACCACCTCGGCGTAGACCAGCCGCCGCTGCTGGGGCGCTGGAATGAAGGCGATATCGGCCGCGAGCCCCTGACCGGCATTGGTGCCGGGATAAAGCTCGTACTCGCGGATCACCAGGCGGAGTGGGGGCAGCGGATGGGGCAGGGTCGGAATGCGGAACTCGCGCGTGCGCCAGAGCGCCCCACTCGTGGTCGCTTCAGGCCGCAATTCCTGATAGGCATTCAGGATCCGGCTCCAGGCCAGATCGGGGTCGCTGTTGGGGCCGGCGCCAATCTGCTGCTCCAGGCTGACGGTCACGATATTGTTGGTTTGGGCCGGCGCGGGGCCGCTGACCGTGATCATGAGCAAATTGGGTAGATTGGGATTCGCGGTGACCACCGCCAGCCGGTTGGGAGTCAACTGGATGAAGTCGGCCAACACCAGGCGCGAGAGGTGCGCGTTGGGAATCGAATACGGCTGATAGCGGGCGAGCGCCAGGCGGACAAAGGGATAGTAGGCCAGACCGGGATCCAGGTTGATGTCGCAATACCAGAGACGGCGCGTCTCGTCGTAATTGACCAGATGGCCGGCCACGGAGACGGTGACTCCCGGCTGCTCGTCAATGGTCAGATTGTTCCCCTCGGCGACCGCGTCGGGGAAGCTGGCCAATGATGGGGTGTACGGAGTGGGGGCGTTCCGGGAGCGCCAGAGCGGATCAAGGCCCCATTGGGTGTAGTGCGAGGGATCCAGCGTCCGCCTGAACCCCAGGGCATGCGAGAGCAGGCCGGTGATGCGCACTTTGGATCTGAAGGCGATGGGTTGAGAGGGCAACACGACCCCAAGCAACTCATCGTCACCCGAGGAATACCATGGGCGTTCCAGGTAAACCCGCATGCCGCCCCCGATCCGCTCGGCGGCGATGCTGCCGTCCTTCTCGATCCCCGCCCGGTGGGCGAAGGTTGGGATCACGTAGAGCATACTGGGCGCGGACGGTCGGGCGGAGTTGGGGACGTGAATCACCCCGGAGGGTGGTTGAGTGGTGAAGTCCGGGGCCAGCGGATGCCCGGCATTCGGCTGCACCAGGGAGCCGGGGTCACTGGAGCGAGTGATCAAGGTGGGGTCGGCCTCTAGCTCGGCGTCGCTGAAGGGAAAGTATTCGCGGAAACGCGAGGTGGCGATGGCTGAGTAGGCAACTCGGCGATGCTTGGTGTCCTCAAACACATGCCAGAAGCGTTTGTCGCTGTCCGAGGTATAGGGCGGAACGTGCGGATACTGCAGGTGGGTGATCGCGGCATCGATGGGGATCTTTGAGACATGGGTGTGTCGGGCCCGCACGGTGGGCGCGGGCTGGGCCGGATCATCGATCGGTTCGTACCAGCGGCCGACCAGATCCAGGTCGATGGTGCTCTTGCCGCTCAAGGGCATCGGCAGATCGATCAGGACGGCGTGCGTGGATCCCAGGTCGCGCTGAGCGTGAAACCGATCCGAGAAGCTCGGTTTGATTAAGGGATGCTGCACCGCGTGGATCAGGGTAAGCTCGCGGAAGGGGGTGAAAAGCCAGGCGGCGCCCAACAGGGCGGCGGTCTCCCAGTTGTGATTAGCCAGCGTTTCCCACGATTTGTGCGTCCCAAGTTGGACCAGCCAGGGCTTTGTGGGCGCCGTTTTCCAGAGGTTGGCTGGGGGGACATTGAAGATCGACCCTCGCGGACGCAACGGCGCCGCTTCTCCGGCATGTGGGCTCGGCGCCTCGGTTCGCCCCAGAATGGCGACCGGCGGATGGGTAAGCAGCGGCACATGGTATTTGGTGACCCCCGCTTCATGGGTCCAGCTCCAGGAGCCCAGCAGCGAAAGGGCGGCCGGTGGGAAGTAGCAGCTATAGCGCACGGTGACCATGTCGCCTTGCTCCAACTCCACGGTCAGGGCGCGATGGTCGGAATTGAACTCGGGCGCGACCGGCGGTTGCCCATCCTGGATTCCCTTGACCAGCAGGCGGAAGGGGGCGAAATCGGGCCAGGCCCCGGCAAAAGGAATCTGCACAATCTGCCCGCCCGGCAACCCCAACAGGGTGGCGCCGGCGGCCAGCGGATCGGGGAGATAGGGGAGGGGCAACTTATCGACATCGATCGGTTGCTGGTCGTAGGGAGGGTTCGGATCCTGGGGCAGTGACACGTCCTTGGCCACGATAAGGTCGTACCAGCTCGTGCCTGGAGGCGGCGGCCCATCGAACATCCCATGCATCTCGGCCATAAGCTGGCTAGTCTGGGGCGCCAGGACGTGGCGCTCGGCGTACTCATTGTAGGCGGGCGAGGATTGGGCGGTGAAATAGTGCTCCACCGTCTGATCGAAGTCGCTGCGGATCACCAGCCGCTGCACTGATTCACCGGGGGAGCCATGGATCGACTTGCGCAGATGCACGGTTGGCGGGGTAATCGGCTCCCAGCGTAAGAATGGAGTAGGCGGCGACTGCACGGCGGGCAGCAGCGCTTCCGGGCCGTCCATCGCCACCCGATTCCCCGCCAGATCCACGGCCCGGGCCCGCATTTTGTAGGTGTGGCCGAAGCGGAGGCGGGGGAGCGACCGGGGGCGGGCGGCGAAACTGACCGCGAAACCAAACTGGGTGGTATTGGGATCCGTGGTAGGGGTGATGGGATTGGCGGTCGCGTTATCCAGCGGATCAATGGGCCGGGGGCCTGAAAGGCTCCAACCGTTCCAGCGGAAGATCTGCTCGTGAATGTAGAGCAGGTCGGGTGATCCGGCGGGATCATGAGTCGTGCCCATGGCGACAAAGCCCTCATCCGGAAGGGTCAGCTTGTGCTTGGCGGCGGGTGCCCGCTGGAAGGTATAGGTGCCGTCGCGGAGGTTCAGTGAGCGCCAGGTGTTGGTCGTGGTATCCAGGATGTCTATGGCGTAGCCGCGGACCAGGTCATCGGCGAAGAGCGGCACCGGGTTGGCGGCGGTCGCGGCGTCATTATGCTGGCCCGCCCGGGTAAAGGTGCTGGC
The DNA here is from genome assembly GCA_036559345.1 of Chloroflexota bacterium. Classification (GTDB taxonomy): domain Bacteria; phylum Chloroflexota; class UBA5177; order JANWHV01; family JANWHV01; genus JANWHV01. The sequence goes on along the minus strand of DATBTL010000081.1, from coordinate 5,470 downwards.
GAGCGCGGTGGCCCGCCCGGTGTGGATGAGCGACAGGCCGCCCGTCCGCATGGCGGGGAGACTGGTCTGGGTGTTCGCGCCGGGGGCCGGGGTCGTGGCGGCGGCCGTGCTGACCGCGCTTTGCAGTTTGATCGCCTGCCCATCGACATCGATTTGCACGACCTCAAAGCGCGAGGGATCGCTCAGGAGCAGCATTCCCTCTTCCAGATCGGAGCCCTGGCCAAAATTGGCGCCTGGATTGGGCGCCGCCCTAAAGCCTGCTTTGTCGAGCAGGTAGTGGGTGTACGGTCGCACGTCGGGCGCGTTCGCGAAGCGCGAGGGGAGAATGCGTACGGTCGTACTGTGGGGGTTGATGGGAATACTGGGCTCGTAGTCTACCTCGAGCTCGATCGCCAGCCCCAGCTTGGCTAGCAGGACCGGATAGTTACCGAGCACGCCCACCATCTGATGGAAGTCATACTTCGTCTTCAATTCCTCTGGGGTGGGCAGCGGTTGCGGACTCCGCGACACGCCATGAGAGAGCGAGCGCTGGTAAAACGACTCGGCCTGGAAGTGCAACCCTTGCGGGCTATGCAAGCGGTTGAGCAGGGCCGGCGATATTGCGCGGGCCCGGATCAGCTCTTTCCTGCTTGGGGGAGGAACTGCTTGGTGGCCGGCCAGGACGGTCTTCAGGGTCTTGGCGAACGACGTTTTCGCCTCTGGGGTGATATGGACCTCGCCATAGATGTGGTTGAAGACGCGGGTGCTGGGGAATTGGGTGGGCGACTGGCTCAGGGCCCGGACGGTATCCAGGTGGCGGCTCTTGATGTCGGCCTGGAGGGCGGCGATAGGAATCGAACTGATCGACTTGTTTCGCTGGTCGGGGTAGACATACGACTCCACGGTCGTGGTGGGAGTAAAGAGGGCGGCCCAGAGATCGGGATCGGGATCCTCGCTCACCCGTGTCGCGTGCAGGGTGGGCCCACCCTGGAACTGCACCCCGAAGTGCATGCCGTCCACCGTTTGCGGCCAATGGAGGAAACTGGGGAACTCGCCCAGCACCGGTGTCCCGCTGGTGATCAGGCGTGGGGAGACGAACGCCGTGACCCGCAACTTAGCGCCCGGCCCGAGCGGACCGTGGAGGCCATTGGGCAGCGCCGTCCAGATAACAATCTGCTTCTTCACCGGCAGGTTCCTTTCAGGCGAACGCATTCAGATAGCGGTCCCAGTTCTCGGGACTCACCTGGTCCTTGAATTTGGGGTCGTGATGAGAGCCGGCAAACTCCTTTTCCACGGAGACATGGAAGCTGACGCTGAAAAAGAGAATGGAAATGCTCAGGGTCACGGTGGCCTCGCCCCAGACCTTGGTATCCATGCCGTTCTTCTCGTAGTTCAAGGAGAGATGGAAATCGAGTGAGACACTGACGATATCCAGCACCGAGACCTCGCCATGCGCGTCGACGAAGCCGCTGAGGTTGGTTTGATCCGGCGGCCCCTTCTGTAGCTTGAAGTACACGCCGGCCATGATCGAGATGCCGCCGCTGGCCACCCCGAGATCGATGGAGACGGCGGCCCCGAACTCGAAGGACGCCTCGCATTCCTCCACCCCGTCCATCCCAATAGTGATGCTGAAGTAGCCGCCGCCGCCGAAGAGGGAGACGGTGAGGAGGAAGGGTGCATCCTTGGTGCAGAAATAGAAGGTGAAGTGGATGGGGTCACCCAGGAACGGGATGACTACCTTGGCCCCCAGGCTGATGTTCTGCAGGCTAAAGATGCCTACGCTCACGCTGGGGACGGCCACCGAGAAGCCGGCATCCACATGATCGGGTTCGATATCGAGGAACACCTTGATCGTCAGTCCCCCGACCGAGAAGCCGCCAGGAGGAATGATGTCCTTCAGGTCGTTGACGAAGGCCAGCGCCCCCTGAAAGAGCACCTGCACGTTCTTGGGCACCACGCTCAGCTTTTTCCCGCTCTGAGCGGTGAAGTCCAGCGAATCGAAGGTGATCTGGATCACGTCAAGCAACTCGATCTTGAATGAATCGAGATGGCCGGTGATCTTATACGAAGCCTGGGCCGAGATGGGCAACTGGCCACCCGTGGGAAGCTGCGGGCTGATCGATGCCTTGAGCTCGGCGGTGACCATCAGCTTCTGGTTCCCATCGTCGGGCAGCGGGGTGAAAATACCCAGGGCCGGACCGATGGTGGGATTCCAGGTGAGCGTGACATCGATCGAGGTGGGAATAAGGGCCGCCAGTTGCTGCTCGATCGGGGCCAGCAGGGAGGTGAACTGCTGCTGGAGCTGGGATATTTGCTGCATCACTTGCTGCTCGAGTTCTTGCTCCGCCGCGCCAAGGGAGCTGAGCTGCTGCTGGAGCGGCTGTAACTGGCTCTGAAGTTGCTGCTGGAGGGTCTGCAACTGCTGGGTCAGGTTCCCTTGCGAGAGTTTGTCGGCGTCCGAGAGGGCTGGCTGTGAGACCATCTTGGGGATGGAACTGAAATCGCCGACTGCGGAGGCCACGGCCACGATGATCTTAAAGAGGTCGATGGCGCCCAGGATTTTGGCCGATTGGCCGCTAAAGAAATCCTGGATGAACGAATTATCCAGCACGCCGCTGGCGAGCTTGTCCACACCGCCGCCGACCGGACCCAGCTTTCGGGAGAGGCCGGTGATGTTAAAGTTCGGGGTCACCACCCCTGGCGTGTTGCCGCCGCCGGAGTTGCCCTGGCCGAAGAGCACGCTGGCGTTGTCGAGCAGTTCCGCATACACCTCGCCCACGTTGTTCGAGCCGCCAAGGTCATTCTTCAAGTAGTGATCGCTGAGCTTGATCCGCGGGGATTGCCCGGAGTGCTGCAAGGCTTCCACCTGTGGGATCCGGACGGCGGCGGTAGCGACCACGGGGTAGAAGGCAGGCTGTTGGCCAAGGGAGTCCGTGTTCTTGGGCGGAATAAAGGCGTTGAACTCGATATTCACCGCGTGAAGCGTGGTATCACCGCGCTTGGTACTGGGGGCGAAGGCCATTTTCTGGCCATTGGCGGGGCGGGTTCGCTTGCCGGGATCGTAGTCGGCTTCGACTTCCTGCATCGCCTGGTGATTAAAGGCCAGGGACTTCTCGATGCTGACGAAGGCAAGAGGAGCGGTGAACTCGACCAGTTGCCCGTCGCCGTCTTTCCCGACCAGGTGGAAGGGGTAATCGAGCCCACCCGAACGCACCCAGAAGGCATCGGTATCCTGCACCCCATATTTCGCCTCGAACGCGGCGTTAATTAGTTGCGGCGGATCGAGATCGGGAGTGGTTTTGGTGGTGATCGTCACTTCCTTGAGCGGCATCTTCCGGTCGATGCTCTGCCCGTTTGACGGGTCGATAATCCCCGTGTTGCCGTAGGTCCGGGTGGGCTGCTGCACGATAATGAACAGGCGCTGGAACAGAAAGGCCACATTCCGCCCATTGAGGGGATAGAACTTCCGCTCGGTCACCTTGACCAACGAGGCATTGTGCCCGAAGGGGAAGAGATAGCCCTTGTAGACCACGCGCACATAATGGTCGCGGCCCATGGTGCCCCGGTGCTGCCATTCCTCCAGGGCCACTTGAGGCTTGAGCAGCGAGCCATTCCAGGCGCCCCGCATATCCATCCAGGCGCCCAGAGCGGTCAGCATCAGCCGATCCACCTGGACGGGCAGGGGATAGTACTGATGGAGCAACTGCTTGACTGGGGGGATGTGGCGTTTGATCGGGTGCTTCACCAGGGCGACCGGGGGGATCACCGGAGTGATGATTGGGTTGAATCGCTTGTTGGCCAGCGCCTGGAAGCGGACATGAAGCTGGTACGGCGGGAAGGTGGAGGTGAGCTTTACCAGGTCCGCCCGATCCTGCCCGCTCAGCGACATGCGGAAGGGCACCTTGTCGTGGAGGCGCGTGTTGTCGGCGAGATCCGGCGACCACACGGCGCGGATCGTCCGGTAGGGGGCGCCGGAATCCACCCCCTTCCCATTGACGATTTGGTCGCGCGTGACGGTATAGGCGGCCCCGCCTCCGCCCGCCTGCAACTGGTACACATAGTGGCCATCGTAGAGTTCGTGCTGATCTGGATGACCCGCCACCGGGAGCCGCACCCCCAGCCGGGTGTGCCAGAGTTCGGTGCGCCCGTTGAAAGTGACCGGGCGGAAGCTATGCACCCAACCCGCGTAGGTGTTGGGCGAGATCATCAGCCGCCAGGGCGCCTCTATGGATGTTTCAGTGGTCGCGGGCTGGGCGATCTTGGCGTTGGTATAGGCTCCATTGGGGACGGCCGTGCCGGGAACGCTCATCGTAAATTGATCCCAGGCCAGAAGGCTCTCCAGGGTAAAGGGAAGGGTGGCGCCGGGTGGTAAGGCGAAGACCAGCCGGCTTTCGCCCGCGAGCTCGCGCCCCACCGGCATGGAGGGAGAGCCCTCGGGAAACTGGCCATTTTTCCCGGCGTCCGGATCGGGAGATTTTACGGCGTAATGGGGAACGCTTTCGAAGATGGCTTGTTCGGCGATGTTCTGGCCGGGGAAGTGGACGGCCAGGTACGTGGGACTGTTCAGGGCCCGAGCCACGATCGGTTCTGCCTGCTTGGCGCCGCGCACTACCTGGCCGGAGCGCGGGACCAACTTGCTGACCGAGCCGTCGCCCGCTGTCTCGAAGGCCATGTTGATGAATTCAAAGCGGACGGCCAGTAAGTCGTCCGGGCGGAGGATCGAGACTTGCGGATTGATCAGGGTAAAGCGATTGATGGGGTTCGCGTCACGCGCGCCAAGATGCACCCGCGCGGTCGCGCCGTCCACCGTCCGTTCCAGGCCGGCGGCGACGAAGGAAACATATGCTCCTTCGGGCGATATCACCGGCTCGACCACGGCGCCCGCCATGGGCAGGCTGGTGCGGTGGATACCTGGGGTGACCCGGACGCTCGTCGTTCCTCCTGGGGCGCGGCGCATCTCGAAGGGAGGCGCCTGGCCGCGCTCGCCCAACTCCACGGTTACTCCGAGCGCGTGCAGGGTCACCGGCTGTTCATGATAACGCGCCACCAGGGCGGCGGCCATGCCGGTCGGTTCGGAAACCAGCACATAGAGGGCGTGACGGAGGTCTAGGGCAAAGGGAGCCCCCGCCGCGTCGAGGAGGCCGGCGTGGGGAAGAAAGCGGAGCGGCGGGTCGGCGGGAGCGCTTTCGGCGGCCAGCGCGGGCGGAAGGATACCCGCGCGGCCGTCGCCCAGTTCCACCCGAATGGAGGAGAAGGCATTGACCGGAGTGGCCAATCGCCAACGCCCCGAGGGTGGGAAATCGGGCACCAGGTGCCACGCTCGCGCTCCCCGCGCGAGCGTGATCGCCGATCGGCGGATGGCGCGGGTGGTGAGCAACGATGGCGCCTCGGGAGAGACGAGGGAGAGGATCACCGTATCGGCGGCCAGTTCGGGGCCGAGGCCGCGGATCGTAGCCGTATCGTGCCCCTGTATGTTCAGCCGCCAATCCGC
>DATBTL010000080.1:0-9101 GCA_036559345.1 Chloroflexota bacterium | reverse complement strand
GTGAGATAGATTGATTCCGTGGAAAACGTTCGCGGTCATGCCAAAGTATAAGGGATAGAGGCCCGAGGCGCGGATCGGCCCGCGAAAAATATGGTGGATAACTCGCTATGATCCGCTTGAGATTTGCCGTATTCTCGTTTTCACCTGATAGTGATGACGAGTTCGCGCGGGAGGTACGAGATCCGCACCGGGGTTTCCTGACCACTCCGCTCGTGGGCCGGTCGCGCAAGCGGCGGGACGCGGGAGGAGCCAAAGCCAGGGGGCGCCGTCGACCAGATACTGGCAGCCAGGAGCATGGGATGCCGGGCTGTCGTGTCGACCACGACCAACCGCCGCGCCGCGTGAGGCAACTCACCAACCCTCGTTCCCAACCAACGCACGAGGATGGGAGAGCGTCTCGGGGTTCCGGTATAGCGCGCCACCGGGCCGGTTCGTAAGGGCCGGGTTTGGGCAAAAGGGAAGGCTCCGCGAGGGGTGTTCCCGGCAGACCGTAGTGGGGCTCGCGGCACAGGCAAACCGTTCAGCATTGTCAGGGACGAAAAGGGTGCAGGTCTTTCGGGACCGGCTCCCTTTTCGCGTCCCCCGGTCCAAGGGGTATCATGAGCACGGATGAGGGAAAGTTGTTTCCCGCCCGCGTTCGGGCGCCGTGATCGGAGATCGGCGTGCGAGATGATGGAAGGGAGCATACCCCGATGGACGATCAGGTCGCGCCGCGCCCGCCAGAGGAGGCCAACCGTGCCATGAGCGCCAGGGATCGAGCCGCCGCCTTTTGCGTCCGGTTTGGCCTTCGGATCCCGATTCTGGAGGCCCCGATGGCGGGCGCGTGCCCAGCCACCCTAGCGGCGGCCATCGCGAACGCGGGCGGCATGGGGGCCATGGGCGCGTTGATGACCACCCCCGAAGGGATCGCGGAGTGGGTGGCCGAGTTCCGCGCCCAGAGCGGTGGCCCGCTGCAACTGAACCTCTGGGTGCCCGACCCGCCGTCCGCCCGCGATCCCGCGGCCGAGGAGCGGGTGCGCTCTTTCCTGGCGGCGTGGGGACCGCCGGTTCCCGCCGAGGCGGGCGACAGCGTATCGCGCGACTTTGCCCAACAATGCGAGGCTCTCCTGGCGGCGACGCCGCGCGTAGTCTCCTCGATCATGGGTGTGTTCCCGCCCGCGTTCGTGACGAAGCTCAAGGATCGAGGGATTTCGTGGTTCGCCTGCGCGACCACCCTGGCCGAGGCGCTGCAAGCGGAGCGGGCTGGGGCCGACGCGGTGGTCGCCCAGGGTTTCGAGGCGGGAGGGCATCGGGGGTCGTTCGATCCGGAGGCGGCGGAACGTCAGAGCGTGGGTCTCTTCGCCTTGTTGCCGAGACTGGCCGATAAACTTACCGTCCCAATCGTGGCCGCCGGCGGGATCGGGGACGGCAGAGGCTTGGCGGCGGCGCTGACCCTGGGCGCGAGCGCGGTGCAGATTGGCACCGCCTTCCTCCGCTGTTCCGAGGCCCAAACCCATCCCACCTGGGCCAAGGCCCTGGCCGACCTGGAGCCGGAGGCGACGGCTACCACCCGGGCCTTCACCGGTCGGCTGGCGCGGGCGATCCGCACCGACTACGTCCGCGCCGCCGAGGCGCCGGGAGCGCCGGCTCCGGCGCCCTATCCGGTGCAGGGCGGCCTGACCAGCGCGATGAAGGAAGCAGGGAAGCGGGCCCAGGATCTCCAGCGAATGCAAGCCTGGGCCGGCCAATCCGCCGCGCTCGCGCGGGCCGAGCCGGCCGCCGAGGTGGTGCGTCGCCTGTGGGCCGAGGCCGAGGCGCTCCTTCCCTGATCCGCCCGTGTTCCAACCTTGACGACCACGCATATACCGCGCTACCTTCTCCCCCATTAGTGGACACTTGTACGCTGATACCGAACACTCGGAGAAAGGACGGAGTGCGCGTTTGCGGCTTGATGAGGCTCCGGCGGCATCTTCAAGCGAGGATCTGGTCGATGGCGAATTACTTGGCAGCTTGGGCCGACGGCTCCGGGAATTGCGACGGCAGCGGGGTCTGTCACTCCGCCAATTCGGCGCCGCCACCGGTTTTTCCCCCAGCTTTCTCTCTGGGGTGGAACGCGGCACCTCGTCGCCCTCGATAAGCTCGTTGGCCGTGTTGGCCGAGGCGCTGGGGAGTACCCTCTCGGCTCTGTTTCTCCCGCCCTCGTCGGCAATGCCGGTGACGCGGGTGGCCGAACGGCAGTCGTTTCGGTTGGATGGCTCGCCGGTGGAGTACGTGCGATTGGCGGCCCCCATTCAGGGTCGCTCAATGGAGCCGATCATCGCGACCCTGCCGCCCTGGTTCGAGCCGAGAGAGGTGGATCTGTCTCACCGGGGCGAGGAGTTCGCCATGGTGCTCGCGGGAAGAATGGGGATCACGGTGGCGGGCCGGCACTATGACCTGGCGGTCGGAGACAGCATTCACTTTAAGTCGGAGGTGCTCCACTTGTGGTCGAACCACCATCCGGATCCGGCGGTAGTTTTGTGGGTGAATACGCCGAGGCTGTTCTGAGGGAGAAGGGATAGGGCATGCGCGTCGCGACGGACATCGGAGGCACCTTTACCGACCTGGTCTGCGTGGATGAGCACACCGGAGAACTACGGAGCACCAAAACCAGTACCACCCCGGCCCGCTTCGAGCAGGGAGTGCTTGACGCGCTCCGCAAGGCGGATACCGACCTGGCGGGGATCAGCGCCTTCGTCCACGGCACCACGATCGTGATCAATACGCTCACCGAACGGAGCGGCGCCGCCGTGGGGCTCATCACCACCCGAGGGTTCCGTGACGTGCTGGAGATCGGGCGCGGCAACCGGCCCGACATGTATAACTTCTACTACCGGAAGCCGGTGCCCTTCGTGCCCCGCCACCTGCGATTCGAGGTGAGCGAGCGCGTGACCTACCAGGGCGAGGAGATCACGCCCCTGGCGGAGGATGAGGTGCGCGCGGCGGTGGCCGCGCTCCGCCAGACCGGGGTGGCGGCGGTGGCGATCTGCTTCCTGCACTCCTACGCCAACGACGCGCACGAACGGCGCTGCGCGGCGATCGTGGCCCAGGAATGGCCGGAGGTGCTGGTCACTTTCTCCTCCGCGATCACCCGTGAGTGGCGGGAGTATGAGCGCACCAGTACGGTGGTGCTCAACGCCTACGTGCAGCCGCGTGCCCGCGCGTACCTCAGCGGCTTGCGGGAGGAATTGCGCGCAGCCGGGCTGGACGGCAGTCTCTATGTCATGCAGTCCAACGGCGGCGCCACCAGCTTCGCCGACGCCGAGCGCTCGCCCATTCAACTGATCGAGTCGGGGCCGGTAGCCGGAATCTATGGGGCGGCGCTGCTGGGTCGGCAACTCGGGATCGCGAACCTCATCGGGCTGGACATCGGCGGCACTACCGCCAAGTGTTCGCTGATCGATGGCGGCGAGGTGAAGGTCTCCACCGACTATAAGATCGAGTGGACCCGGGCCAACGCCGGCCATCCGGTCAAAATCCCGGTGGTGGATATCGTGGAAATTGGGGCCGGGGGCGGCAGCATCGGCTGGTTCGACGCCGCCGGCGCCCTGCATGTCGGTCCCCGTTCGGCGGGCGCCGTCCCCGGCCCGGCCTGTTATGGGCTGGGCGGCACGGAGCCCACGATCACCGACGCCAATCTGATCGCGGGGCGGATCGATCCCGACTATTTCCTGGGCGGAGAGATTCGTCTCACTTCCGCGGCAGCGCGCGAGGCTATCGCCCCCATCGCCGAACGACTGGGCCTGGGCATCCAGGAAGCGGCGGTGGGGATGATTCGTCTCACCAACGCCAACATGGTCACCGCCCTGAAGCTGATCTCGGTGCAGCGCGGCTACGACCCGCGCGACTTTAGTCTGGTCGCCTTTGGCGGCGGCGGGGCCATGCACGCGGCGGCCCTGGCTGAGGAGTTGCGGATCGCTCAGGTGATCATCCCGGTCGATCCAGCCGTGTTTTCGGCCTGGGGCATGTTGATGTCCGACTTGCGGCGCGACGTGATTCAGACCCATATCGTGCGCGCCGACCGCGTCGCCCCCGAGGTTATCGACGGGATCTGGCTCAGCCTGGAACAAGAGCTGAAGGGTTTTCTGGCCGCCGAGGGCTTCTCCGGAGCCGACATGCGGGTCGGCCGCCGGGTAGACATGCGCTACGTTGGCCAGGAGCATACGGTCAATCTGCCCTTCCCCGCCGGGAAGGTGGATCCGGCAATCCTGGAGGCGGTGCGGACTGAGTTCAATCAACGGCACGAGCACCTCTATACCTACAAGCTGGAGGCGGCGGTGGAGTTCGTCAACTTCCACGCCACGGTGACGGCGCCGGTCGCCAAACCCCAGCGCCCGCCGATCGCCGCGCAAGGTTCGGAGGCTCCGGCGCGCCGGGGGCGCCGCCCGGTACATTTCGACCACTGGGGAGTACTGGATACCCCGATTTACGAGCGGAGCGCCCTGGGTGCCGGGGTCAACCTGGAAGGCCCAACCATCGTCGAGGAGCCGGCCTCCACCACGGTCGTGCTCCCCGGCCAGACGCTGCGGGTGGACGAATGGGGTAATCTCCTGATCACCATAGGGGTACGCTGATGAGTACGACAAAGACCGCCGGCACGACTCTCGATCCGTTTACCCTGGAGATCATCAAGGGGGCGCTGATCGCGATCAGCGACGAGATGTTCATCGTCATTCAGCAAACCGCGATGAGTACCGTGATCTACGAAACCCTCGACTACGCCTGCGGATTGGTGGACGCCCAGTCGCAGTTGATCAGCCAGGGGAACGGAGTGACCGGTTTCCTCGGTTGCCTCACCTACGCCACCGAGGACGTGCGTTCCAAGTTCGGCGCCCGCGACGCCATCTATCCAGGCGACATCTTCATTACCAACGAGCCGTATGGCGGCGGCGGCACCCATCTCTCCGATGTGTCCCTGATCATGCCTATCTTCAGTGGCGACCGCCTGGTAGCCTTCGCCGCCAACAAGGGCCACTGGAATGAGTTGGGAGGGAAGGATCCCGGAAGCTGGACTACCGACGCCACCGAGATCTACCAGGAAGGCTTGCAGTTCCCCTGCGTCAAGCTGTTCGAGCGTGGCACGCCGAACCAAGCCGTGATCGATATGCTGGAAGCCAATGTCCGCACCCCCGCCGCGACCCTGGGCGACATGTGGGCCTGCATCGCCGCTCTGAGGATCGGCGAGCGGCGCTTCACCGACCTGGCCGCCAAATATGGGATCGACACGGTGCTGGCCGGCATCGACAAGCTGATCGCCGACAGCGAGGTGCTGACCCGCCAGGAACTCGCCACCCTGCCGCGCGGGGTGTATACGGCCGAGGACTTTATTGACGACGACGGGATCGGCAATGGCCCCTTCAAGGTCTGCGTGACGGTCACCATCGAGGCGGATCGGGTGATCTGCGACTTCACCGGCACCAGTCCCCAGGTACCGGGGCCGGTGAACTCCGGCCGCTCGGGGCTCTACTCCGGCATCCGGAGCATCTTCAAGGCCCTGACCAGTCCCTCCATCCCGGTCAACGAAGGATGCTTCCGCCCCCTGGAGGTGATCTGCCCGCCGCGGACGATCTTCACCGCCGAGCGGCCCGCCCCGGTCTCCACCTACTGGGAGACCATGGAGTACGTGACCGACTTGGTGTGGAAGGCGCTGGCCCCGGTGCTGCCCGACCGCGAGCGGCTCTCCGCCGGGCACTTCCTCAGCGTCTGTGGAGTCGTGGTCTCGGGCATCCATCCCGAGACCGGCGATCTGTTCATTCTGGTCGAGCCACAGGCGGGCGGCTGGGGCGCCGGCCAGACCAAGGATGGGGAGAGCGGGCTGGTCTGCGTGGGCGACGGCGAAACCTATATCGTGCCGGCGGAGATCGCCGAGACCCGCTACGGCTTCAGGGTGGCCCAGTTCGCCTTCCAGCGTGACGACGCGGGTGCGGGTGAGTTCCGCGGCGGCCTGGGCCTGATCCGTGACTACGAAATCGTCACCGACGAAGCCTCTATTACCGCTACATTTGGCCGCCACAAGTTCGTGCCCTGGAGCATGGAGGGCGGCCAACCGGGTTCCAATAATCGAGTGGTGATCGTGCGCGCCGATGGAACGGAGGAGGTGTATGGGAAAGTAGCGCGTTGCAAGCTGCGTCGCGGAGACATCGCCCGGTTGATCACGGCCACCGGCGGCGGCTACGGAGACCCGCGCCGCCGGGCGCCCGAGCGGGTGCGGGACGACGCGCGGAACGGATTTATCTCCGCCAAAACGGCGGAGCAGGTCTACGGGGTAACCCTGGAACCGGCGCTTGCCGCCGCGGCGGGCGACTAGCTCCCCGCCGGCAAGGACAGGCCAACTGTAATCTGGAGGCAAGAAGATGAAGCATTGGATGCATGGGGCGCGATGGCTCGCCGCCCTCGGTCTGCTCGCCGTCCCGGCTCTGGGCCAGACACGCCAAAGTCACGCGGCCGGCGCGACCTTCGTCATGGGCAGCGCGGTGCCGGTGCCAAGTATCGACCCGGCGATCGGCTCCGATGACGCGGAGACCAATTTCATGGAGGCCCTCTACGATACCCTCTATCGCTACCAGGGGACTCCAGTCAAGCTGATGCCCTGGCTGGCCACCAGCGCCAAGGTCAACTCGGCGGGGACTACCTGGACCGTGCATCTGCGGTCCGGCGTGACCTTCGCCAACGGCGACCCGCTGACCGCCGCGGACGTGGCCTATTCCTTCGACCGCCTGCTGACGATCAAGCAGGGGTTCTCGTACCTCTTCTCGCCCTTCCTGTCGGTGGGGAGCGTGAAGGCGGTCAACCCGAGCACGGTCACCTTCACCCTGTCGCACCCCTTCAGCCCGTTCCTGGAGACCCTGCCCTACGCCTATATCCTCGACCAGAAGCAGGCCCAGGCCCACGCGGTGAAGGGCGACTGGGGGAAGGCATGGCTCACCGATCACGCCGCCGGATCCGGCCCCTATGTGATTAGCTCCTGGACCGCCAATCAGGATTACGTCCTGGCCCAAAACCCCCACTTCTGGGCCGGCTGGAGCGGTGCCCACCTGAGCACCGTCGATTGGAAGGTGATTCCCGATCTCTCGGCCCGCCAATTGGCCTTGAAGGTAGGGAACGTGCAGGCGATCAACTGGCTGTCGGTTACCTCCTACGACTCGATGAAGACGAATCCCGGGATCACGGCGGTGCCCGAGATTTCCGCCGAGGAGTTCATGGTCAACCTGAACACCCAGTCCGGGCCCACCGCCGACCCCAATCTGCGGAAGGCCATTGCCTACGCGGTGGACTATAACACGGTGATCAAGATCATCTTCGGCGGCTACGGCAACCAGATCGGCGCCCCGGTGCCGCCCGGATTCAAGGGGTATCAGGCGTCGCTGCCGCCGATTACCCGCGACCTCAATAAGGCGAAGCAGTACCTGGCCAAGTCCAAGTACGCGCATGGGGTCACCGTCACCTACACCTATGTCACCGGGCTTGACGAGGAACGACGATTGGGCTTGCTGCTGCTCAGCGACCTGGCCCCCCTGGGGATCAAGGTCAACGTGGTGGCCGAGGCATGGCCCAGCCTGGTCGGGCAGGAAGCCAAGCCGGGGACCGCGCCCAGTATGTCGCCGCTCTACTTCCAGGCGCAATACGATTCCCCCTACAACTGGCTCTACTCGCAGTACTCCAGCACCACCCTGGGATCGTGGCAGAACGAGGCGCAGTTCAACAATCCCACGGTGGACAACCTGATGGCCCAGGGGGCGCGGATCACCGATACCGCGAAGGCGCTCCAGAATTTCGCGAAGGCGCAGAGCATGATTGTCTCGACCACCCCGGCCATCTACCTACTGCAAAACAAGATTCTCGAACTGTATAGCAGCAAGCTGAACTGGCCGTACTCCCCGCTGGGGGCCAGCGCGGACTTCTATCATATGTCGATGTCCAGTTAGGAGGGCGTGAGGCACCCACCATGCTGGCCTACCTGGCGCGTCGGATCACCCGCCTGATCTTTTCGCTGTTTGGCCTGTCGGTGCTGCTGTTTGCCCTCACCCGGCTGACTCCGGTGGACCCAGTGCGTTTCGCCCTGGGTCCACAGGCCACCGCCGCGCAGGTACAGGCGATGCGCCATCAGTATGGGCTCGACCGCCCGCTGCCGATTCAATACCTGGACTACATGAGTCACGCGCTGCGCGGCGATCTCGGCCTGTCGCTGCAGGGTCAGCGGAGCGTGGCCGCCGACATCGGGAACTTCCTCCCCAACACGATCGAGTTGGTGTTGGGCGCCCTGGTCCTTGGGGTGCTGCTCGGCGTGCCGTTGGGGGTACTGGCGGCAAGCTGGCCCAACAGCCTGCTGGATAGCGCCGTGCAGGTGGTCTCCACCCTGGGGGTCGCGGTCCCCAGCTTCTGGCTGGCGGTCGAGTTGCAGGTGCTGTTCGCGGTGGATCTGGGCTGGTTGCCCTTGTCGGGGATCATCGACCACAGCGCCATGCTGCCGCGGACGATCACTCATTTCGTGCCGCTCGACGCCCTGATCACCGGCGACTGGTCGGGATTGGCCAATAACCTCTACCATCTGATTCTCCCGGCGGTGGTGCTGGCCTTTCAACCGCTGGCCATGGTCTCGGCGATGACCAGGGTCAGCATGCTGGAAGTTCGCCAACAGGAGTACGTAAAGGTGGCGCGGGCCAAGGGTCTCTCGCGGCGGCGGGTGATCATTCGCCATGTGCTGCGCAACTCCTGGTTGCCGATTATCAGCATCGCCGGGCTGAATGTCGGCTGGCTGCTGGGCGGCAGCTTCCTGGTGGAGACCGTGTTCGGCTGGTCGGGAATCGGCTACTACGGGATCAACGCCACCCTCAGCTTCGACTTTCCCGCTATTATCGGGGTCACGCTGGTGATTGGGGTTATATTCGCCATCGTCAACGCTTTGACCGATGTGTTGTATGGACTGATTGATCCGAGAGTGCGTCATGCCTGATCCAACCGAGATCCCTTCGATCGTCACGGAGCCGGACGTGCCGATTGAGTTCGAGCTGGAAGGACGGCGCCGCGGCGGCTGGCGGCTGACCTGGCGCCGCTACCGCGCCAATCGGGCGGCCCTGGTGGGC
>DATBTL010000079.1:0-4935 GCA_036559345.1 Chloroflexota bacterium | reverse complement strand
TGTCGTCACCGACGAATCCATGCGCGAGGTTGCCGACGCCGTGAAGCAGCGCGGTCGCGTGCGCCTTGCGGTAGAGCAACCCGCTCCTCGCTGATGGCGGATCGCCTCAACCGACGTGGATGGCCGGCCGCCGCTGGGGATCCGGCTCGGCCTGCCGCAGCACCTCATGGGTGAGGGGGGCGATATCGCCCTCCCCGAATAGGATGTACCGGGCCAGGAATTTCAGCGGGTTGCCCTCGGTCCAGCCGAAGTAGATATGGGGGCGCTTCCCCGTGATGTCCCGCAGGTGGAGCAGGAAGGCGGCGATCGCGTTCGGGATCGCCGCTCCCTCGGCCCGCAGCACCCGGTAGCCCCCGATCTCGTGTCCGGTCACCCTCAGGGTTGGGGCGAATTCGGACGCGTCGGCTACGCTCACCTCCAGGAAGAGCACCGGCTCGCCGGGCGGGATGTGGCTGTCCGCCCGCTGCTCACGCTCCTTGAGCAGATATTCGCGCGGGGTGCGGTCGTCAGGGTGATTGGCGATCAGGCGGACCGTGCCCCGGCTCGCCTCGTCGACGAACCGGCGGGCCGTCTCGTCCATCTCGATGGCCCCCACCCGTAGCTCGGTCGAGCGGTACACGCGCGAGACCAATGAGGTGAGGACGATGGCGCCGATGAACACCGCCGCGATCATCAGGCCCTCGGGCTGGCTGTGGATCGTGCTGCCTATCGTATAGAGGAAGATGATTGAGACGATGCCGAAGCCGAACGTGGCCCGTCCATGGCCCTGGCGCCGCGCCGACATGGTCACCGCGATGCTGGCCGAGGTCAGCAAGGCCAGCACGCCCGTCGCGTACGCGCCCGCCTGCGCGTCGACATTGGCGTGGAAGTAGAGGGTGACGGCGACGGCGATCGCCGTATACAGGAGCACAAGGGGGCGCGCGGCCCGCGTCCAGTCCGGCGCCATGCCGTACCGGGGCAGGTAGCGGGGCACGATGTTCAAGAGCCCTGCCATGGCCGAGGCGCCCGCGAACCAGAGGATGGCGATCGTGCTCAGGTCGTAGACCGTCCCGAAGCCGTTGCCCAGGTTCTGATGCGCCATGTAGGCGAGGGCGCGGCCCGCCGCCGGGCCACCGTTGCGGAAGGCGGCCTGCGGGATCAGCAGGGTGGTCACCACGCTACTCACCAGGAGCAGCGTGCTCATGATCGCCGCCGCCGTGGTGATCAGCTTCCGGCCATTGCGGATGCGTCCCGCCGGGCGCGCCGGATCGTCCGTGGGATCGCCGCGCACCAGGGGCAGAACCAGCACGCCGGTCTCAAAACCGGACAGGCCCAGGGCCAGCTTGGGGAACACCAGCACGGCCGAGCCGATCATGGCCAGAGGGGACGCATAGGCCCGGGAGAGGGCATCGCGCCAGGCGGTCACCAGATGCGGGTGCCGCGCGATCTGGAGCAGCCCATCCCCAATCACGATCACGTTGAGGGTGATGTACGCCGCGACCAATGCGACCGCGATGCCGATTGCCTCGCCGAACCCGCGGAGGAACACCGCGCCCAGCAGCCCGATCAAGACCAGGGTGATCGGAATTGCGTCGCCTCGCACGCCATGGGCGAGCGGATTCTCAACGATATGGGCGGCGGCATCGGCCGCCGAGAGGGTAATGGTGATCACGAAGCCGGTGGCCACGAACCCGATCAAGCCGAGGACGAACAGTTTCCCCTGCCACCAGGGCAACAGACGTTCGAGCATGGAGATGGAGCCGTCGCCATGCGGACTCTCCCCCGCCACCCAGCGGTACATGGGCGTGGCGCCGACCAGGGTGACGAGGGCCAGGATGACGGTGGCGATCGGGGCGAGCACGCCCGCGGCCAGGGCGGCGATGCCGGGCGCGTACCCCAGCGAGGAGAAGTAGTCGACGCCGGTCAGGCACATCACCCGCCACCAGGGGTGCTGGTGCTCGGGGATCTCTTTTTTGTAGGGACCTTCCTCGTCTCCCGGCGCGTAGCCGCGCAGCAGCCAACGTGCCGGTCCGCTCCGCGTCCGTCGTTTCCTCGGTGCTGCTTCGGTCATGCCCGATCTTTTCTCCCCAACCGAAGCCCGCGCCGGCGACGAACCGAGCAGTCCGGTTCGTACCGATCTCTCTCGACGATCGCGGGGCGAAGCGCCCTCCCCTTCATGATAGGGCACGCGCGGTTAGCGGCTTGGGCTCAGCGCCAGGGTATCAAAAGCGCCTGAGAGCCATCAGACCAACCCAGCCTCTTCGCCACCGCGAACTGTGCCTTAACTGGCGTGCTCGAAGACCTCGATCAGCCCTTCGCCCCAGGGTACCGTAACGGCGCTGATGCTCCCGGCGGCCATCGCCTGCTCGAAGGCGCGCACCACCTCGGGACTGAACTGGCTGCCGCTGCCTTCCAGGATCCGGCGCCGTGCCTCGGCCACTGGGAGGGCGGCACGGTAGGTGCGGCTGCTGGTCATGGCGTCGAAGGAGTCGGCCACCGCCAGGATTGCCGCGTCGGACGGGATCTGGGCTCCCGAGAGCCGGTCCGGATAGCCGTCCCCGTCCCAGCGCTCATGATGGTGCCGGACGGCGGGCAGAATCTCGCGCAGGAACGGCACATCGGCCAGCATCCGCTCCCCGATTACCGGATGCTGCTGGATAGCCAGATATTCATCGACACTAAGCTTGCCCGCCTTGGTCAGAATGGCGTCCGGGACGCCGATTTTCCCCACGTCATGCAACTGGCCGGCAAGCTCGATGCGCGCCACGTCGGAGGCCGAAAGACCGATCGCCCTGGCGAGGGTGGTGGCGTAGCGGCTGACCCGATGGGAGTGGCCCTGGGTATAGGGATCCTTGGCGTCCACGGCGGCCGCCAAGGCCGCCACGGTGGCCATGTTGGCGTGGGCCAATTGGGCGGCCAGCACCAGCGGATCACGGTCGAGGGCGAGCGCCGCGTCCTCGGGGCGGGCAACCCGCCCTTTGCCGGCGTGCTTGGCCGCGTAGGCCGCCTGATCCGCCGCGCGCAGCAATTCCTCGGAACTCCGGCCATGGTTGGGCAGCGCCGCCACGCCAATGCTAGCCGCGACGCTGACTTTCACGCCCCCTTCTATCACCAGATGTTCCGCCAGTGCTTTCACCAAGCGTTCGGCGCTGGCCAGGCCCTGTTCCAGGGTAGTCTCCGGCAATAGCGCCACGAACTCATCCCCACCATAGCGGGCCGGCACGTCCAGCGCCCGTAGGTTGGCCTCCATGACTCGCGCCACGGCGCGCAAGGCAGCATCTCCCATGTGATGGCCGTAGGTGTTGTTGATCGCGCTGAAGTCATCCAGGTCGAGCATCAGCAAACAGAGCGGGTGGCCGCCCCGTTCGGCGCGCGAAACCTCCTCCTCCAATCGGGTCCGCGCCGCGCGACGGTTGAGCAAATCGGTGAGGCTATCCTGTGCCGCCAGGGCGAGCGCGCGCTCGTGTAAGTAGGAGTTCCGCAAGGCAATCCCGGCCTGGGTAGCCAGGATGGTCAGCACATCGCGATCCGCCTCGTCGGTAGCGGCGGGAACCCCGGCGATCAGGAGAAGCCCAATGATTCCCTCGCCGTCAGGCTCCAATGGCACGCACAACTCCCCGTTTTCGGCGCCGACGGCACTCTTGGCGAGGGGGAACTGGATGGGGCCGGGGTTGGCGGCATCGGGCGGGTCTAGAGCGATCCGGCGCAGGAGGGCGGAATCCTCCTCGTCGCGGAGATAGCCGGTGACCGTTTCCGCCCCCAGGATGCTACGCGCGGCTTCGGCCACCGCTTGCACAAGCGCCGCCTGGTTCTGCTGAAGCCGCAGATGTTGTCCCACCGCCAACACGGTCTCAAGCTGGCTGGAACGCTGCCGCAAGACTCGCGCCCGCTCCTCCGCCTGAGCATTGGCGCGGAATGCCGACCGCAAGGCTATTAGGGGCACGATCAGCAGCGCCACGGCAAGCCGATCGTAGCCCCAGACGATAGCGCCCACGATGCCGAAGGAACCCGCCGCCAATTCCGGGATCAATGTGTGCCGATACGCTTGCCGCCAGATCTTCCAGGGCGAACCCTGTCCTAGTAACCCCAGCAGGCCCAGCATCGTTCCGATATCAAGCAGGTAGAACAAGCTGATCAGGAGGATCAGACCGGGGAACGCCGCCAGGAAGCCGCCGTGCAGTAGGGCCGTGGGAGGGATGAAGATCGAGCAGAGCAGACCCGCCAGACCCACGCTCAAGGCAGGATGGGTAACATTGAAGGCCCGTTGAACCAGGGCCGTCTTCCTTTTTCTCGCCTGGGATATCAGGGCGGCGGCGAGGGCGATCAGCATCGGGATGGGCGGGGCGAACAGCAGCAGCGCCCCGATATTAGCGGTGGTGGCGAGGTTCTGCCAGGCATCACCCTTGATCTGCAGGGTGGTATGCTCGGCCAGGTAGCTGAGAGCGACGTAGACGACCAGGGCAAGCACCGTGTCGGCGGAAAGATGCGCGGCCCATCCATGGCGTACCGCTGGGATCACCTGGTAGGCCAGCACCACCACGAATATGAGGTGGAGAAGCACCAAGTAGCGGCGCAGGCCCGGCGGTAGCTCCCGCATACTCATTTCCTTCAGGCTCCGGCGCCGGGCATGATGGCGCCATGTGATCGATACACGTCCCATACTACGATAGAACCCGTCAATCGGAGAGTACCCGAATGGGCTACCTCGCTTGGGATTCCGCGCCTGGCGGCGGAAGTACTAAGCCACTTTCCCAGTCCGCGTAGCCCTCCGGCGATTGGAGCCCCTACCATGGGATGCTACGAACGGCGCCAGTGGGGCGCCACGAACCAGGTGATCGCGCCCCACTCAAAGGTCTGGGTAGGCAGGCCGTTCGGATCGATCCGGTTCATATTTCATCCCCTTGGTTACTGGTCAGCGGCAGTGACTTGAAACGGCGCATGGTGGCGGTCATTGCC
>DATBTL010000078.1:0-25081 GCA_036559345.1 Chloroflexota bacterium | reverse complement strand
TCCTGTCTCTCCTCATTCATGAGGGGGTCCGATCGTTTCCCACCAAGGACACTGTCCTCGCCCTTGGCGATCGCTTAATCGGCCTGACTAGCCTGGATTCGGAGACCCGGCTTCACGAGATGCTTCAGCCAGTGTAGGGGGCAGTGCCGATCAGTCGGATCGGACGGATCGGTCCGTTCGGCCGTGCCTGACCCGATCGATCAAGGCGCTGGTCGAGCGCCCGTTGAGATAGAGAAGCAGGTGGATCGCGCCGCCGTAGCCGCGGACCACGGGCTCCTCGGGCAGAGGGATCCCGGCGCCCCCGCCGGTTGGCGCGTAGTCACCACCCTTGGCGTAGATTGGCGGCCGGAGATCCTCCAGGAGGGGGCCGGCCGTGGGTTCATCGAAAATGACCAGCGCGTCCACTACGCGGAGGGCCAGGAGGACCGCCGCGCGATCCGCTTGGGTGGTGAGCGGCCGATCCGGTCCTTTGAGCGCGCGCACCGTGGCATCCCCGTTGAGCCCTACCAGTAAGACGTCGCCCAGGGCTCGCGCGGCGGCGAGGTAGGCGACATGGCCCGCATGGATCAGGTCGAAGCAGCCATTGGTCACCACCAGGCGCCGGCCCTCGGCCCGACATTCGGCGGCGAACGCGATCGCTTCACTCCGGCTGAGCATGAGGCCGGAAGCCTGATGGCTCATCAGAAGTCCATCTTCCGGTAGAGATAGATCGCAAGCACCCGCAGGGCGCCGGTGATCGGTACGGCCAGGAAGAGTCCCAGGGCACCGCCAATGGTTGCCCCGGCGGTGACGGCGAAGAGGATGAGGACGGGATGCAGGCGGACCGCGTGGCCAATCACGTTGGGGATCACCGCGTAGTCCTCAACCTGGCGAAGAATGAAAAAGGCCAGAGCGACGATTAACGCCGAGCCGGTGTGTGATAGGCCGTAGTTCGGCGGGGATAGCAGGGCGATCAAGGTGACCCCGGTAATCGCGGCGAAGGGACCGATTACCGGGAAGATTTCCAGGACGCCCACGATGGGGGCCAGGATCAAGGCGAAGCGTACGCCCATCAGGGACAGGACGATGAAGCTGGCCACCGACATCAAGGCGATCAAGATAAGTTGGGCACGTAGGTACTGGCTGAGTACATGATCCATCTGCTTCCCGACCTCAAGAACCTCCGCGCGGTAGCGGTTCGGGATGATCGCGGCCAGTTTCGCCCCAATATTGGGGGCGTCGACCGAGAGATAGAACGTGACGATCAGAAACAACAAGAATTGGGCGATCCGGCCCACGGCGCCAACGACCGCCGAGTAGGTGCCGCCGGCGAAGTTCGTGACAAAGGAATTGAGGCCGGCCGCCAGTTGTCGGGTGATCTGCGGCACGTCAATGGTAAAGCCCGCCACCTGCAATGGCTGATTGGTGGTGCCGAAATAGCGGGCCTGTAGGTCACTGACGATCGTGGGGAGATCGTTCGCGAGTTGATTCACCTGAGCATTGAGACGCGGAACCGCCACGGAGAAGAGCGCGATGAGGGCGCCGAACCAGGCAAGATAGATGGCCGAGACGACCACGAAGCGGGGAAGATGGGTACGGTGGCATACCATCCGGATGAGCGGATTGAAACAATAGGCCGCCACGACTCCCCACAAGAACGGGGTCAGAATCGTGGTAACCCGGAGGAGGAACAGGAACGCCACGAGGCCAAGCACGGAAAGGATCCAGACACGGACTCGGGGCGGGAAGGCAACCAACGGGGCTGGGATCGGAACTTCGGCCACGATCGGGGGCGTGGGGTCCAGCCCCGGCGTTCCCGCCGGGGTCAGAGCCGGAAGTGGCGCTTTTTTCGGCTCAGTGACCGGCGAAATACCCGAGCGCGGCGCGGAGTCGGTCTTCATCGGTTCCAGCGATCGCTACCTCACTGCTATGCCGCAAGGCGGCTGCTGACTCGGCGGCGCTGTAGCCCAGCCCGGACAGCACGCTTAACAGATCCTGATCGCGGGCCGTGAGCGGCGCGGATACCGGTCCGCCTACCACGGCAAGCTTGCCCTTCAATTCGAGCACTACGCGTTGTGCCGTTTTTCGTCCGACCCCGGGAACCCTGGTTAGACGGGTTACATCTTCCTGCTCGATTGTTTCTCGGAGTGCTTGCGGGGTAAAGGCGGAGAGAAAGCCGATGGCGACCTTGGGCCCTACGCCGCTTACCCCGAGCAGTTCCTCGAAGAGGCTCCTCTCCTCGGCGGTAGCGAACCCATACAGCGCCAGCACGTCCTCGCGAAAATGTAGGTGAGTCAGAAGCGACGCCCGCTCCCCCGGGCGAAGAACGGCCGCCGTCTCGGCCGTGATTCCTACCCGGACGCTGATATATCCCAAGCGTAGCACAGCGGCGTCCGGTTCGCACGTTTCCACCACCCCATGCAGCGCCTCAATCATCGTACACCGGCTCTCGGAGCGGACATCATCCAGGTGAGGCGGGCGCTATGCACATGGCAAATCGCGATTGCCAGGGCGTCGGCGGCATCATCGGGTCGCGGCACCTCGCGGAGACCCAACAGGGTGGTGACCATTTTTTGCACCTGATCCTTGCCGGCCGCTCCATACCCCACGACCGCGTCCTTCACCTGCTGGGGCGAATACTCCACCACGGGAAGCCCCTTCTGTGCCGCCACCAACAAGGCGACCCCGCGCGCGTGGCCCACCGCGAGGGCGGTCCGGACATTCCGATTAAAGAACAGTGTCTCAATGGCCATCACGGAAGGTTGGTGCGTGGTAATTACCGTATGCAGGCCCTCATACAGGCGGAGCAGCCGCGTGGGCAGCGGCTCACCCGCGGGGGTAAGCAGCACCCCATGCGCCACTCCCAACAACGTACCCCCGCGCTCCTCGACTATCCCATAGCCCATAATGGCCGTGCCAGGGTCGATTCCCAGCACGCGCGGCGGTACCTCGCTCACCAGGAATTGAACCGCTTATCCTTCATACGCCTCCATATCCTCATCGGAGATATCGACGTTGCTGTATACCTTCTGGACATCGTCCAGTTCCTCCAGCTTATCGACCAGCTTCAGCATTTGCACTGCCTGTTGACGATCGAGCGCCACGGTTGTGCTGGCCACCAGGGTGCGCTCGGCGTTGAGAATCTCCAGTTTGCGGGCCTCAAGGGCCACGCGCACCGCCTCGAGATCGGACGGTTCGGTCTGGACTTCCAGCTCATCCTCGCTCCTCGACACATCCACCGCTCCGGCATCAATGGCGAGCAGCTCGATATCATCGGCGTCGTCATCGTGCAGGGCCACGGAGATGATTCCGCGGTCAGTGAATTGCCAGGCTACCGAGCCGCTTTCCCCAAGGTTGCCGCCGCAACGGGAAAATACATGCCGCACCTCACCCGCCGTCCGGTTTTTGTTGTCGGTCATCACTTCCACCAACACGGCGCCGCCCCCAGGGCCATAGCCTTCGTAGGTTAGTTCCTCCAGGTGGCCGCTGTCTCCGCCGCCCAAGCCACGCTTGACCGCGCGGTCGATGTTATCCAGCGGCATGTTGCTGTCGCGCGCCCGTTGGATCGCCAGGCGCAGGCGGAAGTTGGCGGTCGGATCGCCGCCGCCCTCGTGGACCGCGATGGTGATTTCGCGTCCCAGGCGAGTGAATGCCTGGCCCCGCTTATTATCGTTGATGCCCTTCTGGCGCTTGATCTGCGACCATTTTGAATGCCCGGACATAGTTTCTACCTCCACGGTGTAGCCTGGATATTCTAGCACCCGACGGGATACCGCGAGAAGCTGCCAGCTTGGGAGCCATGGCAGGGGCAATCTGCTACCCTTCGACGGAGAAAGCGGAGGAAGTTTGGCCGAGGATACGATAACCGCCAATAGCGCGATGGGTCTGGTATCCCTGGTGGGCGCGGGTCCAGGTGATCCAGACCTCATCACGGTCAAAGGTCTGCGCCGTTTGCGAGATGCAGAGGTAGTGGTCTACGATCGGTTGGCCAATGACGCGCTGCTCCAGCAGACGCCCCCGGATGCCGAGCTGATTTTCGCGGGCAAGGGCCCGGGGGACCATGCGCTGAGCCAGGAAGAAATCAACGCCCTGCTGGTCGAAAAGGGGAAGGCGGGGAAGCGCGTGGTACGGCTGAAGGGGGGCGATCCCTTCGTGTTTGGGCGGGGAGGCGAGGAAGCGGAGGCACTGGCCGGCGCCGGCATCCCGTTCGAGGTGGTGCCCGGCGTTACCTCGGCCATCGCCGCTCCCGCCTATGCCGGTATCCCGGTCACGCACCGCGACTTCACGCCGGCCTTCACGGTGGTTACCGGCCACGAGGATCCGGCCAAGGGCGAGTCCACGGTGCCGTGGGAGGCCCTGGCGGCCGGACCGGATACGCTGGTGTTTCTGATGGGGGTCGGACACCTGGAAGCGATTGGCGCCCGGCTGATTACCTCCGGCAGGGCCTCGACCACCCCGGTCGCGGTGGTGCGTCGCGGTACCTGGCCGGACCAGCAGGTCGTGTTGGGCACCTTGGGAACGATTGCCGAGGATGCCGCGCTCGCCGGCCTCACGGCGCCGGCCGTGACCGTGGTTGGCCGGGTAGCCGGACTCGCGCCTACCCTGGCCTGGTTTCAGGGCCCCCTCTCCGGCAAGACGATTCTGGTCACGCGAGCGCGCGAGCAGGCAGGCGCGCTTTCGGCACGGCTACGGTCATTCGGCGCGCGGGTGATCGAGTTTCCGGCCATCCGGATCGAACCGGCGGCGGACTATTCCGATCTCGACGCCGCGCTGGCCGACTCCGCGCGCTTTGATTGGATCTGTTTCACCAGCGTCAACGCGGTGGCGGCAATCGACGAGCGGCTTCGAGCCTTGGGTAACTCGTGGGCGGACCTTGGCGCGGTTCGCATGGCGGCGATTGGCCCCGCCACCGCCCGCGCCTTGCGCGCGAAGGGAGCCGAGGTAGCGTATATGCCGGATACCTTCCTGGCCGACGCGGTGGCCGCCGGCCTTCCCGACGCCGAAGGGGCCCGAGTTCTCCTCGCGCGGGCCGATATCGCCGATCGCCGCTTGGTGGAGGGCCTGGAGCGGCGCGGGGCGCGGGTCGAGCAATACGTCGCCTACCGGACGGTTCCCGGCGACGAAGATGCTCCCGCGCTCCGACAGGCGCTGGCGACGGGCGCGGTGGACATCGTCACCTTCACCAGTTCCTCGACCGTCCGGAACCTCTGCCAGGCCCTTGGCGGCGACGTGGCAACCCTGCTGAGCGGATTGACGGTGGCGTGCATTGGTCCGGTGACCGCGGACACCGCCAGGGAGTGTGGC
The DNA here is from genome assembly GCA_036559345.1 of Chloroflexota bacterium. GTDB lineage: Bacteria > Chloroflexota > UBA5177 > JANWHV01 > JANWHV01 > JANWHV01. The sequence goes on along the minus strand of DATBTL010000078.1, from coordinate 19,798 downwards.
TTGGTCCCGACGATCGTGGCCGAGGAGCATACGATTGGCGGCTTGGTGGAGGCGATCCGTGGGCATCTCACCCAGCCAGGGGCGTCACGCTAGGCGATCGGCGCAAGTCGACCACCAGTTGTAGGGGCAGCCCTTGTGGGTGCCCGGCGGCGCGGCCCGAGGGCACCCATCACCACACCCAAAGGGTACCCGGTACCCGGTGCCTCTACCGAGAACCGCCATGGGATTTCGGCTTCGGTATATTAGGCGACTGGCGCTTGCAGTGAGGCCATGGGGGGGCGCTCGAATTCCTCCACCCGGCGGACATCCAGTTGCAGATGCTCGGGTGTCTGAATGATCGCCTTCATGGATCGATTGATTTCCGATACCAGTTCGATGTGACGCCGGCTTTCCAAACGAGTGATCACGGTCTGCATGATCGTGAACGACATACGGCTGAGCGCGCTGAGTGACTGATTCCGGTGGATTCGCTGCTCCAGATCGACCTGGGCGATGGCATTGAGGCCAAATTGTTCCAGAATATCAATCAGGAGGCCAATTTCCACCCCATAGCCTGTAAAGAAGGGCAGCTGTTCCAGGAGATTTCGGCGCCCCGCGTACTCACCCGAGAGGGGCTGAATCAACCCGGAGAGGAGCGGATAGAAGAGGTTAATTAGAGGACGCGCGGTAAGCTCGGTGACGCGACCACCGCTTGCTTCATGGAGCACGCCACCCTGGCGCAGCGGCCTCCGGTAAAATCCCTTTACATAGCCAATACGAGGCTCTTTCAGGAGTGGCCCCAGGAGGCCGTAGACGAACTTAGGGTGGATGTTGGCGATATCGGTATCGATCCAGGCGATGATGTCGCCCTTGGCCACGCTGAGGCTTTTCCAGAGGGCCTCTCCCTTGCCATGGAAGCTACCCTGATCCGGCAACAAATCCTGGTGAACGTAGACCGGCACCCCGTGGACGCGGGCAATCGATGCGGTGCGGTCCTGGGATCGGCTGTCGATGACCAGGATTTCGTCGAGCAGGGGGACGCGCCGCTGCAACTCCTCGCGCATGCACTCCAGAATCTCGCCGATCGTCTCTTCCTCGTTGAGAGTCGGCAAAATCAGGCTTATCGTAAGCCCCTGCTGTTCCTTGAGGCGCACGAGCTCGCCCAGGGCAGCGAATTCCTTACTGTGGAAGGTGTTTTCGGCAAACCATTTATCGACCGTGCTGGATACCGTTTCGGCCCGCGAAACGCCATCCCGATCTACCGTCCGCGGTGGGGCTATTCCCTCGTCCAGGGCCATGGGCAGTTCGGTCTTGGCGATAAACACCGGGCAGAGCGAGCGTTCGGCGATTTCCTCCGCCACCTGGCCGAAGGGAAAGGGAAACGATCTGCTGCTCGCCGCCGCGCCCATGATTACCAGGTCGGCCTGGGCCGCTTCCAGTAGGAGGGTTCGCCGCACGTTCGCGGCAACCACCGCGCGGGCTACCAGGACATCTGGATGCAGCGAGGCCCAATAGGTTGCGAAGGCTGTTTGTTCGACCTCCATCTCTTCCTCGGGGACATAGGAGGGGATCACCCTGAGCGCGGTGACCGTGCCCTCCCAGGCGCGCGCCAGAGTGACCGCCAGATCGGCGGCCAGATCCGCGTGCTGGCCGCCGCGGACGGGCAGGAGTATATGCCGCGGCCGTACGGAGCCTTCATGCCGGCGGACGGCCAGGATATCGCAGGGTGGCTCCTGGCTCAGGCGCCAGAGCGACGAGTCAGCCGGTCGGGCGAACCGAGGGCTTGGCGCCCACCCGAGGATCAGGAGGCTGGCCCCGACCTCCGCCACCACGGCCCCCAGCGCCTCGTCCACCTGGTGGTCGGCCCGGACCACGGTCTCGGCTTGAACCCCGGCGGCCTCGGCGATCTGAGCCGCGCGGCGGAGGAGCCGCCTCTGGGTTCTGGCCGGCCGGGCGCCGCTACTGAGCGTATCCTGTGGCGGGACCACCACGATGCTGACGATTACCAGTCGGCTGCCCCGCGCGCGGGCAAGGGCGACCCCGGTCTGGACCAGATAGTCAGCGGTCCGCGGGTTGGCCAATCCGACCAGGATCGTACGCGCCCAACTCATGGGTTCCCCTTTCGGAATAGCAGCCATGTTCCTCATCGAACCGGCCATGAAGCTCTCTGGTGAGGGTAAGGCATTGTGGGGATATCGGTCCATCGCTTCATCGCTTCCGCGGTCTTGCGCCAACCCGGTAGGCATGCTAGACTGCATGTCGCCTCAACCAGGTCGGGCGACCGCATGCGGCTCTGCCGTATGAGGAAAGTCCGAGCTCCACGTAGCCAGGGTGCTGGGTAACGCCCAGTGGGGGTGACCCCAAGGAAAGTGCCACAGAAACATACCGCCGACGGCCGAAAGGCTGGGTAAGGGTGAAATGGTGAGGTAAGAGCTCACCGGTAGTCGGGCGACCGGCTAGCCGCGGTAAACCCCATCTGGAGCAAGACCGAACAGGGGGCGGACAGCCATAGGCTGTCCAGGGATGGCTCGCCCTTGCCCCCGGGTTGGTCGCTTGAGGCGCCGAGTAATCGGCGTCCTAGAGAGATGGTCGTCGCCCTGGCTTCGGCCAGGGTACAGAACTCGGCTTATAGACCTGGTTGAGGCACCAGCCTGGCTGAATTGAATTCATTCAGGAGCTCCCTGGCGGCACATACAGTGCCGTCGGGAACCAGGCCGATGCTCGCGGCGAGCGCTCCAACGACCTCTTCCGTCCGGCAGCCGCGGGCGCGCGCCCCATCCAGCCCTTCGTCCGAGCTTCGTTTGGCCATTCTCTTGCCCGCCGCATCGCGCACGATCGGCACGTGTGCCCAATTCGGCGCCTGGTAGCCAAACGCCAGGTAAAGCGCCATTTGGCGGGGAGTGGAGTCGAGCAAGTCGTCTCCCCGGATGACCTGGCCGATCCCCATCAAGGCATCATCCACCACCACGGCCAGCTGATAGGCTGGGACGCCGCCGGCTCGCCAGATCACGAAATCATCCTGGCCCGACTTCAGGCCGAAACGGCGATGGCCGGCGACAGCGTCCACCACGTCCTGATCCCCGCTGGTGACCGCGAAACGAAAGACGGGCTCACGGTTGGGGTGGGATCGGCGCCGACTGGCCCGAAGCTCCGGATCGCGGCAGGCGCCGGTGTAACCGGCGCTTTCCTTCAGGGGGCCGTTCGGTGCGCTGGCCGCGATGGCGCCGTCCGCCCGACTGCAATAGCAGGGGTAGGCAAGGCCGAGTTCCAGGAGCCGATTCAGATGATCGCGGTAGAGCGGCAGCCGATCGCTTTGCTGGTATGGGCCGCTTGGGCCGCCCACGTCCGGCCCTTCATCCCAGTCAATCCCCAGCCATCTCAGATCTCGGACGATCCCCTCGGAAGCCCCAGGGCGGACTCTCGCCCGATCCAGATCCTCCAGCCGGAGGACGAATGAGCCGCCCCCGGATCGGGCAAACAGCCAGGCCAGCAAGGCGGTACGCAGGTTACCAAGGTGCAGGGGGCCCGAAGGGCTGGGAGCATAGCGGCCGCGAGATGGGCAGGACGTCGATCGCTGCATGGGGTCATGCTACGAGACGGAGGGGAACGCGACAACCACCTCGTGGGGCGTCAAGCGGTGTTTGATAGCGTGTTGTCCCGGGCCTCCAACCGCAGTCGGATGTATGTACCGAACGGTCCTTGACGCTCCACAAGCCGAGAGCAACCGTGGTAGCATGAGGCCCGAGGCACGACGAAGCGCGAGGGAGGATGCAGGATGGCGGCGCGATCGATCCACTCCATACACGAGGGCCAATACCAACACTTTTGGGACAACGAGATCACTCCGGTTTTGACCGTCCATGAGAATGAGCCGGTCACCATCCAAACCCGCGACTCGGGGAATGGGCAGATTCCGCCTGGATCGGGGATCGACGCGGTCCTGAACCTCGATTTTTCTCGGATCAACCCAATCAGCGGCCCGGTAGCCATCCTGGGCGCGCGGCCGGGCGATGTCCTCCAGGTGGACATTCTGGAGATTACGACTCGGGACTGGGGCTGGTCCGCCAATATCCCTGGTTTCGGTCTCCTGGCCGCCGACTACCCCGATCCATTCGTCCAGAACTGGCGCTTCGACCAGGACCGTGGCACGGCCCAGTTCCGTCCGGGGATCGAGATTCCCCTGGATCCGTTTGTCGGGGTGATCGGGGTGGCGCCTAGTGAACCGGGCCAGCATGCTACCCTGCCGCCCCGGCAGGTGGGCGGCAACATGGACATTCGATTCATGCGCTCCGGCACGACGCTCTATGTGCCGGTCGAAGTGGAAAACGCGCTGTTTTCCCTCGGTGATGCCCATGCCGCGCAAGGTGATGGCGAGGTGTGCGGCACGGCCATCGAGACCGCCGCGAGCGTCACGGTCAATTTTTCCCTCCACCGGGATTTCACCTTGACCCAACCAGCATATTCGCTTCCCGGCGCTCTGGTTCGCCGGGGGCGGGAGCAGGGCTATCACGCGACCACGGGCATTGGTCCGGATCTCATGGAGGCCTCGCGCGACGCGGTGCGCGGGATGATTGCGTACCTGGGACGGACGCGAAATCTCCCGCCGCTTGAGGCGTACACGCTCTGCTCGGTGGTGGGCGACCTCAAAATCAGTGAAATTGTCGACGCCCCAAACTGGGTTGTCTCGTTCGTGCTGCCCCTCAACATCTTTGGTGGGCCATAGAAGCACCCCTTCCACCTTGCCTCAAGGGGGTCGGGAGGCCCACCTCGGCGGGGAATCTCCAGATTCACGGTTGACGGACTCAGGGGCCAGTGGGTAGCATAGGCAACAGCAACGGCGGGATCAGCCCCTCACCGCCGCGCCAGGCGGCTCGCCGCCGGCCGCGGAAGCCCCAACCGCGGATGGTGTCGTGCGGGCAGCAACCCGCTCCCGCATGTGGAATTGATGAGCTTGACTGGACTTGCGGCGCCCCTCTGGATAGCGGCCGCATAGTAGAGAGGTTGCGATACGACCATGAGCCTCGCCCGTGTCTCGGCCATCCTGGTGGTTATCTTCGTCCTGCTCAGCGCGTGGATTATCGTCACGCCCCTCACCGGCGCGCTGCCCGAGGCGACGGACCACGCGCAGAGCATAGACTTTCTCTTCAAGTTCATGCTGGTGGCCAGCGTGGCCGTGTTCCTCATCGTGCAAGGGTTTCTCCTCTACTTCTGCCTGCGCTATCGGCGGCGGAAGGATGAGCCCCTGGACGCCCTGGGGTCCGATATTCATGGGAACACGCGCCTGGAGATTGTGTGGTCCATTATTCCCGTGATCTTCTTGATTGTGTTGACGGCCATGAGCTTTAAGGTCTACGTCGACATCGTCGCCATTCCCAAGCAGGCATACATTATCAACGTTCAGGCGAGCCAGTTTCAGTGGGAATGCGACCACCCCAAGTACGGGATTACCGAGGTCGGTACGTGCCACATGCCGCTGGGCGTGGTCACGGTCAGATTGCATGCCCGTGATGTCATCCACTCCTTCTGGGTACCGGAGTTTCGGGTCAAGCAGGACGCGGTGCCGGGGTATCCGACCGAGATGCATTTCAAGACCATTCGGGTAGGCCAGTACCGCCTGATTTGCACCGAGTTCTGTGGGGTCGGCCACTCGCAAATGTATGCCAAGCTCTTCGTGATGACCCAGGCGAATTTCGCGGCCTGGGCGAAGCAGCAACAGCAAGCAAATTCGGGCTCGGCCAGTACCGCCAACCTGTCCTTCAGTAAGGATATCGAGCCGATTTTCACTGCTCACTGCGCCGCCTGCCATATCGCGACCCATTTGGGGAACCTTGATCTCGGCACCTATCAGGGGCTGCTCAAGGGTGGGAATATCGTGCCCGGGCCGATTATCAAAGCGGGGAATCACAAGGGAAGCGTGCTCTGGCAGATCACCGGGGCCACGGGACCGTATCCCGGGGGGAATCGGATGCCGCTTGGCGGCCCGTACCTTTCGCCGACCGAGCTATCCAAGATTACCGCCTGGATCGATCAGGGCGCCAAGAACAACTGAGATGGGGACCGTTGGGCAACCTGCCCGGCGGTGGAGCGGAGAGCAGAGGGGTCGGGAGGTTCCTGGAATGGCAGCAACGGCCTTGGGGCTGGATAGTCACCACGACGCGCACGCCCAGCACGGCTCGCAGTCGTGGTTACGCCGGCATATCTTCAGCACCGATCACAAGGTGATCGGGATCAACTATATGCTCACGGGCTTCGTTTTCTTCATCGTGGCCGGCTTGTTGGCGGAGGGAATGCGGCTTAACTTGGCGCAGCCAGGGAGCAAGGTTCTGGCGCCCGACGTCTTTAATCAGTTTTCCACCGTTCACGGCTCCGCGATGATCTTCCTCTTCACCATCCCGTTCCTGGTGGGAGGTTTCGGCAATTATTTGATGCCGCTGATGATCGGGGCCGGAGACGTGGCATTTCCCCGCCTCAATCTGATTAGCTACTTGCTGTTCCCGCCGGGCGGGATCATCATGTTCGTGGGTTTCCTGTTTGGCGGAGCGGCGCAGGCTGGATGGACGTCCTACCCTCCGATCAGCACCCAGACCCCGTTCGGGCTGGCTCACGATTACGGGCAGATCTGCTGGCTTCTCAGCGTGATCGTGGTCGGCGTGTCGTCCACGATCACCGCGATTAACTTCCTGGTCACGATCGTGAATATGCGGGCGCCGGGAATGTCGTACTTCCGCCTGCCGTTGTTCGTGTGGGCGATGTTGGTGACGGTCATTCTGACCCTGATCGTCACCCCGGCCCTGGCGGGCGGCCTCTCGGTGCAACTGATGCAGATTCTCTTTGGGGCGCCGTTCTTCGAGCCGAGCAAGGGCGGCAACGTCCTCCTCTGGCAGCATATGTTCTGGTTCTATTCCCATCCGGCGGTCTACATCATGATCTTGCCGGCCATGGGCATTGTCTCCGAGATCATTCCGGTGTTTTCGCGGAAGCCGATATTCGGGTACAAGGCAATCGCCTATTCGACCATGGCAATCGGCCTGCTGGCTTTCCTGGTCTGGGCGCACCATATGTTCACCAGCGGGGTGCAGCCCTGGCTCGAAGTCTATTTCATGATTACCACAATGATCATCGCGGTGCCCACCGGGATTAAGGTCTTTAGCTGGGTGGCGACCCTGTTCGAGGGGAAACTGCGGCTGGACGCCCCATTGCTGTTCGCTCTGGGCTTTGTCTCCACCTTTACCCTCGGCGGCATTACCGGGATCATGCTGGCCTCGGTGCCGGTCGACCTCCATGAGCATGGAACCTACTTCTTGGTCGCCCATTTGCACTATGTGCTCTTTGGCGGCAGCGTGTTCGGTATCTTCTCCGGGATCTACATGTGGTGGCCCAAGATGACCGGGCGCATGCTGAACGAGCGCTTGAGCAAACTGCATTTCTGGTTCATGTTCATTTTCTTTAACACCACCTTTTTCCCCATGCATATCGTTGGTCTCCTGGGGATGCCCCGCCGTGTGGCTGACTATGATCCGCAATTTGGAACCTGGAACCTGTTTATCAGTCTCTCGGCCTTCATTCTCGGCGCGTCCTTCCTGATCTTCATGTACAATGCGGCTAATAGCCTGGTACATGGAGAGAAGGCCCCCGCCAACCCGTGGGGCGGGCGTACCCTCGAATGGGCCACCGCCTCGCCGCCCCCGCACGGAAACTTCGCGACCGTGCCGGTGATTGATTCCCTTCCGTACGACTATACGGTGCCGGCCCCGTACTTCGGGGTCCGGGACGATGTCGCCCATATCGCTGGTTCATCCACCCATGAATAGACCTCAATACAGGAAGGATTGCGAATGAGCGCCGGTAGCGCGGTGGTGCCCCAGCACCAGCGGGCCCAGACGAACACGGGCCTGAGTAACGGCTTTATCGGGATCATGTGCTTCTTGACCTCCGAGATGGCCCTTTTTGGCAGCCTCATTTTCATGTACCTCTACGTGCGCCGGGCCGCGCCGGTGTGGCCTCCGCTCATCCCTGGGCTGGCTCACGGGGTACACAAGTACTACGAACGGTTTAACTGGCCGTTGCCCACCGTCAACACCGTAGTGCTTTTGAGCAGCGGCGTGACCATGCACTTCGCGTACCAGGCGTTGAAGAGGGGCAACACCCAGCGAACGCTCTTTCTCCTGGCCGTGACCCTCGTCCTGGGGATTGGTTTCTTGAGCGGCCAGGTCTATGAATATAAGCACCTGCAGGATGTCGCCTTCAGCGCCCAGACCTATGGTTCTACCTTCTTTTTGCTGACTGGTCTTCATGGCGCCCATGTGACCGGTGGGGTGATCTTTCTTCTCACGGTCCTAATTGGTACCCTAAGAGGGAAGTACCACCAAGGTAATGACATGGTCTTCCACGCGGCGACCCTCTACTGGCACTTTGTCGACGCGGTCTGGGTCGTGTTGTTCGCGCTATTTTACATAACGGTGCCTATCTCCTGAGAGCTGGCTGCCGCGAGGTGGCCGTCAGGCGCGCGAAGCAAGAGTACGGGGAGGAACCAATGATCCGCGAGACGCGGCGCCAACCAGGACCATACAGGCTGTGAGCTCGATGGTGGAACCGGCTCCCCGCTCCGCGTTGCGCGAGGGCGCTCCGGTGGAGAAGCTCGCGCCCGCCGCGCGTTGGCGGGCAGTGGCCTCGGATTATTTGGTGCTGGTCAAGCCGCGCATCATGGTTTTGCTCCTGATTACGACCCTGGCGGCGGTTCTGATCGCCACCAGCACTCGGCCCGAGGGCGATGCGCAGGTGGTTCGTTTGGTGCTGCTTACCTTGCTCGGAGGAGCATTCGCATCGGGGGGAGCCAGCGCCCTCAACCACTACATCGACCGCGACATCGATGGCCTGATGGCGCGGACCAAAAAGCGCCCATTGCCGTCGGGACGACTCAAGCCCATCAACGCCCTGATCTTTGGTCTGGTGTTGACCGCCCTCTCATTCCTGGTGTTCGCGACCTGGGTTAATCTGCTGAGCGGTTTGCTCGCCCTCGCGGGGAACTTCTACTATGTCGTCATCTACACCCTCTGGCTGAAGCGCCTGACTCCGCAGAACATCGTGATCGGTGGAGTCGCGGGGGCGATTCCGCCCCTTGTGGGTTGGGCGGCCGTGCGGGACGACATAGCGCTTCCAGCGTGGTTATTATTCGTGATCATCACCTTGTGGACGCCTCCGCATTTCTGGTCCCTTTCCATCCTGACCCAGAAGGACTACACCAAGGCGGGCATCCCCATGCTGCCGGTGGTCCGCGGCCTGGACAAGACCCGATGGAACATTTTTGTCTACACGGGGATACTCGTCGCCTCGACCTTGCTGCTGAGCGCGACCCAGGCCATGGGTTGGTTTTACCTGGTCATGGCTCTGGCCCTTGGGGGGTATTTTCTCCTGCAAACCGGCCTACTACTCCGCGAGGCTTCCCTGTCGAGAGCGCGGGCCTGTTTCATCTACTCTAATCTGTACCTGGCCCTATTGTTTGCCGCCATGGTGGTCGATCGGCTGCTTGCCCTCCGCTGATCCGCGGGGCATCAGGAGGCGATGGGCGGTAGGGTCGGAGCCTCTCCACGTTCCACGCCCTCTTCGATCCAATGAACGAGTGGGCGCACCACGAGGGGATCCAATATGATCAGAAGGGCGGCCAGCAATTCCGTGGCGGTGGCTGTCGGAACCGGCAGGGCGAGCGGTGCTCCTCCCAGGGTCGGCACGGGCATGGTTTGCAGATTATCCAGGCGCGCTACCTCGGCCACCAGCGAGATCAGGAGGGCCCCGCTGTAGGCGACCCCTCGGACTCCCCGCAACCATTCGCCATTATGGCCCCGGTAGAGAGACAGCCAGATGTTGGTGATACTGATGATGCCGACGTACGACCCGATCGATAAGGCAGCGGAGGCGATGCTCGGCACGATCAGGGCGAGGGCCAGGCACGACAGGAGAGATGCGCCCGAGATCACTCCGATGCTCGTGGGGGCGTTTTCGGTGGCCACGACGGACAGGGCCTCAAGGGGACCGCGCAGGCTGGTCCCACAATGGCTACATTTGTTGGTGCCGGCGGGATGAAGCAAGGTGCAGCGCGGACAGACCATCGAGGATTCCCTCATGTGGCGCCAGGTAAATGGGTTCATGTGGCAGCATAACAGCCTTGGACAATGGCGCGCAATAGGGGGCCGAGACTTGGGTGGGGATCGATGATCGCTCTTGCGTCCGTTCGGGCGCTGCCCCGGTGGGCCCGCCGCTTCCTGGTCAGCCTGCTAATAGGCTGGATGTGTCTGATGGCGGCGCTGGCGGCCCTTGTCCTGTGGCCGAGTGCCGGCGCCCCTCACCAGACGCCGTCGCTGCCGGGCCTCCGCCTCGGCGCCACGACGCCTGACTTTACCTTAACCGATACGGGTGGGACGTCCGTACATCTGGCGGCGCTTCGCGGGCGTCGAGTCCTGATCAACTTTTGGTCTCCTACATGCCCCCCGTGCGTGACGGAGATGCCCTTGCTGGAACGGGCATGGTCGGAGGGTCGCCAGGTAGGACTAGGCGCCGCTCCGGCGGTGCTCGGCGTGGTGGGGACGGCGGACAGCCGCGCCACCATCGCGGCCTTCGGGCGCCGGGTAGGCGCGCGGTACCCGCTGTTAGTGGATCCGGTGCTGCAGGTCAGCCTGTTGGACTATCATGTGGGTGTTTTACCCACCTCGGTCGTCCTTGATCCTCGGGGGCGGCTGGTCTCCGTGTACTTCGGGCCCCTGACCTTGCCGGAGATGCGCCGAGCCCTGGGAATCAGCCGGTAAAGCTGGATAGCCCAGACTGGCGCCGATCCTTCGTGGGGCTATGGTATACTCGTAAGAACCAGGCCCGGCGTTGTCCGGTCCAGCTGTTGGCCTCTGGTGCGTGGCCGGAAGCGATCATGGATTGCCTTTTTGTTCGATCACAGTGGGAAGCGAGTGATGCTCCAGGACCGGGAACTGACGTGCAAGGAGTGTGGCGCTGACTTCGTTTTTACCGTGGGTGAACAGGAGTTTTTCCTCACCAAGGGACTCCAGCATGCTCCTCAACGGTGTGAGAAATGTCGCAAGGCAATGCAGGCAGCCGCCTCCAGACAGCTGGGGTCTCGTGGTTCCGACGCGGGCGCGAGGGCGGGCGGTTTCCCAAGGGAGTTCCGGAACAGTGGCGACGGGGACGGCAAATGGGCTCGGAGGCAAATGACCGAGATTCGATGTGTGCAGTGTGGCGAGGTGACGATGGTGCCGTTTCAACCGAGGGGTGATCGACCGGTGTATTGCAAGTCGTGCTACGCGCAAGCACGCGGTATTCAGGGAAGTGAGTTCCGGTGAGGCCAAGCGAGGATCGCCGCGGACCGCGGGGAACTCAGGTCCGCATCAACGAGCAGATCCGGGCCCGGATCGTACTGGTGATCGATTCCGATGGGACCGCGCTGGGGCAAATGGCCATTGCCGACGCGCTGAAAGCGGCGCGAGACCGCAACCTTGATCTGGTCGAAGTATCGCCGCTCGCGCAGCCTCCGGTCTGCCGGATTCTCGATTATGGCCGGCAGCAATACGAACAGTCCCGGCGTGAGCGTGAGGCGCGGAAGAACCAGAAGGTGATCACCCTGAAGCAGGTTCGCCTCCGTCCCAAGACCGATCCGCATGATCTGGAGACTAAACAGCGGTCGATTATCAAGTGGTTGCAAGATGGGGACCACGTGCAACTGATCCTGCGCATGCGGGGCCGGGAGCAGGCACACCCTGACTGGGGCCGGAAAGTGCTTCTGGAGATGGCCTCCAAGGTGGGAGAGGTGGCTCGGGTTGAGCGGGATGTGATTTCCGAGGGCCGACAGATGACCCTGGTCCTGGCGCCCAGTTCGGCTCCGCCCAAGAAGCCTGTCCGTGCCGCCGTCCCGGTCGCCGAGAAGGAAGCCGGCCCCGCCGAGGCCGCCCCCGTGAGCACCGAGGAGAGCCCGCCCGCGTAGCTCCGTACAAGGGCAGTGACAGGAGCCACCCCTGTCACTGCCCCGCGGGCCTTGCTCGGAGGGTCAGGCCGGGTGGTACATGCGCTCCACATACTCCTTAACCATCCGATCGGCGCTAAATGCTGGGCCGACCGTCCGCATGGACGCGCGCATGACCTCCAGCCACTTGGGGGAGATGCCTCTCTCATTCCGTTCGTAGTAGAGGGGAACGATCTCCCGCTCCAGGAGGGTATACAGTTGGCCACTGTCCTCGTCGTCGTTGCCAAACTCGCCTCCAAAGGCCCAGCCGTTCCCCGCCTGGAAGCCCTCGTCCCACCAGCCATCGCGAATGCTGCAGTTGGGTACGCCGTTCAATCCAGCTTTCTGTCCGCTCGTCCCGCTGGCTTCCTGGGGCCGCTCCGGGTTATTCAGCCAGAGGTCCACGCCTTGCGTCAGGGCACGGCCCAGGGCGTGGTCGTAGCCTTCCAGGAATACCACCTTGCCCGCCAGGGAGGGCTGTCGGGATAGCCGGACTATTTCCTGGATGAGCCCCTGGCCGCCCGCGTCCGCGGGATGCGCCTTGCCCGCGAAGATTACCTGGACCCGCCGATCACGATCGGTCAGCAACCGGGTTATCCGGCCGAGGTCGTGAAACAGGAGGGTGGCGCGTTTGTAGGTGGCGAATCGACGTGCGAAGCCAATCGTGAGCGCGGCTGGGTCAAGGGCGGCGACGAGCGCGGCCATGTCCTCCGTGGCGCGCTCCCTCGCCTGCTTGAATAGGGCCTGTTTGAGCGAGAGATGTGCGTTCCAGAGCGCGGAGTCGGGCACCTGGTCAAGACGTTTCCACACTTCGGGGTCGTCCGGGCGGCCCAGCCAGTCCTGGCCGAGATACTGGTTCAGGAGTTCCCGCAGCGGATCCCCGATCCAGGTGCCCGTGTGGACGCCGTTGGTCACCGAAGTGATCGGCACCTGGTCCACCGCGAGACCAGGAAACTGCTTTTGCCACATCTGGCGGGCGACCGCGCCGTGCAGGGCGCTCACCCCATTTGCTCGATGAGAGAGGCGCAGGGCAAGCGGAGTCATGGCGAAGATGCCCTGGGGCGCCCCGGCCTCGTGAGCCAGATCGAGCATCCCGCCCAAATCGAGGCCCAGGTTTGCCGGCATGCCTCCGAGATACTTGGCTACAAGGTCGTCACGGAAGACCTCATTTCCGGCCGGAACGGGAGTATGGGTCGTGAACACGGTAGTGGCGGCTTGGGCTGGCCATGCCTCGGTGAAGTCCACCCCGTCACCGACGAACTCGCGCATCCGCTCAAGGCCAGTAAATGCCGCGTGACCCTCGTTCATGTGCCAGATCGTGGGCGCTATGCCAAGGGCGCGAAGGGCTCGAACTCCGCCAATCCCCAAGATCACTTCCTGGGCGATACGGGTCTCGCGGTCACCCCCATAGAGACTGGCGCCGACCGCGCGATCCTCGGGCCGGTTCTCCGCGACATCAGTATCCAGGAGATACACGGCGACTCGTCCGACGTGCAATCGCCACACCCGGACGGCCACCTCACGATCGGCCATGGAAACCTGAATCGCGAGGTCGGTTCCGTTTGGTCCCGCCGGGAGGAGAGGCATGGTTTCCAGGGGCATGGCCTCCGGTTCCGCGATTTGGCGGCCGGTCTGGTCGAGGCGCTGGTGAAAATAGCCGCGAGGGTACCAGAGGCCGATAGCGGTAAGGGGGATGCCAAGATCGCTGGCCGCCTTACAGTGATCGCCGGCCAGGATCCCGAGCCCGCCCGCGTAGATGGGGACTGACTCGTGGAAACCGAACTCAGCGCAGAAGTAGGCGATCTGCCGGTCGTCTCCCGGATGGGTCCGAGAAAACCAACTTTGGGTGGCGGGGTTCAGGTAGTGGTCAAGGCGGGAGAGCACGTCGTGGCAGCGGGCGAGGTACTCACCATCGGTTCCAAGCGCGGCCCACCGATCCGCCGGGACGCGCGGCAGAACCGCCAATGGACGATGCCCGGCGGCGTCCCACAGGGCTGGATCAAGGTCGCGGAAGAGCGCGACTGCCTCGGGCTGCCAGGTCCACCACAGGTTATACGCCAGGTCGCGTAAGCGGCGTAAAAGGTCACCGGTCAGCCCGTGCGCGGTCTCGTCGTGCGGCAATACTCGCATGATTCCTCTTCTTATTTGTCGTGGGCCCATAACGGAACCAGTCAGTTCGCGGTTGTGTGATCGCCGGTGAATAAGATACTTGAAAGAAGTGCAATCTGTTTGACATTCAGGGAGGTAGGAAACTCTTTACTGGCGTGGTATACTGATACCAAGTTCCCCCTACCCGTGGCATGGTGCGTCGTCGAAGGACGTGACCAACTGACGGCGCGGGCCCTTGTTGGAGTAGGATCGTATTGGATGCTTGGTGTTGGTGCTGGTACTGAGATAGAGTGGAAAGCAAAGAAGGAAGAGTCTTGTCCAATCCGGAAACACCTAACCGGCCGCTTGATGGCGAGCCGAATCAATCTCCGATAGAGTTCGCGCGGACTACCCCCTCCGAACCAGCCACGCCACCGGCCAGCACCGAGGAACCGACACCAGAGTCGGTCGCGCCGCGGACAGCCTCCGATGAAGCGCCTTCTCGTCCGGCCGCGCCCGAAGAGGCGGCGCCTCGTCCCGCACCGCCGGTTCGGGCCCCCTATATTTCTCGCGAGGAGCGCGATCGGCGGCGCCGCGAGGCCCTGGCCGGCCTGGTGATCGGTGAGTGGCGCGAGGGGAAGGTAACCGGGATCGCGGCATTCGGCGCTTTCGTGGATCTTGGCGGTGTGGACGGCCTGGTACACGTCTCCCAGTTGGGAACTGGGGGCTACGTTGAACGGGTGGAAGACGTGGTTCAGGTTGGTCAGGTGGTGAAGGTTCGTATTGCCGAGGTTGACATGGACCGTGGGCGAGTCAGTCTCAGCATGCGCGAGGCCCGACCCTCGGCGCCGTCATCCCGACCGGATCGTCCCGGCCCCATGGCTCCTCGTCCTCCGCGGCCGGCCGGCGCCGCGCCCGCCCCCGCCTGGACCCCGGAGACGCCGCCGGAACACCGTCCGGATCGACGATCCCGCACCGGGCCGGATCGTCCGACCAACTTCGTCAAGGATGATCGTCCGCCACGCCGCTCGGATCGGGCCCGGAAGGGCCGTGAACAGGACGACCAGGAGTGGCGTAACGTTCGTGGGGACGCTCGAGGCTTCTATTCCTTTTCCGACGATGAAGCGGAGGAGCCGGCTCCCACGACCGCCGAGGAGTTGGTGGCGCGCTTTGGCCGCCGGGAAAACAACCGAGAGTAGCGGCGCGCCCAGGACGTCTCCCAAACCGAGATGTGATTCGCCTCGCAACGCAAACGACCCGCTTCAGGCCCCCAGAGCCAAAGCGGGTCGTTTCTGTTTGCTGGGGGACAGGGATTCGAACCCCGGCTGGCTGATCCAGAGTCAGCTGTCCTACCACTAGACGATCCCCCAGTGGTCCCTACCATGCTACCCGATGCTTGGCCCTGATGCAATGGTAGGACTGAGAAAACTTTCCCCGAACTCGCGCATCCGCTCGCGAAACTTCCTCTTGTCAAATTCGGCCGCCCGCGCTCTGCAACTCGATGGTTGATACCGAGAGTCGTCCCAATGCTCCATGAGCGCGGCCAGGGCCTCCGGGGTCCTGTCGGAGAAAAGCTCACCAGTGACCCCAGGGATCACCGATTCCAGGGCGCCTCCGGCTCCATAGGCAATGACCGGTTTCCCCCCTGCCATTGCCTCGACCGGCACCATGCCAAAATCTTCCTCGGCGGCGAAGACCACGGCGCGACATGATTCCAGGAGGCGCAGCCGCTCCTGGTCCGTCACCCGCCCGACAAAGCTGACCGTTGGGCCGGCCAGGCGCCGAAGACGCGATTCCACTGGTCCGGTACCCGCCACTACCAGCGGTACGCCCGCCAGGTTGGCGCCCTGGATGAGCAGGTCAATCCGCTTCGAGCCGACCAGACGGCCCCAGGTGAGAAAATACTCTCCCGGCTTGGGGATGACCGTGGCGAATGCTTCCGTGTCAACTGGTGGGTAAATTACGATGGCCTCTCGGCCATAGACGCGGGCAATCCGCCGCTGAACCTCGGAGGAGTTCGCCACGAAGCTGGTGACCCGTCGCGCCGCCGCCTGATCCAGCCGCCTCAGCCAGCGATAAAGGAGCCTGGCCAGGGGAAATAGTCGACGAATGCGTCCGTGGTTCAATTCGGTGGTGAGGCCATAGAGAAAGCGGGGGGGCGAATGGCAATAGCTGATGTGCGGCGTATCCGGAGAAACCCGGGCGTGGTGGGCGGCGAAGGAGCTGGAACTGATGACCAGATCGTAGCCCTCCAGGTTGAGACAGCGCCAGGCAAGCGGGTAGACAAAGGTCCACCATTTGGCCATTCGCCCAGCATGTGGTAGCCATGATGGGAGCAGAGCCCGTACCGACCCTGGAATCTGAAAGCCCAACCCGGCCATGTGTTGGCGGTCGTGGAACGTGGTGAAGAGATCGGCGTCCGGCCAGAGCCCGCACAGTTCCTCCACCACCCGCTCGGCGCCCCCATATTGCACCAGATAATCGTGGAGAATAGCCACACGCGGCGCCGCCGCGGCAATGGTCATCGTGGGGCGCCGGCCACGCGCAGGGCCACTACCATAGCGCCAAACCGGGGCAGAGCCAGCATCCGCCGCCAACGCCAGGGTTGAAGGGCCAATCGATAGAGCCATTCCAGGCCCAGGCGTTGCATCCAACCAGGGGCCCGGCGAATACGCCCGGCAAGGAAGTCGAATGCGCCTCCAACCCCAATCGCCACCGGAACCGCCAACTCGGCCTGGTGGCGGGCAATCCAGAGTTCCTGGGCTGGGGCGCCAAAGGCCACCAAGAGCAGATCCGGGCGCGCGGCGTGGATATGAGCCCGAATTTCGGTGAAATCGCATGGCCTCGGCGATCCGGCGTGGGTGCCCGCGACCACCAGCCCGCGGTAACGAGTCCGTAGGACCTCGGCGGCGGCGTCCGCGACGCCGGGCGCCCCACCAAGGAGGAACAGACGCCGGCCCGAGATCGCGCACCGCCGCGCCAGGGTCTCCACCAGATCGATGCCGCCTACCCGCTCCGGCAGGCGATCACCGAGGATACGGGCGGCCCAGACGATTCCAATCCCATCCGCGACCGCGACGGACGCCTGGTTCAGGACGCGGCGGAACTGGCGGTCGCGCCGGGCGGCCATCACGAACTCGGGATTCACCGTGACCACCTGCCCTACTCCGCCGGCCGCGATAAGGGCCTCTACCCGGGCCGCGGCCTGGGCGACCGTGAGCCGATCGACGGCCACCCCTAACAGACGAAAGCGATCGGGACCCTGGGAGGGCGAGCCGCGACCCACTACGGCGGGTCGCGGCTCGCCCTCCCAGGCGATCTGGTCACCTGGACGATTCGCCAGCAATATCATGGGTCAGAATATACGGGCGCGAATGTTCATGGCGCAAGAATCCCTCTCCGCTCATCAGCGCAAACTCCTTGTCCCGGTCCCTGGCCGCCAGGTACACTGAGGGTCCAATTGCCGTTACCGCTCCTGCCACACCATGGGATACCTTCCTTGAACAGCCTGCTTAATCTCAATTCGTCTCAGCGCGCCGCCGTGGAGCATGTGGACGGCCCGCTGTTGATTTTGGCGGGCGCCGGATCGGGAAAGACCCGCGTCCTTACCCAGCGGATCGGCTACCTGTTGGAGCAGGGACGGGCCCGCCCCTGGGAGACCCTCGCCGTGACCTTCACCAACAAGGCGGCGGGTGAGTTGAAGGAACGTCTGGCCCATGTCGTGGGCGCTGGTGGACGTGACGTGGTGGTCGGTACCTTCCATAGCCTGTGCGTGCGGCTTTTGCGTCGCGAATGGCGCGAGGTGGGCCGGGACAATTTTACCATCTACGATAGCGATGACCAGACGACCGTGATCAAGGCAGTGATGGCCTCCCTGGGGATCGGTGACAAGCAGGCGAGCCCCGGCGCCTTGCATGGGGCCATTTCGAAGGCGAAAAACGAACTGATCACGCCGGAGCGCTACGAACCGCAAACCTATTTCGAGGAGTTTGTCCGCCGCGTCTACGACGGGTATCAGCGGAAGCTTCGCGAGAATAACGCGCTCGACTTCGACGACTTGATCCTCCAGATGGTGCTGTTCTTGCGCGCCAATCCCGAGCGCGCCAAGGCCCTGAGCGAGCGTTTCCGCTACATCTCGGTGGACGAGTACCAGGACACCAATCACGCCCAGTATTCGCTGGTCAAGCTGCTGGCGAAGGAGCACCAGAACCTCTGCGTGGTCGGGGATGACGACCAAGCCATCTACGGGTGGCGTGGGGCGGACATTCGGAACATTCTGGAGTTCGAAAAGGACTATCCGACCGCGACCGTGATCAAGCTGGAGCAAAACTATCGCTCGACCCAGAATATCCTGGATGCCGCGCACGCCGTGGTCTCCAACATCCATGGGAGGAAAGACAAGAAGCTCTGGACCGAGAACGACCGCGGGGTACCGATTCATCGCCTGCAAGCCCACGACGAGCTGCACGAAGGCACGCTGGTGGCGCACGAGTTCCGTCGACTTCGGGCGCAGGGCGGTATTGACTGGCGGGATTGCGCGGTGATGTATAGGACCAATGCCCAGTCGCGCGCCATCGAGGAAGCTTTCGTGCGCGAAGGCATTCCCTACATGCTGATCGGGGGAGTTCGCTTTTACGAACGGCGCGAGATCAAGGACATCATTGCCTATTTGCGTTGCCTGGCCAATCCACGGGATGAAGTCTCCATGAACCGGATCATTAACATTCCGCCTCGGAGAATCGGCGCCGGGGTGCTGGCCGGCTTGCGGCAATGGACCGCCCGGGAGCGCCGGTCGCTTCGCGACGCGGTCTACCAGGTCGACCAGATCCCGGGGATGACGGCCGCCGGCCAGAAAGCAGTGGAGGAGTTCGGGCGCCTCCTCGACCGCCTGACCTTGCTCACCGATCAGGTGAACGTGCTCGAATTGCTGGATAGCGTCCTGTCCGATTCCGGCTATGCCGCCATGCTGCGCGACGGCACCGAGGAAGGAGATGAGCGCTGGGCGAACGTGCAGGAGTTGCGGTCGCTCGCCTTGCAGTTTTCCGCTCTTCCGCCCCGTGAAGGTCTGTTGGCGCTGCTGGAGAACGTGGCTCTGGTGGCGGACACGGACAAGCTCCCCGACGCGCCCGACGTGGCAGACGATGACAGGGCTCTCAATCGCGTGACCCTGATCACCCTTCACGCGGCAAAGGGCCTGGAGTACCCGGTGGTGGCGATGACCGGCATGGAGGAGGGTCTGTTCCCTCACAGCCGGAGCATCCTGGATCCGCGCCAGTTGGAAGAGGAGCGGCGCCTGGCCTACGTCGGAATCACCCGCGCCCGCACGCATCTCTACCTGGTCAACGCGCGGCGGCGCACGGTCTTTGGCAACGAGCAGAATAATCCTCCCTCCCGGTTTCTCAGCGAGATTCCCGAGCACCTGGTCTCGCTGGCCGGGGCGGGGTCGCGCCGGTTTATTCCCCCGCGGGCCAATGAATGGAACCGCTCGGAACCGCCATCGATAGCCGCGCGGCCCACCGTCACCTTCGTGGAAGGCGAGCAGGTGCGGCATAATGTCTTCGGCCTGGGCACGATCCTCAAGGCGGACGCGGATGGAAAGCCGGGAATCGTCCTGGTGCGTTTTAAGGACGGGCGGGGAAAGCCGGTCGAAAAGACCCTGGATACCGCCTTTGCCAAACTTGAGGCTCTATGAGCGCGCGCTATGTGATGGTGACCGACTTCGACGGCACGGCG
>DATBTL010000077.1:0-18792 GCA_036559345.1 Chloroflexota bacterium | reverse complement strand
TGTCCAACACCGCGCCCACTCGCCGCAACTCGTCCTCCCGGTTGTAGAAATGGGGAGAAATACGGAGGCTGCCGCCGCGCACGGAGGTGATGATCCCCGCGTCCAGCAGCTTGAGGCGGGCTGCTTCCGGCGCGGGCACCTCGACGATCACGATCCCGCTCCGGTGAGCCGGGTCGAGATTGGAGCGAACCCGGTAGCCGCGATCTTGCATGTCGGCGATAAATAGGTCGGTCAGAGCCAGCACGCGATCACCGATCCGCGCCGGTCCGGCCTCCAGGATCAGGCCCAATGCCGCGTCGAGGGCGACGATCCCCGGCAGGTTCGGGGTGCCCAGATTGAACCGCTCGGCGGTAGGAAGAAGGGTGAAGTTGTAGTCCAGGTAGTTCGCGGCGTCCACGGTACTGCCGGTGCCCACATAGGCACCCAGTTGGAGGGACGCGATCAGGTCCTGGCGGCAATAGAGGAAGCCACTGCCGGGGGTACTCAGCAGCCACTTCTGGGCCCCACAGGAGAGGAAGTCGATATGACAGGCTTGCACGTCGATGGGGAAGGCGCCCAGGGTCTGAATGGCGTCCACCACCAGGAAAATCCCGCGCTCCCGGCAGAGATCGCCGACCGCGGCGATATCGTTGCGGAAGCCGGTGGCGAACATGGCGGTGCTGATCGCGATCACGCGGGTGCGCGCGTCGATGCGCGCCCGCAGGATCTCCAGATCCAGTCCGCCCCGCGTCTGTGGCACCCACTTGACCAGCACACCACGCGGGGCCAGGTTCAGCCAGGGATAGATGACCGCCGGATAGTCCCCGTCCAGCACCAGCACGTTATCGCCCGCGCGCAGCGGGAGGCTCTGGGCGGCGGTATTGATCCCAGCGGCGGTGTTGGCCATGGGGATAATCTCGCTGGGGGCGGCGGCCCCGATCAGCTGGGCCACTCGCTCCTTCATCCTGGCCATCACCCCGCTCAACTCCGCGGGCCACCGCTCGAATGGGACGCGCTGGGTCACCTCCAGGTAGTGCTGAACCGCCCCGGCCACCCGGTTGTTCAGCGGGGAGATGGCGGCGTGATTAAAGTAGGCAAACTCCTGAGCAATGGGAAATAGCCCGCGGAACTCCAGAAGATTCGTCATCGTCGTTTCACTCCCACCTTCTTCCTGGTGCCCCCAGAGAGGCACGGTATGCATTCGGCTTTTGGCTCAGTATACCTCAGGGGGGCGCGCCTCCCAGTTGACAGGGTTGGCAAATCAACATTCTCCAACAGTACCCAATCTTGACCCTACCGCAACCACTTCCTTTACCGTCCTTCAACCTGGCGCCGGTATGGTGTATTAGCGTTCCTTTCGCTGTCTTGTTTGGCCGGCGGATGTAGTGTAGTCGCCGTACTCCTGATTGGCCTGCCCAGTGGGGAGGCTAGCGGAGTCGCGAGCCTACCTCCAGAGCCGGGGAAGCTATGCTGCCAGGAAACGAAGGGATGGCCGACCAGGAACGCGCGGCCTTCAAGGATCTACTCCGGCACTTCCGGCTTAGAGCTAGATTGAGCCAGGAAGCGCTGGCCGAGCATGCTCACCTGAGCGTCCGCGCCATCAGCGACCTGGAACGCGGGGTGAAGCAGCGGCCGCGGCCGGAGACCCTCCAGCGGCTGGCCCTGGCGCTCAACCTGGAGTCCCAGGATCGGGCGGTACTCGTAACCGCCGCCCATCGGCCAGGCAGTCCTCGCATCCGTGTACAGCCGCGCACCACGGAGTTGTCGATGTCGTCCACGTCAGCGAGCAATCTCCCCGTGCAACCCACCAGCTTCATCAAGCGCGAGCGCGAACAGGCAGAGGTGATGGCGCTGCTGGAGACACACCATCTCGTCACCATCGCCGGCATGGGCGGCGCCGGGAAAACACGTCTGGCGCTGCAGGTCGCGGGCGAGCTCGTTGCCTCCTATCCTGGTGGCGTCTGGCAAGTAGAACTTGCTCGACTCAGCGACGCGGCCCTGGCGCCGCAAGCGGTCGCGGCGGTGCTGGGGCTGCGTGAGCAGCCGGGTCGCGCCCTGCCTGAAACCATCGCGGAGCATCTCCAGGCCAGGCAGGTGCTGCTGGTGCTAGACAACTGCGAGCACCTGATCTCGGCATGCGCGGATCTGGTCACCGTCCTGCTGCGAAGTTGCCCCCAGATCCGCGTGCTGGCTACCAGCCGCGAAGGGCTGCGCGTGCCGGGCGAGATCATCTACCGGGTGCCGTCACTGTCGGTGCCCAGCCCCGGCAAGGCATCCGCGCCGGAGCGGATGTTGGCCTTCGAGGCCATCCAGCTCTTCGTGGATCGGGCGCGGGAACGACGCTCGGATTTTGCCCTCACCACCGCCAACGCGGGCGCCGTAGCCCAAATCTGCCGCCGCCTAGACGGCATCCCACTGGCTATCGAGCTGGCCGCGGCACGCCTCGGCGTGCTGACCGCCGAAGGCATAGCCAACCGTCTGGACGACTGCTTCCACCTGCTGACGAGTGGGCCGCGGACGGTGTTACCGCGCCACCGGACGCTACGCGCGGCCTTCGACTGGAGCCACGATTTGCTGGGCAAGCAGGAGCAAACCCTGCTGCGCCGTCTCTCGGTCTTCGTCGGCGGCTGGGTGCTCGAAGCAGCCGAGGCAACCTGTACGGGGGATCTCACGTCCCCTCCACGCTTCGCGAGTATCCTCACCGACGACGGCGCCGCGGATCCTTCGTCACCTCAGCCGCCTCGGGTGGGACCGTTCAACCCAGCTGGCGCGGGTGAAGAGAGGCCGCGCTCCTCGGAGATCGTGGCCGGGGAAGAGACCCTTGACTTGCTGGACGAGTTGGTCAATAAATCGCTGGTGGTCATGCAAGAGATGGGCCAGATCGCCTGGTACCGGCTTCTGGAAACGGTACGCCAGTATGAATTCGAACGGCTCGAGGCAGCCGGAGAGGCGATCCTGATCCGCGACCGCCATCTGGATTGGTACGTTGCGCTGGCAGGCCAGGCCGAGCAGGGTCTGGCGGGAGCGGAGCAAGCTACATGGCTCTCAAACCTGGAACGCGAGCATGGTAACCTGCGAGCGGCACTGGCCTGGAGCCTGCATGAGCCAAAGAGGCGAGCGGACGGCATGGAACTCGCGGCGCGCCTCTTGCTGTTCTGGGAGGCGCACGGCCATCTGACCGAGGCGCGGCGCTGGCTGGAGGATCTGCTGGCGCATGGCGCGACCGCGGCGCCCAGGATACGAGCCAGGGCACTACAATGCGCCGGCGCTCTGGCTAGTAGCCAGGGTGATTACACGCGCGCTACGGTGTTGCTGGATGCAAGCCTGACCTTGCAACGCGACCTGCAGGACAGGCAAGGCAGCGCGCTGGCGCTCCAGGCGCTGGGAGTGATCGCTCTCTATCAGGGTGATTATAGCCGGGCGGTGGTGCTGTTCGAGGAAAACCTGGCGATCAGGCGGGAGATCGGTGATCCCGCGGGCCTCGCCGCCGCGCTCGGCAACCTCGGTCAAGCAGCCTACGCGCGGGGCGACTACGAGCAGGCACTCATGCTCCAAGAGGAGAGCCTGGCCCTTCACTGGCGGTTGGATAATAAACGCGGCATCGCCGTTTCACTCAACGAACTGGGATTGATCGCCTGGAGCCGGCGTGATCTCGATCTAGCGGCAGCCCTGCACGAGGAAAGCCTGGAACTGCGGCAAGATCTGGGAGATAAGAGGGGCATCGCCGCATCGCTCGCCAACCTGGGCGACGTAGCGATCGCGCAAGGGAGGTATGACCGGGCAGCGGAACTGCTGTGGGAGAGCGTATCGCTGTCACGGGAGCTCGGCGACAAGCAGGTCATAGCCTACTGCTTGGAGAGCCTGGCTACGCTAGCCATGGCGGAAGGGGCGCCACGGCGTGCCGCCGAGCTCTTCGGGGCAGCCGAGGCACTGCGCGAAAGGATCGGCTTGCCCCGGCCACCGCCGGCCCGCGCCGAGTATAGCCGATCCACCGCCGCGGTGCGCGCGGCCATGGGCGAGGATGCTTTTACCGCCGCATGGTCCCATGGCCGCGCTCTGCTGCTGGACCAGGCTGTTGCCCGGGCCCTTATGCCGATCAGCGGCGCTGGAAAGTAGAGTATAGATCGCCAGGGGCTGGGCGCCACTATATATACAAAGTGTGACTATATCGTGTGGGTTGTGCCTGTATGCGTACAGTGTGGGTACATCGTATGCAATGTGCATGGTGGATAGTCGCGTCGAACCGCATAGTAAAGAATAGATGCTGGTGAACGTAGAGTGCGCTTCGGCCGCGGGTGCATGTACCGTTCGCGCGTCTAAGCTGGTTTCGAGGGCATGCAAATGGGAACGGGGTAAAGGCGATTGGCCCCATACGCTTTTTCTTTGAGTGCCGCTGGGCTGGTGACAGCGGCGCTGGCGATCATCGCCTGGCGCCGCCGCCCTGCCGAGGGAACGACAGCGTTCGCCGTGCTCATGGCCGCGGTGGCTGAATGGTCGTTCGCGTATGCGTTGGAACTGGCTAGCCCCGACTTGCCCACCCAGCTATGGTGGGACAACGTGGGATGGTTGGGTGCCGTGATCGCCCCGGCGGCGTGGCTGGCCTTCGCCCTGCGGTACACAGGGCATGGTGAGTGGTTGCGAGGCGGCAAGGCTGCCCTCCTGGCCCTTGAGCCCCTGGCGATCTTGCTGCTTGTCTGGACCAATGGCGCGCATGGCCTCATCTGGAGCAGCATCCATTTGGATACCAGCGGGCCATTTGCCATGCTGGCGGTGACGCGGGGGATCGGCTTCTGGATCGATGTCGCCTATTCGTACCTGCTGATCGCGCTCGGCACCATTCTGATCGGCATGCACATGACGCGGCGGATGCCGGTGCGTCCCTATCGCGCGCAAGACGGCGCCTTGCTGCTGGCTGTGTCCGCGCCCTGGCTTGGCAACATCCTGTACCTCTCCGGCATAAGTCCCGTGCCACGGCTGGATCCGACACCTCTCGCGTTCACCGTGAGTGGGCTCGCGTGGGGCTGGGATCTCTTTCGCTTCCACCTCTTCGATCTCGTGCCCGTGGCGCGCGACCTCGTCGTCGACAGCATCTCTGACGCGGTGCTCGTACTGGATGAGCAGAACCGTATCGTGGACCTTAACCTGGCTGCTCAGCGCGCTATTGGCCACAGGGCCCAGGACGCGATCGGGCAACCGGCGGATCAGGTCCTGGACCACTGGCCCGATCTGGTCGACCGGTACCGAGACACGATCGAGGCCCATGCGGAGATCGCCGTGCGGCGCGGTTCAGGGCAAGCGCGTCTCGACCTACGTATTTCCCCGATCCTTGACCGGCTGGGCCGGGTCACGGGCCGCTTGGTAATCTGGACGGACATCACGGAGCATTGGCGGTCAGAGCAAGCCCTTCGAGAGAGCGAGGCACGCGTCCACAGCGTGTTTGACGAAGCGCCGATTGGGATGGCCCTCGTGGGATTGGACGATCGGCTGCTGCAAGTGAATCACGCATTCGCGCGGATGGTAGGCTGCACGAAGCAAGAACTGCTGGGGCGTCCTCTTGAGACGCTCACTCACCCGGTCGACATGGGCAAGGATGACTTGCTCGCCGAGCAGGTACTCAACGGTGAGAGCGATAGCTACAAGCTGGAGAAGCGGTGTCTGACCAAGACCGGAGAGGTCTTGTGGGCGGAGTTTACCACGACCGTGATCCGCGATCAGGCGGGACAGGCCCTGTATCGCTTGGTGATGATTGAGGACATCCTTGATCGGAAAAGGGCCACGTTGCTCGAGCAGGAGCAGCGACACGTCGTCTTCGAGCTGCATGACGAGCTAGCCCAATTGGCGACTGCCGCCCACCAGCACCTGCAGGCGGTAGCGGCCCGCTACCGCCCACGTTCGCCGCAGGCCCGCTGGGATCTGGAGCAGGCGGTCACCCTGACACAGCTCGCGGCGAAAGAGGTGCGGCGGCTGATCGCCGGTATGCAGCCGACAGCCCTCGACAGTATGGGGCTGGCGGCTGCATTGCGCCTACACGTCGAGAACTTGCGCGCCGACGGCTGGGTCATCACCTACGCCGTGGCGCTGAGCGCGGCACGGCTGCCGCCTGCTATTGAGACAGCCCTATTCCGCATCGCCATGGAAGCGCTCACCAATGTGCGCAAGCACGCGCGCACGACTCACGCCCACCTGGCCTTGCAGCGTCGGGGGTCGGCCGTGTGTCTGGAGGTACGGGATTGGGGTTGTGGCTTCGATCCTTCCACCGCGCCTACGGTCACCGCGGCAGGCGAGCACATAGGGCTGCGAGGCATGCAGGAGCGCGTTGAGCTGATAGGCGGGCATTTCGAGGTGCGCAGCCGGCCGGGTGCCGGCACGATCGTCGCCGTCGCGGTCCCAGTGTTGACGGTGGTAAAGCGAGGGGAGGCTGATGAACGCGAAGCAAGGAGTTCAAAAGACGCGGCCGGCGCGTCTGGTGCTCGCTGACGATCACGAGTTGGCCAGGGCGGGAATGCGCGCCATGCTCATGGGTGAGCGTGGGCTGGAGGTGGTCGGTGAGGCGGACACCGGCCAAGCGGCACTCACGCTGTGCCGGCGCCTGCACCCCGACCTGGCGCTCATCGACGTGCGCATGCCGGAACTGGACGGCCTGGCGGTGGCTCGCCAGCTCAGGGAGGAGTGTCCCCAGACCAAAGTGCTCATTGTGACGGTCTATCTGTCTCCCGAGTACCTCCTCGAGGCACTCAAGGCAGGTGCCGCGGGCTACATACTCAAGGAGGCAAGTCGGGCCGAACTGCTCGACGCCATCCGCCGTGTTCTGAGGGGGGAGACCATCCTGAACGGGGATCTGGCCACCGCGTTGCTCCGCCGTCTGACCGATCCCCAACCAAATACGGCGGATCTCTCGGCCGATCACTTGACCCCGCGGGAGCGTGAGGTGCTGCAATTGATCGCCGAAGGCTACACCAATCGGGCGATTGCCAGCTCTCTGTATGTGAGCGCCGGCACGGTAAAGATCCATGTGGAGCATATCATCGGCAAGCTACAGGCGACTGACCGTACCCAGGCAGCTATCCGCGCTGTACAACTCGGCTTGCTCAACCCCGAAGGTGAGCAATCGGTCCATTCACGAAGTAGCAGCATAATATCCGCCAATCTGTCTGGTCTAGATGGGGCGGGCTAGTGATGGGGAGTTGGAATGAACATGATCTTAGCTGAGCATGGCCCGCCCGTTGCCGTTGGCGGGGACCGCGCCCGGCTTGGCGGCTAGGTAGAGGGACCAATAATCGCTCTGTTGTTGCAAAAGCTCGTCATGCGTCCCGCTTTCGGTGATCCGGCCGTCCACGAGCACCGCGATCTTCGTGTCCCTCGGGATGGAGTCGTAACGATGCGTGGTGAAAATAATGATCCTGGCTTCAGCCACTCGAGAAAAGAGCTCGAAGACCGCGCGCTCTCCCTCGGGATCCAGACTCGCGACTGGCTCATCCAGGATCATCACGGGGGCATCGCGGTAGATGAGTCGAGCCAGGGCCAGGCGCTGCCACTGTCCGCCGGACAGGTCGATTTGTCCGCCAAATCCAGCCCCGACAAGGGTATCGATCCCGTCCGGCAGCCCCTTCACCACCTTGCCTAACCCCGCGGTTTCCAGGGCGTCAAGGATGCGTGCGTCTTCGTCAAGCGTCCTTTCAAAATGCATCGTGATATTTTGGCGGATGGTCAGGTGCAGGTGAGAGGGTTCTTGAAAGAGCACGGCTTTATGCAACCTTTCGGGAGGCAGGCATGCGCCACTGGGCAACCGAGCCCGTATCGAGCCGGAGTCCGGATCGAGTAAGCCAGTCAGCAGCTTGACCAGTGTGCTCTTTCCGGCGCCATTGGGTCCAACGATGGCGGTCGTCCCGGTGGGGAAGGTGTAAGAGACATTGGAGAGGGCGGCCTTGGTGCCGCGAGGATATTTGTAGCTTACGGCATGGAGGTGGAGGGATATTATACCATCGATACGAGCCTCCAACGACCGGGCATCCGCTCTGGCGCCCGCGTCAGCGTTGGCCAGGGCTATTTCAGCGTTGGCCAGGGCTATTCTGGCTTTCAAGGACGACATAGCTACTACGCTCCTACCGGCACCGCCGACCGTGAGGGGGCCGGGGCTGCCGGCAATAGGGGGGCTAACTCCGTCTGCTCAAACGATTGGTTCAAAAAGTCAAAGACCTGATCGAGGTAGCCCATGCATTCGGTCAGGGAACCCCAGGAAGAGGAAAATGCCTTGCCCTGACCCAGCCCCATATAGAGCGCGGGGAGCAGAATGGCGGCTTCAGCTGGACCCGTGGGACTCTGGTTGATCTGCCAGAACACGGCGCCCATGGCAAGTGTCATAATAGCGGCCACGGCTAACCCGACACCCGCTCGAATCACTTGATAGCGGCGCAGCAGTCGCTTCAAGTTGCTCAGGTATGTGTGGGCAAGTATGCGGTACTCGTCGTAAAGGATGGTAGAGTTATGTACTCGTATGTCCCGTTGCCAGGTGGCATCGATACTCTTTTGCGACAGATACATCATGCGGAATAAGCCCGAGGCGGAATCTGTCTGTAGCCCGAGGATTCGCCTATGATAACGGGTCTCTACGATGGTCAAAGGGATCAACACCACCAGAAACAGGACCATGAGTGGCGCGAGCGCTAAAAGGGTAAGCGCGATAGCGAGCGAGGCACACAACGCGCTGATGCTGGTAATGAAGGTCTGCACGAGCATGGCGGGCCTGTAGCTGGCCTGGCTGATGAGCAGCCCATAGCGTGATTGAAAGTCATTGTCCTCAAAGAGCCGGTAAGGAACCTCGGACATCTTGCCCATGATCCGTGCATTGACCTGCTGGGCTGATACGGCTTGCAAGAGACTCGTCGCTGTTTCATTGGCAATCCGCAGCACGTTCTGTAGCGCAAGTAGCCCGAAGAGCCCGGCAAGCAGCAAGATTCCCTGGTGGACAAGGTCATGGCCCTGTCCCGTCCCTGCCATGACCAGGGAAAACCCCTTCCACACAATGAGCAGTAAGAGGGGATACGCCAGCGACTGAAGCACGCCCGTCGAGGCGCCGATGAGAAAGGCCCCTCTATCGATCTGGTACAGCAGGCTCAGGGTGGCGCGGCCAGTCTGAAGTTTACGACGCATATGCCTGCTCTTGTCGGCTGTCTCTTTCAGCCTCGGCGCGCTGCCAGGCGCGCGAGTGATACGTCGTGAGCAAGTCCGCCATGCTCGCTACGAGGGGCAGGCCTAACTCCTCTTCTAACCAGAGCCATTGCCCATTTGGATTGATTTCCAGGAAAACAAACTCCCCCTCGGGAGTCAAAATCAAATCCATCGAAGCAAAATTGATCCCAAACCTGTCCATCAGCCGGTGGATCGATGCCTCCACCGGTTCAGGCAGAGAAAAAATCTCGTGTTCACAGTCTCCCGCGCGCCAATCCTTACAGGTGTTCTCGTTGGCCTGCGAGTTGATCTTGGCACAAAAGATCTTTTCCCCAATCACGACACAGCGCAACTCCGCCGCCTTGTCGACGTACGGCTGGAAGATAGTGGGAGCCAGCGCCACGGACTCGAGTGCGTGGCCCTTTGGCAGGGTTGTCGTGAGCGGAAGGCGGTAGCCTTGCTCATTCTTCACGCCCAGGGCGATCAGTGGTTTAATCGCGCATTCCGCGCTCCCCAGCCCGTCGGCAAAGGCAGCCGCCTTCGCCGGATCATTGGAGATCAGGGTATTGGGCGTCCGTAATCCAGCCTTACTCGCCTCGGCAAGCTGGAGGGCCTTGACGTCCGCGCGCCGCAGTTTGAGGGGATGACAGACCCACAACGTCCGCAGGCTTTCACAGAGCGCTGTTAGCGTGATTATGGACTGCGCCTTGACGTAGTTGTCGAGTTTTGTCGAGGTCAGGCTTGGGCTGCCTGAAAACAGGTTGTGCGACCGCCGATACCAGGCGGCACAGATATCGTTGAAAGCCACCCGATGATATTCGTTGAGTATTTCGCCTTCAATGCGGCCATCTTGAATCTCAATCGAGACACTACAGGCATGAGGAAAATCCTCCGGGTGGAGGCGGAAGACGGGAACATTGCGTTTGTGCAATTCGCGGACGACAGCGTCCGCGTGCTCATCGTGTTCGTTGGTAATAATCAGGACCGTGGAAGGCATTGCGCAACCCTCGGCATTCCATAACTATAGAGGGGGAGCAGGAGCTCGAAGCTCCTGCTCCCTTCGACACCCCAGGTCATTTAGAGATCGATCTCGAAGTCCTGGAGGACGTCGTCTACCTGGATCAACCCATAGTTGTTACACTCGGAACTGGTGTTATGGCCGCCGCGGTCACCCCAGCAGAACTGCGTCTTGGGGTCATATTTGGCGGTACGGACGCTGAGCAGCGTGTCCAGGTCAGCTTCCATCGGCACGGGCCGGGTCAGTTCCAGCGAAAGGGGTAATGCCATTGCACTCATGTTCGTTTTCCTTTCTTGAACGAAATACGAGCGTCGGCTCGCTAGCTGTTAGGTGAGTTCTTACAAGCGCTTGTCTTTGCATGCCTAACAACACTATCGTAAGCCAAACTGGGTGCCCCGACGCCTGCCGGGTGGCATATTTTTGCCTCTGTCATGCGGCATATGCCGAGTGGCATAGCAACAACTTCCTGAACCGAGGCACGGTGCCAACAGACAAGCGAGCATGCTCTCCCGCCCTCCTTGTCTGGCCAAGGAGCGAGTGTTACGCTTCCCGAAGAGACGCGCCGCCAACCGAGCCGGCGGCGCCATACCCACCGAGCCTGAAGGATGTATCCGCATGAACGACCCCATGCCAACCGTGCGCGCCGTCCTGGCCGCCACCCCCGCCCGCTGGATCACGCTCGCGGCGGCCCTGCCGGCCGATCTCCTGGCCCGCCCTCCGATTCCTGGCGAATGGTCCCCGCTGCAGTGCCTCCATCACCTGCTGGCCACCGAGACCCTTTTCCGCTCTCGCGCTTTTCATCTGCTGGCCGAGGAGGACTTCCCCGCCTATGACCCCGATGCCGCCGGGGCCACTCAGGATGGCGGCGACCCGGCGGCGGTGGCCACGGCCTTCGCGGCCGCCCGCGCCGAAAGCCTGGCCGCCCTTCCCGAGATCGGCGAGGCGGACCTCGGACGCACCGCGCGCCACGCCGAGCTCGGCCCGGTTACGCTGAGCCAGCTGCTGCATGAATGGGCGGCCCACGACCTCCTCCATACGGTGCAGGCCGAGCGGGCCCTGATGCAGCCCTTTATCCAGGGCTGTGGCCCCTGGCGGAGCTACTTCCTCGACCACGTAGCGGGCGCGTAAACGAAGGGGCAATTCGCCATGCACCTCTGGGGGCGGGAATACACCCGCGAGACCTTGCTGCAACGAGTAGGTCGGCTGGAGCAGGTCGGCGGCGTGGAGGCCACCGTGCTGGACGACGGGCCGGGGCGGGGGACGCGGGCTTTGCGGTTCTCCGGCGCTGGAGGCTTGGCCTGTACGGTGCTGCCAGATCGCTGCATGGACATCGCCCATATGTCGTGGCATGGCCATCCCCTGTCCTGGATCAACAACGCCGGCGTGGCGGCGCCCGGACTGGCCATGCACGACGAGCAGGGCTTTGGCCGAACCTTCCTCGGCGGCATGGTAACCACCTGTGGCCTGACCAACTCCGGGCCCGGCGGCCACGACGACGGTGAACGGATCTACATGCACGGGCTGGCAACCTATGCCCCGGCCGGCGCCATGGCCTGGGGTCACCGCTGGGATGGCGAACGCTGTATCCTCTTCGCCCGCGGCACGATCCGTCAGGCGCGCCTGTTTGGGGAGAATTTGACCCTGACCCGCGAGATCACCATGGATCTCGACGGGACGAGCCTCACTATCGCGGACGTAGTCCGGAACGAGGGCTGGGAGACCAGTCCGCATATGATCATGTACCACTGCAATGTAGGCTTCCCCTTGCTGGACGAAGGGGCGCGCCTGATTGGCCGCTTCGCCTCGGTGGTCCCGCGCGACGAGGAAGCCGCCCGTGGACTGGAGCGCTTCGCGCTGGTCGACGGACCACGGGCCGGCTTCAAGGAACAGGTGTTTATCACCACGCCTCTGGCCAACGAGGAGGGGTGTCACGAGGTGACGTTGTGGAATCCCGCCCTGGCCGGGGGAGTGGGACTCCGCCTCGACTGGGACGCGGCGAGCCTGCCCTGGATGTTCGCCTGGCGGCAATTGGGCCAGGGCGCCTATGTGCTGGGCCTGGAACCATCCAACTGTCCCGTGATCACCGGCAGGGCGGAAGCCAGGGCGAACGGGACGCTTCCCTTCCTGGCGCCCCAGGAAGAACGACGCTACCACCTGCGCTTCACGGTGGTGAGCGCGCCGCCCGAGGGCGCGGTCTAGTGGCTGTCCACGAATCTTCATCCTCATAACCCCGATAGAGATTGTGCGAGTACCAGAAAACTCTCTTGACTCCACTTCTACCCTGGGTTATGTTGGTATCAGACGAATCCGCCCCGAGATCTACCCAACCGGTGAGCCCGGACGGGTATGAAAGGTATATCATTCATGATCGGCATCAAAGAATTAAGTGTCGTGCAGGCCCCACCGGTCGTGACGCTGTCCGCCAAGGCATCGGAGATGGTGCGCGATATCCTCGCCAAGGAAGAGAGCAAGAGTCTGGCTCTGCGCGTCTACGTGGCGGGCGGCGGCTGCTCCGGCCTCCAATACGGGATGGCCCTCGATGACCCGATGGAAGGTGATCTGACTCTCGACTACGAGGGTATCCGAGTGGTTGTCGATTCGGAGAGCCTCCGCTTTATCGAGGGGGCCGAGATCGATTATGTCGATAGCCTGATGGGCGCCGGGTTCACGGTAAACAACCCCAACGCCGTCTCGTCCTGCGGTTGTGGTCATTCCTTCCGTACGGCGGAAGAGAGCGGCGCCGCCCGTGGGTGTGGCTGCCACTAACCACGATTCCAGCAAGGAGGGCCCTGGCGACCACGGTCGCCAGGGCCCTCCTTGCTTTTCCCTCACTCAAAGCGCCAGCGGAGCGCGCTCTGAGGAAAGTTCTCCTCGGCCCAGGTAAAGGCGATGGTTAGGCGTAGGCTGTAAATGACCTGCGTGGGGTCGGTGATGCTGGGACGGATCGCGTATTTGGCCTCGTATGCATCGACAAAACGGGCCAGGAGGTCGGGATCGTGCGCCTCCTCGACCACGCCCTCCAGAATCACCACCTGATCGCCACTCTCCAAGTGGAGGGCCACGCGAGGATCGGCGGCGAGGTTGCGGCCCTTCCGCGAGTTCCGGCTGGTGGCAAAATACAGCGTATCGTCTTGCCAGATCCCCCATACCGGCATCGTGTGCGGACGGCCATCCGGACAGGTAGTCGCTACCCAATAGTTGCGGGCGGGCGCCAATCGCTCGGTAGCCCAATTCCACGACCACGCGGCGGGATCCAGATCCTGGGCGATTCCGTAGTCGGCGGCCATTCCGGGGCGGCTCGGGATAGGGTTTCTCCGCGCGGCCTGATCGTTCCCATGCATGGGTAATCTCCTCGCACTTCACGCAAAAGTGTAAGGCAAACTGGCGGCATGGATCCGCGATTGCACTCTTTTATACAGTGGTACCGGGCACGGGGTTTGAACCCGTAAGGCCATGACGGCCGCGGCGCGCTCAACGCCGCCTGTCTTCCTGTTCCAGCAGCCCAGTAGGTGTGGATTCGCCGGTTTCCCTCTCCCCTGGCTCGTGGACTCGGTGTCTCCTCTCTCATGAGGGCGGAAAATACAAAAGGGGCGTGGTCCCTATTCTCTGGACCACGCCCCCGGTGCCGATTGTCTTGGGTTCGACTGGCTAGCCGCCGCCCGTCCCACGTCCTCCCGCGTGATCCCGCCCGCGCCCCGCTACCAAGCGGCGGCGCGCGATAATAATGCCTACGACGCCAATCACCAGAGTGATCGGGGCCGTCGGGCTGAAGCGGGGTCCGTGAAGAACTGGATGCGGCATTGGTACGGACTCCGACCTTTCGGGAATGATGGAATCGTCCTTCCGCGAACGGAGGTCGGATTCCAACCGGCTAACCAAGAGCAGCATACCATAACCCCGGCGGTGATCGCTACCTCAGCCCGACAGCGCCTCCGCTTCCACGGCGGCAACCACCGCCGCGCTCGGACGGCGGCTCGCCAGCCATACCCCGCCGATGATACACAGGCCGCCCGCCAGGGTGCCCAGGGTGGGGCGCTCGCTCAGCACCAGCATCGCCAACGCCGTCCCCGCCAACGGCTGCAGGTAGAGAGTGGCGGCGGCGCTGGCCGCCCCGACGTAGCGCAGGGCGACCATCCATATCACATAGGCGACGACGGTGCAGGGAATAGCCATATAGAGGACGCCCAGCCAGGCGGCGGCGTTCATTGCCGGCATCCCCGCCACCGCGACATTGATGGCCGCCGCCGGAAGCCATACCGCCAGGCTTCCAATGATGCTGGTGGCGGTGATCAGGAGGCCGGGATAGCGATCCAGGGCGGACTTGCCGAACACCGTATAGAGCGCCTCGAACAGCAGGGCCAGCACCACCAGACCATCGCCCAACAGGTGGCGGCCACTGCCCAGACTCGGCCAGTTCAGGCCGCGCTCCAACACGATATAG
The DNA here is from genome assembly GCA_036559345.1 of Chloroflexota bacterium. Classification (GTDB taxonomy): domain Bacteria; phylum Chloroflexota; class UBA5177; order JANWHV01; family JANWHV01; genus JANWHV01. The sequence goes on along the minus strand of DATBTL010000077.1, from coordinate 4,186 downwards.
ACCCCCAAAGCCCCAACTACCAGGCCGGCCAGCGACCCGCGGTACATCGTCTCATGGAGAACCAACCAGGCGAGGAGAGCGGTCCACATGCTTTCGCTGGCAATCAACAGGGCCGTGTCCGAGGCGGTGGTGAGGTTGAGTCCGGTAAACTCAGCCGCCTTGTTGAGGACAAAGCCGCAGAGACAGAGCAGGGCCAGTCGCGGCACATCGGCGCCGGTCAAGCGCGTACGGCGCCAGCCCCGCCAGAGAAACGGGAGGAGGAACAGCCCGGCGATCGCGAAGCGCAGGAAGTTCAACTCGACCGGAGATACGACGCGAAGCGTTTCCTTGGCGGCGGCATAGGAGCCCGCCCAGAGGAGATTCGCGAACGCCAGCGCCACCAGGGCCCGGCGCGCCGTCCATTGCATGATTGGGATCTCTCTCTCCTGGGCCTTTGCCGTCCTCGCGCGCCAGCCCAGAGGGTAACAGATTGGCGGCGTCTGGTATCCTTCAGCGGTATGAAACTACAGGATAGGCCCACGACCGATCGGGAGCGGCTCCTCCTGGTGCCCGGGCCCTTCAGCCTGCCGTTGATGCTGGCGTCGGTACTGCGGCGGGCCAACGATGCCGTGGATCTGGTGGTGGAGGGTGAATACCGGCGCCTGCTCGTCTATGACGATCGGCCCTTCCTGCTCCGCGTCGCCGCGGGCGAGGCGCCGGACCAGGTCCGGCTGATCCTCCGCGGCATCGATCAGCCGCCGAGCGAGGCAGCCATGGAACAGGCCGAACGGTCGGTGCGGCGGCTGTTCTGTCTGGATCATTCACCGGGGCCGTTTTACGATCATGTGCGGGAGGATCCGGTGCTCGGGCCGCTGGCCGGGAAGCTGGCCGGGATGCGCCCCCTGGGTAGCCCCAACGTGTTCGAGATGCTGGTGATCGCTATCCTGGGCCAGCAAATCAGCATGATCGCCGCCGGAGCGATCAAGGCCCGCATGGTGGGAGCGCTGGGCGCGTCAGCCCAGTTTGATGAGCGCCTCTACCGGGCATTCCCCACCCCCGAGGAACTCGCCAATGCCAGGAACGACCAGTATCTGGCCATGGCGTTCTCGCGGCGGAAGGCCGAGTACGCGCGCGATCTCGCCATTCAGGTAGCGAGCGGGGAACTGGATCTGGAGGAACTCCGTGGTCGGCCGCATCTGGAGATCCTCGACCGCCTGATAGCCCTCCGTGGGATCGGACGCTGGACGGCGGAGTACGTGCTGCTCCGGGGCTATGGCTATCCCGATGCCCTTCCGGCGGGCGACGCGGGATTGCGCCGGCAAATCGCCCGCTACTATCACCTGGACACCGCGCCGACCGAGGCGGAGATCATGGCCCGAGCCGAGCCGTGGACACCCTACCGCTCCTGGGCCACCCTCTATCTCTGGAATGCGGATCTCGTGTCTCTCTAGCCTCCCAGATAGAGGAAAGACCCCTCCGAGCAAGCTCGGAGGGGTCTTTCCTCTATCATCTAGCTCTTGGGCTGCTTATGTTGCGTGCGGATACAGCGGGTGCATACTCGCATCCGGCGCGCCTGCCCATTAATCTCCAGGGTAACGTTTTGCAGGTTGGGCTTGAAGGTGCGACTGGTCACGGGGGCGCGGCGGAACCATCCACCACCCGCCTTGTGGCGGATGCTGCGCCCGAAGGTCGTCTTCTTGCCGCAGATTTCACATTGAAAGGCCACGAGGTATTCTCCCTATTTTCCTGTTTCAGTACCTACCACGGGCCAAACGATCTGACGGCGAGGCGGCCGAGCCTCCGCGCCCCCGCGGAACACACCGGACAAAGGTAGCATAGAGCCGGCAAAGGGAGCAATAGCGGTTGCTGTTCATTGAGGCGCTGCCCTATCATACCCTGTATATGGAACATACGCGGCGGCTGAACTTTAGGATGCGAGTGGGCTGGGGCAGGCGTGCCTAACCGGCTGAACCGGACCTTTGGCTCGCTGGCCATCTACAACTATCGTCTCTTCTGGTTCGGTCAACTGATCTCGCTCAGCGGTACCTGGATGCAGACCACCGCCCAGGCGTGGCTCGTGCTGAAGCTGACCAACTCACCCGTGGCCCTGGGCACGGTCACCATGCTTCAATTTCTCCCCGTTACCCTGCTCACCCTGTTCGGGGGCGTCCTGGCCGACCGGCTGCCCAAGCGGACGGTCCTGATCTGTACCCAGTCCACCGCCGCCGCGCAGGCGCTCCTCCTCGCCTTCCTGGTCCTCGCGAACCAGGTGCAGGTGTGGGAAATCTATGCCCTGGCCCTGGTGCTGGGGATCGTCAACGCCTTCGACAATCCCACCCGCCAGGCATTCGTGGTGGAGATGGTGGGGAAGGAGCAGTTGCAGAACGCCATCGCTCTCAATAGCTCACTGTTCAACGCCGCCCGCATCATCGGACCCGCCGTGGCCGGCCTGGTAATCAGCACGGTCGGGATCGGCCAGGCATTTCTCATCAATGGGCTGAGCTTTATTCCCGTGCTGGGTGGATTGGCCTTGATGCGGGCGGTGGAACTCTTCCCCACCCCCCATCTGGCACGAGGCAAGGTGTTCAAGCAACTGGCCGAGGGACTGCGCTACGTGCGCGGCACGCCCGAGGTCCTGTTGACCATGATCGCCGTGGGCGTACTGGGCACCTTCGGCTATAACTTCACCACCATTTTGCCGCTGATCGCCAAGTACGTGCTGCATGGAGGGGCGGGAGATCTGGGACTGATCACCTCGGCCATGGGGGTGGGCTCGTTGGGCGCGGCCCTGGGAGTGGCCGGGGCCCGGCAGGCGTCCCTCACCGTGTTGTTGAGCGCCGCCGCTCTGTTTTCCCTGCTGCTCATCCTGGTCGGCCTCTCCAGTTGGCTTCCGATAACCGTGGTGCTGTTGCTGGTCATGGGGGTGGCGAGTATCATCTTCTCCGCCAGCGCCAATACCCGCGTACAGCTTTCCACTCCCGCTCACCTCCGCGGGCGCGTCATGAGCCTCTACTTCCTCCTGTTCGCCGGCACGACCCCTATCGGGGCCGGCGCGATCGGGCTCCTGGCCGCCCAACTAGGGGTCCAGGCGGCAGTGGTGCTGATGGGCCTCGTGTGCCTGATCGGAGTTGGGATCGCAGGCGTTCTCGCGCATCGACGCCCGCCCGGGAGCGGGCCGGAGACGAGGCCGCCGGCTGAGGCATAGTCGCCACCCCCAACCCACCGACCACCGGCAACCTGATACCCTCGGAGGGCTTGGTGAACCATGCGCGGGGAATGCTGAGAGGGAGGGGCGGGTGAAGGTGGAAGCGGATCAGGAGCTAGCCGGGGCGCGCGTGAAAAATCTTGAGATCCCTCTGCCTCCCATGCCAATCCTCCAGCGTCCCCTCGGACGGCATCTCGGCACCGGACCAGGGTTGGAACTGGCGATCGCCGATGCCCAGCGGATCGGCTGCACCGCCGTCCAGATCTTCCCCGGAAATCCCAAGGGCTGGCAGTATACGCCTCTCCCGCCCGAACGCGCCGCCCGTGCCCTGATTGCCTGGGCGGAGGCCGGAGTGTGCACCTTGACCATCCATGCCCCCTATATCATCAACCTCGCCTCGCCCGAGGACCGGCTCCACGCTCTCTCCCAACAGGGCGCCCGTAACGCGCTCACCCACGCCCGCGACCTGGGAGCCAAGGCCGTGGTGGTCCATCTGGGCAGTCACAAGGGGACCGGCCATCAGGCGGGGGCGGCGCGATTGATCGCGGCTTGCGCCGCCGCCCTGGAGGGGCTCCCTGACGATCTCTATCTCCTATTGGAGAACAATGTAGGGGCGGGGAATAGCATGGGCGGCACCCTGGAGCTGCTGGGCGGACTGCTGCGGGACGCCGCGCACCCGCGCCTGGGAATCTGCATCGACAGCGCCCACCTCTGGGGCGCCGGCTACGATCTGACCACGTCCGAGGGAGTCGAGCGGGCCCTGGAGGAAATAGACCGGGAGATAGGGATCTCGAACGTGCGGGTTCTGCACGCCAATGACTCGCCCGTGCCCCTGGGTAGTCACCGCGATCAGCACGCGAATCTGGGCCAGGGCCAGATCGGCTATGAGGGACTGGCGGCGTTCCTCTCCCACCCGGCCCTCGCCACCATCCCGGCGGTCCTGGAGACTCCGGATGGCGGGGTGGAGGAGGAGATCATCCGCGTCCGCGTGGCCGCCCTCCT
>DATBTL010000076.1:0-12733 GCA_036559345.1 Chloroflexota bacterium | reverse complement strand
GGTCACATGTTGCTGCCCAGCCACTTCGGAGAAGGTTCGGGAACGATAGGCGCGGTACAGCGACGCGCGCTCGCCCGACTCCGGCGCCGCGGGGGCATCGGTAGGGGAATCGACGGGAAACAACGAGAGTTCAGGATTCATGTCCGTCCTGGCCCGCCTGGGCGGCGCACAGGCGCCGAAAAAGAAACGGCGGCGCATTGCCGCCGATCAAGGAATGTACAGTAACCGTGCACCAGATCTTCGCGCCATCCTGAATGCCACGCACGACCCCGCGAACTGCGGTCCAGGCTTCCCTGACGCACCCGAAGCGCACCCCTTACCGCTGCTTCTCTCGATCTGACGGGGTTCGAGGGGCTCCGTCGGTCAGGACCAGGGCCGTTGAACGTTCGTGGAGCCGCTCAGAATCATCCAGATCCGGTCCTCGGATCCGGGGTTCCGCCGGCCGTATAGCCGATTTGCCGTACAGGGGACGACTATCCCCCCGCCTAGCACGGTCACATGCGTATGCTACTAGCCGCCCTTTCACCCGTCAAGGAGGTTATGGTGCCCGATAGAGCCCTTCCTGGACGATGATGCGCCATGCTCCCTCGGGAATAAGATAGCGGGCCGCCCGGCCCCGCGCGATCCATTCACGCAGCATGTGCGAGGCGATCTCCAACTGAGGCGCGTCCACCAGGGTGATCAAGGCGCGGGCATCGGGCCGGATACCTTCCAACATCGGCCAGTCTGGTCCAGTCCAGCCGGCACGGGACATCACGATCGGGCGATATTCGCCAAGAATACGATCCGGATCCTGCCAGTTCTTCAAGTCATTGGCTGCGTCCACTCCCATGATGAAGCGCAGGGTGGTATACGGCCGTTGGTGCTGGAGCGCATCGAGGGTAGCGATGGTAAACGAGGGACCGCCCTGCCGGATTTCGAGATCGGTGGCGGCAAAGGCGGGGTTCCCGCTGATCGACGCTTCCACCATGCGGAGCCGCTGGTCCCCAGTGGCCCAGGGCCCGCGATCTTTCAAGGGTTGCTTGCCAGTGGGAACCCAGAGAATCTGATCCAGGTCGGCGGCCTGACGGACGAAATCGGCCACCGCCAGGTGCCCGACATGGATCGGGTCGAAGCTTCCGCCATAGACTCCGATCCGCTGTTCCGCCATGGGCTAGAGCCGTGCCTGAATCCAGGTGGCCTGCAGGACCTTGCCGTTGCCCACCACCTGGCTTTGACCGCCACCGCGCAGCAGAGTCACCGGTTGATTATGGCTCACGTCGGGATGGTTCTTGTCGAATCCCTGGTTGGTGGTTGTCAGCCCGAGATCCACGCCAAGGCTGCCACTGTGATTCGTGGTGACGGTCAGTTGGAAGGACTGTACCTTGTAGATCCGTCCCGGCTTCCACTGGTCGAGCATTCGCCAATCAGTCGCCTGATCATCATCCCAGAATACCTGAAGGGCGCCAGTGTTGTCGGTGAGGTAATGCACCAGGCGAGTTGGGAGCGGCATGGGCTTGAGCACCCGCCACCAGGTAGTGAGCACAACATCGGGGTTTCGCAGATTGCTCCGTTCCGCGCGATCCACCCGATACCCTTCAAGCTCCAGGTAATTACCGAATCGCGCGATGGGGCCGCCAGGGGGGACGTCCGAGGCGGGTGGCTCCATGAAGGTCCAGAAGGCGGGCGGTAACGTGGTGTTCAGTTGCATTCCCTTGTGATAGCGCTGCAGGAGCAGAATACCATCCTGGGCGAACTTAATCGTCCATTTACCATTGAGCAGGAGCGCATTGTAATTGATCGCCTTGCCGTGGGCGGGGTTCCGAGGGGTGCCGTAGGCAATCTCGCACGCTTCGGCGTTCCCCTGAATCTGCACCGTGAGATCACAGGGACGGAGGACCGAGGCGACGGGCTCGGTCGCGTCCACAATCACGTACTGCACCTTATCGAAATCACGATCCGGATAGAGAAAGATTTGCTCGCGGTCGCTCAGATGCGCATTGAGGTTGTCCTGGGCGGAGACGGCGGCGCCGGGGGGGATCATGGCCAGGGCGGTGTCCAGGAGACGATCATGCGCGGTGATCGGAGGATAATAATAGTCCTCGGCCATCGGAGTGAAACCGTTGACCCGCTGGTTCGCCACCGAGGCGACCAACACATAGAGACAGATCGCCGTCACCACCAAGGCGCCTGGCAAGCGCGTAAGGCGAGAGACGCCGGCGCACAGCCACTCCGCCCCGAGGATGGACGACACAATTACTACCGGTACCAGTTCGGCGGAATAATGGGCCAGGCCGCCATACATGTGCGGTTCGTAGCTGAGAAGAATCAGGGCCAGACCAGGCACCGCCGCGAGGAGGGTCAGCGGACTAAACAGCGCCAGGTATCCAGCTGGATACAACAGGCGGTGCAGAAAACTCCGCTTGGCTTCGTCGGTCACGTTGTCAAGGACCATTTTCGGCTGGTGCAGCCAGAAATGGATGACGTCGTTCTGGGTAATGACCTGACCCTTCAGATAGCTTGGATCTATATAGCGCCCCCAATAGGAACTGTCGCCCAGGTTGAAATGCGGCACCACCTGCTTCAAGGCGACAAAGGTCCAGGCCACTCCCAGGACGCCGATAATCGCCCCAAGTTGCCGTTCGCCGTGCCGCACGGCGATCCACACCCCGATGAGGCCAACCAGGACGCCGATTTCCTCCTTGGTCCCCATGGCCGCGAAAGCGCAAATCGCGAAAAGGGTAAAGCGGCGTCCGTCCGCGAAGTAGAAGGCCCACAGCAATAAAGGGGCCGCGAAGGCCACGGGATGGAACTCATACAGGTTCGCCGCTTCCAGCGCGGGGAAGAGCAGGTAGGCGAGCGGGAAGACCACCTCGGCCAGAGGATTGGCCAGATGGCGCCGGACCAACAACCGGGCTGGGATCGCCCCCGTGGCGATGGCCACGGTTTGCATGACCAGCAAGGTCTGCACATGCTGGTGGAAGAAGTAGATGATCGAGAGAAACGGGATAATGGGCTCGACATGGAAGCTCAAGCGGGTGTCGGTCCCGAATGCCTCAATCCCCACATGGGCGCGCATATTCTGAAACTTAAAGGGATGCCCATGGACCGTATTCCAAAAAGCCTGGGTCATGTTACCGAGGTCCAGGGCGTGTGGCACGAACGCATCATATTGGCGGAGGGCGATCAAGCTGAAGCCAACCGCGTAGGCGGCCGTCATGCCCCAGAACAGCACGCTTACCAGCAGGGCGAGCAGCCGCTGGGCGGGCCGCGGCACCGGCACCGCCATCGACCGCGCCGGGATCGTTCGCCGAGCCGGCTGGTCGGGAATCGGGGTTGCTTGAATGGTCACTGAGGGGTTCCCACCGAGGCGGGGCCGGCCGTGATCGCGGCCTGGGGGCGCTCCGGCGCCGGTTTGACGTGATAAAAAGGGGTGATCACCGCGCCAATCAGCCCAGGCAGGGCGGTGTTCATGAAGAACATCAGAAAGGCACTGGTCCCTGCGATTGACTTGGGGACACTGTAATGCCCGAGGAGGAGGATGGCGGCGCCTTCGCGGGTGCCCAGGCCGGCCACGGTGAGCGGCACCACGTTGGTAAGCACCACCATGGGGAAGCAGTACACGACGATTTGGGCGCTCCCCAGGTTCCAGGCGTGCAGAATGACATAATACTGCGCCAGGACCACGATGAAAGAAGCGAGGGTAAGCAGCAAACAGGCAAGGCCCACCGAAGTCCCAAACTCGGCGAACTCTCCCAGTACCCTGTCCACTTTCGCGTACAGCGGAAGCCTTCGCCCGAGCGCAAACAGCGAACGCAGGTCGCGGGCCCGCAAGGCGCAGAACACACCGACCAGGCCGCCCGCGCCTAAACCAAGCGCCAGAACCGGGCTGACCAGCACCGCCGCGCCGGCCACGGCGAGCAGGGCCAGCACGATTACGTCATACACCTTGTCTACCATCACCAGGGCGCCCACCCGCAACTTCCTCGGTTCGGACAGATAGGCGGCCCGTGTCACCTCGCCCAGGCGGGCGGGCGTCAGCAAGGCCACGCCCATGCCGCCCAGGAGCGAGATGAACGCCTCGGCGAAGGTGGCGCGGCAGCGCCCGGCCCGGAGCAAGATATGCCAGCGCAAGGCTTTGAGAAGCAAAAAGGGGATGGTCAGGACCATGGCCAGGGCGAGATTGCTTACCGAGACGTGCCGCGCGGCATCCCAGAATTGGCTTGGATTCGCCTTCCAGAGAATAAACGCCAGCAACGCCGCCGTAAATCCGTAACGCAACCAGGGGCTGCGCCACCAGCGGCTCAGCATGCTCATTCCAGAAGCTGCCGAACGCTATATTCCTCGGTGCGGCGATAGGTGACGTTCCGCAGCATCTCTCCTAGCAACCCGAGACTGAACAACTGCACTCCGGTTATGACCAGCAGCACCGCGAGATCAAGCAACGGGCGCTGCCCAATGTTCCCCGTCCGGAAATGCTCCTCGGTCAGATACAGGCCAACGATCACCCCAAGGGCCACCAACAGAGCGCCGATCCCTCCAAATAGATGCAGCGGCTTTTGCATATAGCGGGTGAGGAACATCACTTTGAAGAAATCGAGCATGCCCTTGGCAAAGCGGCCGGCGCCAAACTTTGACTTGCCGAACTGGCGCTTGTGGTGGAGCACGGGGATCTCCACCACCTTGAAGCCGCGCCAACTGGCCATCACCGGAATGAACCGGTGCAGGTCGGCATACAGCTTCAGTTCCTCGGTGACCTCGCGACGGTATGCCTTGAACCCGTTATTAAAGTCGTGCATGCGGATCCCGGTGGACCGAGAAACCACCGAGTTAAAGACTTTGGACGGCAGCGTTTTCGTGATCGGATCCTGTCGATCTTTCTTCCATCCGGAAACCAGATCATAGCCCTCGTCGATCTTGGCCAGAAAATTGGGGATTTCGTTCGGATCATCCTGAAGGTCGGCATCCATGGTGATGATGATATCGCCACGACAATAGTCAAAGCCGGCCACCAGAGCGGCGGTTTTCCCGAAATTGCGCCGGAAGCTGAGTACGCGAATGTGTGGGTCCTGATCGTGGAGATCGCGCAAACCCTCGTAGGTGCCGTCCTTGCTTCCATCGTCGATGAAGACGATCTCGTAGACCAGTGGGAGCTTCTGCAAGACGGCATGGAGCTGGCTGTAGAGCTTGGGTAAGCTCTCAACTTCGTTATACACGGGGATGACCAGGGAAAGGTCAATACGCTGGGGGCGCGGGGTCAGGGGGAGCGGTTCACCCTGGACGTTTTGACGCACCGCCGGGGCCAGGTCTACGCTCATCTCGCGTATTGCTCCAATGTCTCCTCCATGGTCGGCCCGCGCCACACAGGCGTCGCGGCCAACCGGCCATTGTTAGTACGGTTGCTAGTATAGCAGTGCTGCCCGATGCCGGGGGCCGGGCCGGGGAACCCCTTGCATTGTCTGGGCCCGTTTCTAGGGGCGCGGGTCTCCAGGCCCGTCGTAACCCAACCACCGGCGGCCATCGCACTACCCGGATAATGATCCGTCGCCGCGCCAAGCGGGCCTGGAGACCCGCACCCCTATGTGGCGGCCGCCGTGCGGTCTTCCGATGCGCGGTGCAAATCTGGTGCCTGGGCCGCGCAAAAAAGGGCGTTATCGCCCCGCGAGACACGCCGCCTTGCCGAAACCTAGCTCTCCAGGGTGGCCTTCAAATGTATCGTGACGTTCCCCCGGAGCGCGTTCGAGACCGGGCAATCTTGCTCCCCTTCCCGGGCCGCCGACTCGAAACCGGCCTGGTCCATGCCTGGCACCCGGCCACGCACGTCGAGATCCATCACGGCGATCTTGAAGCCACCTTCCACGGGGGCGAAGTGGGCAACGGCACTGACCTCCAGCTTGGTCGCCGGCGTGCCTTTCCCGGCCAGGACGTGCGAGAAGGCCATTGCGTAGCAGGCGGCGTGGGCGGCCGCGATCAACTCCTCGGGGCTTGTACTTCCCGGCGTCCGCTCCGTGCGCCCAGCCCAGGTGATGGGAAGCGGGCCCGCCGCTCCGCTGGCCAGGGAGAAACTCCCCTTGCCGTGAATGAGATCGCCTTCCCAGGTCGCGTTCGCGGTGCTCAGTACGTCATTCGCCATTGCGTTACCTCCTTCGGATGGGCTGCCACGGATGAGGCATGGCCCTCTATCAAGATATCCCTCCGCGAAATTATCGGCATCCGGGTTAACCTCGGCTACACTGGAGACTACCTGGCGAAGGACCGAGGCGGCCAGGATTTGGAGGGACGGGATGGGTGGGAACCCGGTTGTGGTAGCCGAGCCTCATTGGCCCGTGAGTTTGACAAACCACGGCTTGAGCCTCGAATCGCATGATCAGCCTGAGCGGTGGCCGGTGCGGGTGAGAACCGGACTGGTCATGCTGGCCGTTGGCGAGGACGGGCCGCCCGCCGGGCTGGCCGTCCTGGCGGCCCTCAACCCGAACGGCCCAGACGCCGCCAGCCTGACCGAGCACGATCTCTGGGCTCGCCTGACCCTGGAGTGTGGCGACGCCCAGCGCGCCCTGGCCCTGACCCGAACCCGACAAGCCAGGAGGGATTCGGCGCCCACTCGCTTGATCAGCGTCGAGGCGCTGCTGGCGGCCGGCGACCGCGCCGCCGCCGAAGCCGACCTGGCCGCCATGCGTCCCCTGGGCAACCAGCGCTCGCCCGGTCCTTTGCTGGCCGAGGGGCACCTGGCTCTCCAGGATCTTGATTGGGCTGCCGCCGAGGAGCGATTCCGCGCCGCGGAGGCCATCCTGCCGAGCGCGCGGGGCGTCCTTGGACTGGCGAGGGCGCTCGAAGGCTACGGGAATCTGGAGGAAGCGGCGGCGGTGCTCGCCGATGGGGCGCGGGTCTCCGCTGGTGAGACCGCCCCCGAGCTACTGGCAGCCCTGGCGGCTTTGCGTCAGACCATGGGAGAGCCCGATGCCGCGGCCGCCGCGCTGGCGGCGGGGGACGCCGCTCTCGCCTCACTGGCGCACCGGCTGGTCGCCGAACTCGCGGCCTTGCGCGACGGACGTGGGATCCGTCGGGAACCACGCCAAACCGCTTCCCTCGCTGCCCCGGTGCCGCATCGCGTTCCAGACAGCACATGGTTGATCGGCGCGACAGCATCGTTGGAGGACGCCGCGCCCGAATTGGAACAAGCATTGTTCGAGCACTTTGGCCATGCTCGATTCCGTCCTGGGCAGGCGGCGGTGCTCCGCTCCTTGCTGGTGGAGGAGCAGGATACGCTGGCGGTGATGCCAACCGGGGCGGGAAAGTCGCTCTGTTTTCAGCTGCCCGCCCTCCTGCTGGATGGACTGGTGCTGGTTATCTCGCCTCTCATCGCGCTGATGGCCGATCAGCTTGCCGGCCTGGACACCGTGGCGGCCCTGGGTGATCGATCGACGGCGATTAATAGCACCCTCGATGGTCAAGAACTGGATCACCGCCTCCGAGGGCTGGCCGCCGGCGCTTTCCGCCTGGTGTACGTGGCGCCGGAACGGTTACGGCAAGTTTCCCTCTTGCGGGCCCTACGCGCGGCCGGCGTATCGCTCCTGGTGGTGGATGAGGCGCACTGTCTCAGTCTATGGGGCCATCAATTCCGCCCAGACTATCTGGCGGTGGGCGAGGCGGCGGCACTGCTGGGCTCGCCGCGGATCCTTGCGGTCACCGCGACGGCGACCCCCGCCATGCAGGAGGAAGTGGCCCGAACCCTGGGGAGGCCGCTGCGCCTGGTCCGCACGGGGGTGCTTCGCGACAACCTCTTCCTGGAGGTGCGGCGCTTGGCCGGCGAGGGGGAGAAGCGCCAGACTCTGATCGCCTTCGCCCGTGCCGCGAGGGGCAGCGGCATTGTCTACATCAACAATCGGGACAAATGCGAACAGTTCGCGGCCCTGCTCCGCCGGAATGGGGTGCTGGCGTCGCATTATCATGCCGGGATGGGGGCGGATGAGCGCGCCGAAACCCAGCAGCGATTCATGACCGGGAAGATTCGCGTGTTGGTAGCCACCATCGCCTTCGGCATGGGGGTGAACAAGCGCGATATTCGCTTCATCGTCCATTATCAGCCCAGCCAGTCCCTGGAAGCGTACGTGCAGGAAGCGGGCCGTGCCGGTCGGGACGGGGCGCCCGCGCACGCGCTCCTCCTGTCCACGCCGGCGGATAAGGGTCTGCTGAGCCGCCACATGCATGGAGATCAGGTGACCCTGGCCGGCCTGCGAGGCTTATACGGGCGGGCGCGGAGCGCCATTCGGGCCGCCGCCGGTGGCCCGATCGATCTTTCGGGGCTGGAGGATCAGGACGCCTCGCCCGGGAAGAGCGAGGTGGCCGGCCGGGTTGGGCTTTCCATGCTGGAACGGGCCGGCTATCTCAGCCGCGGCCTTGATTGTCCGCGCGCGTTCTCCCTGCAGGCCACCGAAGCGACCGCCGATGCCAGTGATCCACGGCTGGCCGATCTGGTACGGCGCCATGACCTTGGCCGGGATCGTTCGACCACGATTCCCTCGGTTGCCCTGGCCGCCACGCTGGCGGTACCGGTCGGCGAGGTGGAGGACATCCTCCTGGATTGGCACGACGCCGGCCGAGTGCGCTGCCGCCCTGGGAAGCGGGGCGCCTGCCTGCGCTTGATCGAGCCGCCGCCTCCCGAGGGGAGCGCTCGCCTGGAGGCTATTCTGGCCACCCAGGAGGCGGTGAGCGAGGAGCGGATCCGCGCCTTGATGCGGTATAGCGAGGCCACGGACTGCCGCAACGCGGTGATCGCCCGCTATTTCGGCGAGGAGGTGACAGGAGCGAACGGGGCGGGCTGCGGACGTTGCGATCGCTGCGTACCGGAGGGCCGGCGCACGGTCGAACCGGTGGCGGCCGATCCGGGGCCGCGCTTGCATTGGGATGGGCCCGACCTCACCCCCAGCCAGGCGATTCTCACCCTGGTGGCGACCCTCCCCTACGCCGCTGGGAGAAGCGGCCTGGCCAATATCCTCCATGGCGCCGCCACGACGCCGATCGGTCCCGATCGCTGCGCCTTGCACGGTTATCTGCGCCGGATGCCGGTCAAGGCAATCATCGCCGAAATCGATGTATTGCTCCAGAAAGGGCTGCTGGCCCAGGCTCGGGCCCAGAAGTACCCCACGGTATCGCTGACCGAGCGTGGGCGCGCGGATCTGGGATAACTCTCGTTTCCTGGCGAGCGGGCGACAACCGCGGTACCTTCCCAGTAGTGGTGCGCGGGCCGCCGAAACGGCGCCGGCACGAAAGGAGCATCCGATGAGTATCGCGGAGATTATAGAGACCATGACCTATGGGCCAGCGCCTGAAGCCGCCGCGCCCGCCCAGGCGTGGCTCGCCCGACACGACGGGCGCTTTGACTTGTTCATCAATAGCCGCTGGGTGGCCCCACGGGACGGCGTCTACTTTGAGAGTGTGAATCCCGGTAACGGAAAACAGTTGGCGACCATCGCGCAGGCGGGCCCCGCCGACGTGGATGCCGCTGTCCAGGCCGCCGCCGCCGCCCAGCCCGCCTGGGCCGCGTTGCCCGGTCACGCGCGGGCCCGCTACCTCTATGCTCTCGCCCGCCACGTGCAAAAACAGAGTAGGTTGCTGGCGGTCCTGGAAACCCTGGACAATGGGAAGCCAATTCGCGAGACGCGCGACCTGGACATTCCCCTGGTGGCCCGGCATTTCGCCTATCATGCTGGCTGGGCCCAGTTGATGAGCCGTGAACTGTCCGGCTACGAGGCGGTGGGGGTGGTGGGGCAGATTATTCCCTGGAACTTCCCCCTGCTAATGCTGGCCTGGAAGATCGCACCCGCCCTGGCCATGGGGAACACGGTGGTGCTGAAGCCGGCCGAGTTCACCTCGCTGACCGCGCTCGCCTTCGCCGAGTTGGTCCAGCAGGCGGGGCTGCCGCCGGGAGTGGTGAACATCATCACTGGAGATGGGCGGACGGGCGAGTGGTTGGTGGCCCATCCAGGGATCCAGAAGATCGCCTTTACCGGTTCGACCGAGGTTGGCCGCCAGATCCGGAAGGCGACGGCGGGGACGGGGAAGCGGCTGTCGCTGGAACTTGGGGGGAAGTCGCCCTTTCTCGTGTTCGACGACGCGGATCTGGACAGCGCGGTCGAGGGAGTGGTGGACGCGATTTGGTTCAACCAGGGCCAGGTGTGCTGCGCCGGTTCCCGCCTACTGGTGCAGGAGAATGTAGCCGACGATTTTCTGGCCCGGATCAGAGCCCGGATGGAGCGCCTGCGGGTGGGCGATCCGCTGGATAAGGCAATCGATATCGGAGCGATCGTGGCCCCGGTGCAACTGGCGCGGATCCGGGCGTTGGTGGAACAAGGAGTGAATGAGGGCTCGACCCTCTGGCAGCCTTCCTGGGCCTGCCCGACCGAGGGCCTGTTCTACCCGCCCACCCTATTCACGAACGTGGCCCCCGCCGCCACGATTGCCCAGGTGGAGATTTTCGGCCCGGTTCTGGTCAGCATGACTTTCCGCTCCCCAACCGAGGCCGTGATGCTGGCCAATAACACGCCCTATGGATTGGCGGCCAGCGTATGGAGTGAGAATATCAATCTGGCTCTTGACGTGGCGCCGAAGCTCAAGGCGGGGACCGTGTGGATCAACAGCACCAACCTATTTGACGCGGCGAGCGGCTTTGGCGGCTATCGCGAAAGTGGGTATGGGCGAGAGGGCGGGAAGGAAGGGCTGTATGAGTACGTCAAGCGCGCGGTCCCACGGGGGAGGAAGCCCGCCCTGAAGACGGCGCGCCTTCACGAGCAGGCGGGCGCTATCTCGGCCCACGCAGCGAACGGGCTCCCGACCCTGGATCGGACCGCGAAGCTGTTTATCGGCGGCAAGCAAGCCCGGCCGGACTCCGGTTATAGTCTGCTGGTTCGCGATCCCGAGGGCACCGCGCTCGGCGAAGTGGGCGAGGGGAACCGGAAGGACATTCGGAATGCCGTGGAGGCGGCCCACGCGGCCGGCGGGTGGGCAGGGACGACCGGCTACAATCGGGCCCAGATCCTCTATTATCTGGCGGAGAACCTCTCGGCTCGGGCAGCGGAGTTCGCCCAGCGGATTGCCGGCCTAACCGGTTCCGAGTCGGCGGTGGAAGAGGTCTCGCTGGCCATCGAGCGCCTGTTTACCTACGGCGCCTGGGCCGATAAGTACGATGGGCGGGTGGCCCGCACGCCGCTCCGCGGACTGACCATCGCCATGCCGGAACCACTCGGGGTGATCGGGATCCTCTGTCCGGACGAAGCCCCACTGCTCGGTTTTATCTCTCTGCTGGCCCCCGCGATCGCCATGGGGAATACCGTGGTGATTGTCCCCTCCGAGCCGCATCCGCTCGCCGCCACTGATTTCTATCAGGTGCTGGAGACCTCGGATGTACCGGCTGGGGTGGTGAATATCGTCACCGGGAACCGCGATGGTCTGGCGGCAGTGTTAGCGGCGCACGATGACGTTGCCTCGGTCTGGTACTTTGGTCCTCGCGCGGGAGCGGCGGCGGTGGAGTCGGCGTCGATCGGCAATCTCAAACGCACGTGGTGCGCGGGTGAGCGGCCCGTCGACTGGTTCGAGCGCGGCGAAGGCGAAGGCGAGGAGTACCTGCGCGAGGCGACGCAAGTAAAAAATATCTGGGCCCCTTACGGCGAGTGATCGGCGAACGAGCGGAGCCCACCTCCGCGGTGCCAAGGTCCGCTGAAGGAGATCCGGCGGGCTCCGCGGCAGCCGCCCGGAATCGGGCAGGTTTGTAGGTCGGAGAACCCACGAGAGGCTGCGTACGCCGTATCATGATGAGAGGATCCTTCATCAAGGGAGAGGGCAGGTACATGAGCGCGCGAACGATGCCAGTGTGGCTTCATGATGACACCGAGGAGGATTTGGTGGGGGCGGATTGGCACCAAGAGGCCATAGGAGGCACGGTTGACGGGTTGCGCGACGAGGCCGAGACGTCTGACCTGCCCTGGCACGTCGGCAATCAGCTCGCCTTGCTTGCTTGGCGGCCGGACGGCACCGAATGGCGACCGGTACCCGACATTATGGTACATCCAGATGCCGGACCCGAACGGCGAAACGAGATGCGGGCCAGCGTCGACGGCGTACCGTCGCTGGTGATCGAAGTGCTCAGCGAGACGACCTGGCGCTATGATCGGGACACCTCGAGGGGCAAGGCGTTTGGCTACATGCGATTGGGCGTTCCGGAGATTCTGCTGTTTGATCCCACGGACGAGTATCTTGGCCAGGGATGCATGGGCTGGCGGCAGGAGGGTGACGAATATCAGGCTTGGGAGCCGGATGCGAACGACCGTTTCCATAGCCCGATACTTGGAGTGTCTTTCGCATCCGAGGGGATGCTCCTCCGAGTCTATGACCGGTCGGGACGGCCGATTCCCTTCCGCTCCGAACGGACGCGAACCCTGGCTGAGCGCGACGCGGAAATCGCCCGGTTGCGGGCGCAACTCGATCAGTACTCTGGAAGGAAATAGCCTATGCGCGTTATACATCGTCTGGTCGGCGGCCTGGCCTTGGCGGCCTTGCTGCTCGCCGGGAATATCCCTCACGGGAGTGTAAGGGCCAGCCATGCGGCCGTGCTCTCGGGCCCGGTGCGAGGGGGGACGGCGATTGACGGATTGTACGAGGAGCCGACCTCGTTGCTGCCCAATACCGGCTTCATTGCCTTTTCGATCATGGTCCAGGAGACTCTCTTCTCGCCGCTGTTCTATTCCGACGCCGCTGGCGG
>DATBTL010000075.1:0-7474 GCA_036559345.1 Chloroflexota bacterium | reverse complement strand
CGCAATTCGCGGCATTGATGTCTCGCGCGCCGCCACGGCGGGAGAGAGGGTCGCCCGTGATATCCTTGTCCATGCCGGCCAATGGTTGGGGGTAGGGCTGGCAAGTTGGGCATGTACCTACGCGCCCGAACTCATCCTTCTCGGCGGGGCAGTCTCTCAGGCGGGCGATGAGTGGCTCGATAGCGCAACCTCCACGATGCGGCGGACGGGTATGCCGCTGTTTGTGGAACACCTACCGATCGCGAGAGCCAGGCTGGGCAATCGTGCCGGAGTCATTGGCGCGGCTTTGATGGCGATTTCTGACGCCGACCCCGGCCATCAATAGACCTGGAAGCCGTTCGCAAGGTTCCACCCTTACGCCAAGCAACCTCTCTAAGAGAAGCGGAGGCTATGTCTCGCGCGCCTCACGCCCGTAGAGCAGCAAGGCCACCAGGATCACCACTCCATCGGCGATTTTCCGCACCGCGTCGGGGTTCGGCGGCTGATATTGCAACAGGATGGCCGGAAGGACGGTGATGAAAATCGCCCCAGCCACGGTGCCCCAATACATGCCGCGTCCGCCCATGATACTGGCGCCGCCAATGACCACCGCCGAGATGCTGGCGAACAGATACGGATCGCCCATGGCCAGGGTGGCCTGGCTGCCGAAGGCGGCCAGGGCGATTCCGGCGATCGCCGCGAACATGCCGCTGAGGGCGTAGACAATGATGGTGACCTGCCGTGTGTTTACTCCGGCCAGGTACGCGGCCATCACGTTGTTTCCCAGCGCATAGATTCGCCGGCCAAGCGTGGTGAAGCTCAACACCAGCCCCACCACGATGATGATCACTCCCCACACTAGCAGCCCGTTGGGCACGCTGGGGAATAGATTGCCGGTAAAGGCATTCTGTACGGATGGCGGCACGTACGAGTTACACTGGGGGCAGGTGAAGCCGCTGGTCAGACCCAGCGTGGCGCCTTGCATGATCCCATTCATCCCCAGGGTCATCACCACCGCCGGCACCTCGAACAGCACGATGCCCAGGGCGTTTACGGTCCCGATCGCCAGTCCGACGAAGAGGACCAGCGGCACGGACCACCAGACGTTCCCGTCTTGCCCCAGAGAGCGGGTGGTCAGCATAATCGCCAACGAGTTGAGCACCCACGGGATTGAGAGGTCGATACCGCCGATCAGGATCACGAAAGTCTGTCCAGCGGCGGCGATCCCAACAAACGAGGAGAGCAGGAGCAGGCTGGTTATGTTGCTGAACTGGAGAAACGAGGAGGTATGGAGACCGCCGATCACGAAGAGCACGATATCGGCGATATACGCCAGGGCTACCGCGCGCAAGGTCGGCGAAAGGCGCCGTGCGCGCTCAGAAAACCGCGACATGTATGGCGGGGGGGTGGTATGCATGTCCTGGGTGGCCATGATCAGTCTCCCCTGGCCGCCCAGCGGCCACGTTGCAATAGGCGGCCCACCAGGGTGCTGGCCACCACGGCCAGGATCAGAAAGAGGCCCTGAAAGAGATCGGTATATTCCTGGTCGATGGGGGTGAAGAAGAGCACGATGAGAATCAGGTTCAGGATGAAGGCGCCGACCAGCGCGCCCAGGGCGCTGCCGCGACCGCCGAACAAACTGATTCCCCCCAGCACCACGGCGGCGATGGAGGTAAGAGTGTAACTATCGCCCGCAAGCGGATCACCGGACGTGTTGACCGTGGCGAAATAGAGCCCGGCGGCGCCGGAGAAGAACCCGCTGAGGGCGAAGGCACACAGCCGGGTACGGACGATGGCGGCGCCGTTGGCGCGGGCGGCGCGAGCGTCATTCCCGATCGCGTAGAGGGTGGCCACGAACGGCGTGCGCCGCAAAAGCTGCCAGAACAGGATGACGATGGCGAGCAGCACCAAACTGTTCGGCAGGTGGCCGAGGGCCGGAATGGTCCCGGAGAACAGATCGGTCATCGACTGGGGAATCTGGCCGCCCGGCGTGTTCATGATCTCGATCGCGATTCCCTGGTAGATCGTGAGGGTGGCGATGGTGACCACGATCGGTTGTAGGCGCCCATAGGCCACCAGCAGCCCGTTGACCAGACCCGCTCCGGTGCCAATCAGCAGAACCACGAGCGAGACGCCGATCATGGAACTGGTGCTTGTGCCCATATGGGCGGCGGCGAAGGCGTTGGTCATATCGATGATCCCGCCCACCGAGAGGTCGATGCCCCCGGTCAGGACCACCATGGCCTGGCCCATCCCTGCCAGGCAGGTGGTCAGCGTGTTGTTGATCGTGGTGGTCAACTCGAAGTTACCGGGCGCCCGTCCCTCACGGACGACAAAGAGCACGTAGTAAAGCACCAGCAGAACCACCAGCAGTCCCAGGCTGAGAAGCAGCGGCACATTCTGGGCGCTGTAATAGCGAAGGCGCATCCTGTTGCTGAAGCGAACACGGGCGGATGGGGCGGTAGGGGCTACAGGGGCGCTCACGCCGGCGCTCCCGCCACGCGCGAATCCGTGAGCGGGCGCTCCGATTCGGGGGCGCGAATGGCCGCGGCCACGATCGCCTCGGGGGTAATCGCCGCGCCTTGAAGCTCGGCCTCGAAGCGGCCCTCACGCATGATGATCACCCGATGGCAGATGTGGGCCAGTTCTTCGGTATCGGTGGAATAGAACAGCAAGGTATGTCCTTCGGCGGCCAGGCGCAAGATCAGTTCGTAAATGTCGTGCTTGGTGGCCACGTCTACCCCACGGGTGATGTCATAGAGCAACAAGATTCTGGCTCCGGAAAGGAGCCAACGTCCGAGCAGAACCTTTTGCTGATTCCCGCCGCTGAGCATCCCCACCGGCTGTTCCTGGTTGGGGGTTCGCACCGCCAACTGCTGGATGATTCCCCGGTTCAGGTTCTCCTCACTTCGCCGATTAATGACCCCCGCCCGTGAAAGGCGGCCGAGAATGGGGAGACTCAGGTTGGCGCGGATGGAGAGAGGCAGCAGGAGGCCCTCGGTCTTGCGGTCCTCGGGTACCAGGGCGATCCTGGCTCGAATGGCGGCTCGTGGACTGCGCAAGCGAACGGGGCGTTCCCGCACCTCGATGACGCCGGACTTCAGGCGTCCGGCGCCAAAGAGGGTGAGAAAGAGGTCGCGCTGCCCCTGTCCAGCCAGACCGCCCACCCCGAGAATCTCGCCTTCGTAGGCGATGAAGCTTGCGCCGCGCACCCCCCGGCCGGTGAGATTACGGGCCGCGAAGGTCGGTACTCGTTTGGTCAATGGTGGCGGCTCGGGATACTGCATGTCCAGTTTTCGCCCTGTCATCAGCTCAACCGCCGCTTCCTCGCTGAGCTCAATCCCCGCGAAGGTGCCGGCGCCCGTCCCATTGCGGAAGATCGTAATCCGATCGGCGATGCCTTTGATTTCGTTCCAGCGATGGGAGGTAAAGACCATGCATACTCCTAGCCGCCGCAACTGGCCGATCAACCCGAACAGCCACTTCACTTCTCCCTCGGCCAGGGCCGAGGTGGGCTCGTCCAGAAATAGGATTTTGGGCCGGCGCGAGACAGTTTTGACGATTTCCACGATCTGCCGCTGGCCAAGGGTTAGATTCGCGATAAGTTCGAGGGGATTGAGGCCGATCACCGCGTACTGGTCGAGGAGCGCCTGCGCGGCGTCGGGCAGCGCCCTCCGGCGTATCAGCCCGCCCATCCGAGGCTCGCGATCCACTAGCAGGTTCTCGGCCACGGTCATATAGGGGAGCAGGGTAAGCTCCTGAAAGATGGTGCCAATCCCTAAGCGCAGCGCCGCCTGAGGATTACCGAGTGTTACCTCTTGACCATGGACCCGGATTTGCCCGGAATCGGGGGGATAAAGCCCGCTGAGGATCTTGATCATGGTGCTCTTGCCGGCCCCATTCTCGCCCACCAGCGCGTGTACCTCGCCCTGCTCGGCGCTGAACGAAGCATCCCGCAAGGCGCGGACACCGCCGAATGACTTTGAGACCGCTAAACCCTCAATGCTTGGCACGCTCACGCCTCCCCGCTGAGTGATGAGGCTGGTTTCGTCGCCAAAGGATACCAGGAACCGGAGGGATAGGTGACCAAGATCGGCGCCTATCCCTCCGGCTCGGACTCCTTACGACTTGGGCAAGCGAATGTTAATGGTCCCCGGGCAAGGGGTACCCTTGGTTGCGGCGGTGGCGCAGAGGACCACCGTGGCCTTGGCTCCACTATCGGTGAAGTCGTCGAAGAAGCTGTCGGGCAGGCTCTTGAAGGCGGTGACCCCTTCCTTGACCGTGTCGGTAGTGACGAAGGGGAAGGGAATGGTCACATTGCCTTTCGGGCGCTTGCCGTCCAGAACCTCTACCGACAGTTCCAGCGCCGCCAGAACCACGAATGGAGGCTGGCCGATGGAGATTGCCTTGAATCCCTTGCTCTTGTATTTGAGCATGTCCTCGCGGAAGCCGTTCTCGGCCTCACCGGCCACCGGCACGAGCGGGCGATGGGCGGCAAGCAGGGCCCTGATCACCCCGTCGGTCCCGCCTTGCACATAGAAACCATCGACCTTGGCGAGTGAGGGCAGGGCCTGGGCGGTGGCCCGCTGAGCGGCATCGGAGGCCCAGAGACCGGGGTAAGTCGATATGACCTTGATCCCGGGGTGCTGCTTGAACACCGCCATGGCGCCTTGATCGCGCTGGATGCTGGCTGGCGCGCCGGGTACGCCGGACACCATGACCACATTGCCCTTGCCGGCCATGGCCTGGACCAGGTACGTAGCCAACTGGCGTCCGAACGCCACTTCGTCCGTATTGATCTGCAGGGCGCAGGGCGCGGTCACCTGATTGTCAAAGGAGACGACCAGGATCCCGGCGCTACATGCCTGGTGGATCACCCCATTGAGACCGGTAGTCGAGGCGGCATCGATCAAAATGGCATCGACGCGCGAGGAGATCAGGTTATCAATCTGCTGCGTCTGCTTGGAAACGTCATTGCCGGAGTTATAGGCGGTGCATTTCACCATCTTGTTCAGCGGGGCCATGCCGCAGGCCGCGCGGAACTCGTTCTCCATCTCCACGCGCCAGGTATTGCCGATGTACGAGTTGCTCAGGGCAATCGTATAGGGGGCGCCATGGGCGAGCGCGCGGAGCGGGGGCATCGTGAGCGAGTGGGCGGACGCACTCTGCCGCGTGACCGGCTGAACGAGAGACATGAGCAGCAAAAGTGCCAGGCCAACAGTGGCCAGTGGGCGGAATGTTTTCACGCGCATAGCGATTTTCCCATCCCTTACTTGATGAATAACTCAACACGAATGCTCAAGTGGCCGTGGGCAGGATATGCCCAGCCCTCAAGCGGCAGGTGTCTGTCCGCACCCACGGTTCAGATCTGCCTGGACAGTTATGACTATCACCTCCTTCCCTCCGGTTCCTGATCCAAGCTTGATGTACGCTGATGAGCGTCGGCACGGGAGAGTACCTCGGGTAAGAGCTCGGTACCAAGGCCAGGCCCGGTTAAGGGATAGATATAACCATCCCTGACCTCCGGCACATGGGTGACCAATTCGCGGTACCAACCGCTGTAATAGGCACGCACGGACTCCTGCACCAGCGCGTTGGCTGCATTGATCGAGAGATGGACCACCGCCGCGAACTCCACCGGCCCGCTGCAATCATGCGGCGCGATAGGTACCTGGTACGCCTCCGCCATGGTGGCGATTCGCTTCCCCTCGGAGATGCCGCCGGCCCAGGAAGGATCGAAGATGATCACTTCCGCCGCCCGCCGCTCCAGCAAGTCGCGGAAGGACCACCGGGTGCCCAGGGTCTCGCTGGCCGCCACCGGAACACGGGTGCTCCGGGCGAACTCCGCCAGGGCATCCAGATCGTCCATGCGGATTGGATCCTCGAACCAGCTAGGTGTATACTCTTCCAACGCCTGGGCGATCTTTTTGGCGCACGGCAGGTCCCACAAGCTGTGTAACTCGACCATGATCTCCATCCGGTCGCCCACGGCGGTACGAATCTTTCGGAACGGTTCCAGTCCCTGCTTCAGATCCGCGTTGGAAATGTAGTGGCCGCCCGACGCTTCGGCATAGGGATCGAAGGGCCAGATCTTCATCCCCGTGATACCTTGCTCCAGCAGACTCTCGGCCAGTTCATCGGCGCGATGGATAAAGGCATCGAGATCCTCATACGGTCCCGCGCTGGTCGAGGACACACCCCAATTGTCCACCGGTAGTCCCCCACCGCCCGGCGCCTTCCGCACGTAGCGATAGCCGGCACAGGTGTTGTAGGTGCGGATGCGGTCGCGGCTGGCCCCGCCCAGCAATTGATAAATCGGCTGCCGGCATACTTTGCCTAGAATGTCCCACAGGGCAATATCGATCGCCGAGCGGCCTCGACTCTCTACCGCCGTGCTGTTGAAGCCGACAAAGGGGTTCAGGCCGTGCCAGTGGCGATCAATCCGCAGCGGATCCGTGCCCAGGAGATAGGGCGCCGCTGTCTCGTGCACCCAGGCCGCCACCGCCTGGGCGCCGAAGAATGTCTCCCCCAGACCACTGATCCCCTCGTCGGTATGGATTCGGATATAGGCGAGGTTGGGAAACTCATCGATCAGCAGGGTGTCGATGGCAGTGATCTTCATGAGAGCATACCTCCACCGTATGAATAAAGCCGATGATAGATTGGTGGCTTGAGAGAAGGCAAGTTAGCTGCTCACCTTCCACCGAGCGCGCTCGGCCAGCCGCTCCCGTACGAAACTGTCCAGACCGCCGTTGTCCATCAGTCTCTTGATGAACGCCGGCACCGGCTGGATGGCGTATTGGCAGTCCTCGGCCGTGATGATTCCGGCCTCGGTATCCACGATCAGCTCCATCCCGCCGATGATGTGCGCCACGGCCTCCGGCGCAATCACCACCGCCAGGCCGATGTTGATAGCATTGCGATAAAAGATCCGGGCGAAACTTCGCGCTACCACGCAGGAAAGGCCCGCTGCCTTCAGGGCGATTGGCGAGTGCTCGCGTGAAGACCCGCAACCAAAGTTGCGTCCCACTACCAGCAGGTCGCCCGGACGCACCCGTGCGGCAAAGCCTGGGTCCAGCCCTTCCAGGGCGTGCCTTGCCAGATCCATCGGCTCGCTGAGATTCATATACGGACCTGGGAGGATCACATCGGTATCGATGTCATCGCCATAGCGGTGCGCCACGCCCTTGAAAATCATGTTCCTCCTCCGCCCTGAGCGAAGTCGGGCGGGGTGTTTACCAGTTTGGCCGGATCCTGGATGACACCCGCCAGAGCGCTCGCGGCGGCCACGTAGGCGTTGGCCAGGTAGACCCGGCTCTTCACATGACCCATGCGGCCGCGAAAATTGCGGTTGGTGGTAGTCACCGCGACCTCGTCCTTGGCCAGGATGCCGTTATGCACGCCGCAGCACGCTCCGCAAGTAGGCATGGAGATTGCGGCGCCGGCCTCGGACAGCGTCTCCAGAAGGCCCTCGCGCATGGCCTGGCGATAAATC
>DATBTL010000074.1:0-5365 GCA_036559345.1 Chloroflexota bacterium | reverse complement strand
GCCACCCGCCTGATCTTGATGCATGGCTACGCGGGCGACGTGATTCAGGCATTCGGCCAGTTCGTGGTCGGCGGCAACGTGGTCATCGGCATGGTGATGTTCCTGGTCCTGATGGTGATTCAGTTCGTGGTGATCACCAGCGGCGCCGGCCGGGTGGCCGAGGTGGCGGCTCGCTTCACCCTCGACGCGATGCCCGGCAAGCAGATGAGTATCGACTCGGAGCTGGCCGCCGGGTTCATCAACGAGGCGACCGCGCGGGCCCGCAAGAAGGCGGTGGAGCAGGAGGCGGATTTCTATGGGGCCATGGATGGGGCCAGCAAGTTCGTTCGTGGTGACGCCGTGGCGGCCTTGATCATGATTGCGATCAATCTGGTTGGCGGCATTCTGGTTGGGGTGGTGCAGCAAGGAATGGACATCGCCTCCGCCGTCACCGCCTATTCGCTCCTGACGGTGGGCGATGGGCTGGTGAGTCAGATCCCCGCTATCCTGGTCTCGACCGCGACCGGGATCACGGTCACCCGCTCCTCGTCCACCGGCGGCACCCTGGGCAGCGAGGTGGTGGGTCAGTTGCTGGGGAACGCACGGGCGCTCAACATCGCCGGCGGCCTCCTCGTGCTCCTTGGCTTGATCCCCGGCCTCCCCAAGATCCCCTTTTTCATCATGGCCGGCGGCGTGCTCTTCGGAGCCCACCAGATCGCCAAACGGCAACAGCGCGCCGCGATTGCCGCCGCCACCAAGCCCGCCGAGTTGCCGGCCGCCGCCGCTGCCGCCGAGGGGGACGACATCGTCAACCTCCTCTCGCTGGATGCGATGGAACTGGAGATTGGTTTTGGCCTGGTGCCGCTGGTGGATGGCGACGGCAGCAACCTGCTCTCGCGGATCAGCTTGATCCGCCGGCAGACCGCGACCGAATTGGGGCTCATTCTTCCCACCGTGCGAGTGCGTGATAATCTGCGCCTGGGGGCGAATGAGTATCGAGTGCTCCTCCGTGGGGCGGTGATTGGGAAGGGTGAGGTCTTCCCCACCCAGTTGCTGGCCATGAACGCCGGGATCGGCGACGTGGATATCCCCGGCACCCCCACCACCGAGCCAACCTTTGGCCTGCCCGCCACCTGGATCCCGGGGGATCAACGCGAGCACGCGGAAATTCTCGGCTATACGGTGGTGGACCCCGGATCGGTGGTCGCCACTCATCTCACCGAGTTGATCAAGCAGCACGCGCCGGAAATCCTGGACCGGCAACAGACCCAGAAGCTGGTCAATAATCTCAAGCTTGAGCACGCCGCCGTGGTTGAGGAAGTGATTCCCGGTCTCCTCTCGGTGGGCGAAGTGCAACGGGTGTTGCAAGCGCTTCTGCACGAGCGGATCAGCATCCGGAATCTCTCCAGCATTCTGGAATCAATAGGGAACGCGGCCCGCTCCTCGCATGACCTGGATGCCCTGGTGGAGCATGCGCGGCGCGGGCTGGCCCAGGCGATTACCCAGCAATACATGGGGATGGACGGGAGGATTCACACCCTCACCATGGCCGCGCAATTGGAGGCGGCCTTGCTCGGCACTATTCAGAGGACCGATGACGGTCCCACCCTTATTCTGGCTCCGGCCGTGGTGGAAGCCTATCTCCGCACCCTCGCCTCCGAAATGGAGAGCATGGCGAGCCGGGGCCACCAACCGATGCTGATCTGCTCGCCGCAACTCCGCTGGCCCCTGCGCCGGCTGATCGAGCGGAACTTCTCGAACCTGGTCTTGCTGTCGTATCGGGAGATTGCCTCGGGCGTTGACACAATCGTGGAAGGAACGGTGAACATTGAACTTGCCGCAAGATAATTACGCAGCCCGCGAATTCGCCGACGCGGTGGCGCCGGGGGTAGCCCGAGTGCGGCCCGCCGTGTTCCGCTCCCTCACCGCCCCGGCCAAGGCCGGTCCGCCGCCCACGGTTCCGTCCGCCCCGCCCCGCGAGGGTCTGCTCAGCCGGGGCTCGGTGGCCCGGCGCGCGTATGCCCCGCCGATGTCGGGCGCCGCGGCGGTGCCCACCACGACGCCGAACCCCACCCAGCGGCCATTCCTGAAGACGCCGGTGGCCACCCCAGTGTATGTTCCTCCCGCCGCCATGTCGAGCGGGGACATGGAGCAGCACCTAGCCCCCCTCCGCCCGCTTTCCCGCGAACTGAGCGCCAAGGGGATGCCGCCCGCCCTGGTCTCCGAGTTGCTGGCCGAGATCGTCTCCGAGTTCGGCAGCCAGGTTCTGACCAGCGAGCAAGATGCCCGCCTGGCCC
This sequence comes from Chloroflexota bacterium, assembly GCA_036559345.1. Classification (GTDB taxonomy): domain Bacteria; phylum Chloroflexota; class UBA5177; order JANWHV01; family JANWHV01; genus JANWHV01. Next base: position 3,089 of record DATBTL010000074.1, on the reverse strand, counting down.
TGGTGGAGCAAATCCTCCTTCGCATCGATGGCGACCCCCTCATCCCCGCCGAGGGTCCGCTGAGCGGATCCTATCTTATTAGCGGCCCGGCCGGCGCCGGGAAGAGCGTGCTGATCGCCCACCTCGCCATGATTGCCGCCCAACGCGGCCAGCGTGAGGTCATTCTGGTCAATACCGAGGGCGAACGCCTGGGAGCGGCGGCGCAGATGCAGGCGATTGGCGGGGTCTTCGGCTTTCAGGTGATCAATTGCTATACCCCACAGGAGTTGCGGGCCCTGCAAGCGCGCTGTGGTTACGACATGTTTCTCCTGATTGAGGCGGCCGGGTGGTCGCCGAGCGGCGGCGTGGATCGGCAGCGTAACGCCTGGAGCTGGCAATTGCCCACCGCCCGGAATGTTCTCTGCCTCCCGGCCACCGCCCAGGCCGACGATCTGACCGAACTGCTGGTTACCGCGAATCGGATCGCGCGCAGCCCGCTCGCCGCGCTCTGCAAGGCGACCGAGACACGCAACCTCCTTCCCGTGGTCTCGGCCCTGGCCGGCCAACGCCAGCCGGTGGGCATGGTGGCGTCGGGCCCCAATCTGCTCGATCCGATTCCGGCGCTCGATCTGGCTCAGATCGTGCGTAGCGCGGTCGGCGCGGTGAATTCCCAGAAGAAGAAGGGACGTGTGTGGTGCTGACGCTCAAAGTACGGCAAGGCATTGTTTATCTGGCCACGGCGGTGTTCTTTGGGGTGGCGATTACCGCGCAAATGCAAGGCGCGGGCGGAATGGATGTCTACGTGAAGGCTGGCGCGGCCTGCCTGATTCTGGTCGCCGGCGGTTTGGGGCTGGTCCATATTCTGGACGACGCCGCCGCGAAAATGCAGCGGCTCTCGGCGGCACAGGCGGAGGGTATCAAGGCAGGGGCTGCCGGCGGCGAGCCCATGGCTCAGGGACAGGCATAGCGGGGCGTGAGGCGGTCAGGCCCTCGAATGACGGAGGAAAGTGATGGCGGCGTTGTTGAGCAAAGCACCCGAGCAGGTACGCCGGCCGCCCTGTGCCTATAGCGCGGCGGAGCGCGAACGGATGATCGTGCGGTATGCTCCGTTGGTGCGGCAGGTGGTTGGGCGTCTCATGGTGATTTTGCCTCAGGCGCTTGACCGTGACGATCTCCTGGGCTATGGGGCGATAGGCCTGATTGAAGCGGTGGATCGTTTCAATCCCAGTTTGGGTACCAGTTTCGAGGGTTTTGCCGCCGAGCGGATCCGCGGCAGCGTGATCGACGCCCTCCGGGCCACTGACTGGGTGCCTCGTACGGCGCGGAAGCGGGCCCGTGACATCCAGCGAACGTTCGCCGAACTGGAGGAGAGCCTGGGACGCCCACCGCTGGACGAGGAGGTGGCCGAGGCCCTTGGGCTTTCGCTTACCCAACTCCATCGAGCCATGGCCGACGCCGTCACCACCATGGTCTCACTCCAGCGGCCCTTGCGCGTTTCGGATGGTGACGAGCCCGGCGCCCTGCTGATCGATAGCATCGCGGACGGCGGAGCCGGACCCAGTGACAAGGTTGAGCAGGTCGAACTTCATGGCCAGGTGCTGGATGCCCTCCGCCACCTGGAAGAGCGGGAGCGGCTGGTGCTGTCTCTCTACTACGAGCAATCACTGACCCTGAAGGAAATCGGCCAGGTTCTGGAAATCTCGGAATCGCGAGTCTGGCAATTGCATGCCCGCGCGATCCTGCGCATCCGCGTCCATATTGGTCTTGAAACAGGCCGGACTAGCCTGAGAAAGGGAGCGTAACCATGACTTCACTGCTAAGCTTGATTCCGGCCGTGGAGGCCGCCGCTCTCTTGGGGGCCTTTGGCGCCATTGCCCACCTTCAACGCCGCGTGCGCCGGCTGGAGATCCGTTCCACCACTACGGTGGCCCAGGTTCTGGACGTGGCGCGCGAGGCCCACCATATGGGCGCCGCCATGGCCGCCAGGTTGTCGGCGCAGCAAGCGTTATTGGAGACGCAGGCCGCCAAGCCGCGCCGGGTCCGGGCCGGCAAACCGGCCGCCGACATGGCGGTCCGGGTGACCGCGATCGCCCCGCCGCCGCTCGCCGCCCGCCCCTCGGCGCCCGAGGTAGGGTTGAGCGATCCCGAGAATCCGGCGAGCGACCAGGATCTGGCTCGCGAACGGGGGATGGATCCGCTGGGCGTGGCCATTCAGCGGAAACTGGTGAGCCAGGCCGTCCGGAGCGCCTAACCAACGGGGGAAGAGTGATGCGAGCGAAACGACTACCAACTATCGCGCACATAGGGCTGGGGGTTCTCTTGGGAAGCGGGGTGGGCTTCGCCCTGGCCCACCAAACCTCGCCCATGAGCGTCAACGCGGAGGAACGCGGGCTAAGGGTTCCTCTCAGTTACGTCCATGGGCTTTCCAACTGGGGCCCGACCAACGTTCAGGGCACGGCAACCGTGTGGCCAAGGGAAGGAGTAGCCGAACTTTCACTTCACTTTCTGCCGCGCCTGGTGAACGGTGACACCTACACATGGTGGGTGATGAACTCCGCCACCGGCGCTTCGCTTCGTCTGGCCTCGTTCAATACGAACGATGCCGGCGACGCCTACATCGATACCTATCTTCCGGGCACTCTGCCTGCTCAGGCCAACATGGTCCTGATCGCGGTAACTCACCCCGGCGACCCCGGCAACCGGCCCAGCGGTCAACGGTCCTTGAGCGGGTATATGCTGGCCCCGGGCCAACCCAATCTCTCCCTTCCTGGCCAGGGCGGGTCCAATTCCGCCTCTAAAGGCGGCGCGACGGCGGGGAATGGCCGCGCCAGGGCTCCGTTTCAGGTGGTGGCGCTGCCCCAGACCGGCGGTGGTTCCGGCGCGCGTGAAACAAAGAGCAAGAAATGAAGATTTCGCCAAGGGAGGCTGCCGGTGGACACGGGAATCTATAGTTCGGCGGCGGCCATGTATGCCGAGTTCAACACCGAAAACAACATCTCCGACAATCTCTCCAATCTCCAGACCCCCGGCTTCAAGGAAAAATCCTCCGTCCTGCAGGATTTCACGAGAGTGCTCTCCAGCACCGCCGATGGCCTGAACGGGGTGGCTGG
>DATBTL010000073.1:0-3927 GCA_036559345.1 Chloroflexota bacterium | reverse complement strand
GGATGATGCGGATGCACGGCTTTGAGCGGCCGGTCCTCGTTGGCGAGTACAACGGGCCTACCCTGTTCGAGTTTCCCGAGGTTGAGGCGCTGCTCCAGCAAATCCTGGCGGACGTGTTTGCTCAGGGCGATACCGTCGCCTTCAGCACCGCCGAGCTCACGGCGCAAGCCGCCCGTGAGACGCCCGAGCGGCGAGCGATGAAGGCGCTCTATGCGCGCATGCCGGAACTCCCGCCCCAATTGCGGATGTTCATGGCCGGATGTCCCCGTGAACTGGAGGAGAAGCGACATCGGATCAACTGCCGTCAGGTGGTGACGCGCAACCTACTGGCACTTTCCGCCGGCGTGACCCGGACGGCATGCTGGAACCTCGCTCCCGAGGTTCCGCACTACGCTGATCCGCTGAACATGATGGGCCTCCTCTTCGGCAAGCTGACGCTCATGGACTACACGGACGCCGACCTTCGTCTCCGCCATCCCTCGGCCGAAACTTTCCGACTGCTCACGCGGCAACTCGCCGATGCCACAAGCGTGACGCGCGTCGAGGTCGACGCCCAGCCCGACCTCTTCGCCTTCGAGGTTCGGTGCCATGGCCGCGATTCCTTGCTCGTGCTATGGAAGCAGGGAGATACCTTCAGCGGGGAGACGGACCCGCCCGTGACCGTCGAGTGGTCATGGACCTCGCCGGCCGTCCATGCCGTCGACGTGTTTGGCGCCCGTCATCCGGTCGAGCACCGCGATGGCGCGGTGCGGATCGCCATATCGAGCACCCCGACGTTCATCTCAGCTAGTCAGCTTACCTAGCGTCTGGTAGTAACCGTGGGATATCTCTACTGCCGGCCGTACTACGTGAACTGTGGGTCTCTACGACTCAGGTTCATCGGTGATGAGTGGCGCCAATTGGCTCCGCAAACGTGGTATGGAGGCCGTCGCCGTGGTGTAGAGCACGTCCACGCGAATGATGGCATATGCGTGAGCCGAAATGTCGCGCATACCACGAATAGGCGCCCATGGTATTTCAGGATGAGCGGCGACAAACGAGGTGCTCAGCCGGTTGGCCGCTTCTCCGATATCTTGAATGAGCATCCTCGTGGCCAACAGAGTCTTGCTATCGCTCGCGAAGTCCGCGTCCGTCATGCCGGCGACGAAGGTCGTGATCAGGTCGCAACGCTCAACGATCTGTCGTAGGGTATCCTCATCACGATGTGAGCCGCTATCGCCCATGGAACGTCTGGGCCGTTTGCTGGATTCGCGACTTGACCGGTGAAGCCGGCGCCGCCTTCAGGCCCGCACGAGTGATAACATCCACCCGGCGCCCCAGAATCGCCTCAAGCTCGTCGGTGAGACTGACAAACTCGATGCCTGGAACATGTCCAGCCTCGAAATCCACGATGACGTCAATATCGCTCTTGGGGCCGAAATCATCGCGCAGCACGGAACCGAAAAATGCCAGATAGGAGAGGCGCCAGCGGGCGCAAAACGCCTTAAGCGCGGCACGAGGCAGGCGTTCCGGGCGTGATGATGATTGCGGTGATGGGGATTGTTCGATTACAGCGGCCACGAAGCCTCCAAGACGGGCCAGCCAGCGGAGTCCAAGCTCCTAGACCGTCCTATCTCATGTATGCAGTAGCGAAGGGTGTCTTCTTGAAGTAGTGTACCATGCGCGGTTGCTTGTTTCGGCCCTGGATTCTCCTCCCCAAGCCGGGTACCTGGCAGTCGGCTATACTGAGGAACAGGGGCTTTTCGTCCTCTAAGTTTCGCTTGCCTACTTTTTCCGCGCGGCCGCCGCATGCTTGTCGCCCGCGCTACCCCGAGGGCACTCATGCAGCACAGCCAGCGCAACGATATCAGGAACATCGCGATTATCGCCCACGTCGACCATGGGAAAACCACCCTGGTCGATGGCCTGCTCAAGCAGAGCCGGGTCTTCGCCGCCCATCAGCATGTCGGCACCTTGATCATGGACTCCAATGATCTCGAACGCGAGAAGGGCATCACCATTCTCGCCAAGAATATGGCCGTCATGTATCACGGGATCAAGATCAATATCATCGATACCCCAGGCCACGCCGACTTCTCGGGCGAGGTGGAGCGCGTGCTGACCATGGCCGATGGCTGCCTCCTCCTGGTGGACGCGGTGGACGGCCCCATGCCCCAAACCACCTTCGTCCTCCGCAAGGCCCTGGGCTTTGGTCTCAAGCCGATCGTGGTGATCAACAAGCTCGACCGGGCCAATGCCCGCCCGGAAGAGGTACTCCGCCTGACCCAGGATCTGTTCCTGGAACTGGCGACGCACGAGGATCAGCTGGATTTCCCTGTCCTCTACGCCGTGGCCAAGCAAGGGATCGCGGTCACCGACCCCGCCCTCTACACCGGGGAGGGGGATGCCGGCGGTCTCGGCCCTCTCTTCGAGGCGATGGTCCGGTATGTTCCCCCACCGATGGTTGATCTCGACGGCCCTTTGCAGATTCTGATCACTTCATTAGGTTATGACAACTACCAGGGGAAGATCGCGGTTGGCCGGGTAATGCGTGGCCGCCTCCGCCCTGGCGACCCGCTGGTGGTGATTGGCCGTGACGGCACTACCACTCGCACCCGCGCCACCGGTGTCTTCACCTTCCAGGGACTCGACCGCGTCCCCGCCGACGAGGTAGCGGCCGGGGACATCATGGCCCTGATCGGGATCCCCGACCTCACGATCGGCGATACGGTGGCCTCCGCCGAGAACCCCGAGGCGCTCCCCTTGATTTCCATCGAGGAGCCCACGGTGCGGATGAGCTTCGGGGTGAACACTTCTCCCTTCGCCGGCCGCGAGGGGCAGTGGCTTACCTCCCGCCATATCCGCGACCGCCTCTACCGTGAACTGGAGCGGGACGTAGCGATCCGGGTGGCCGATACGGATAGCGCCGATGTCTTCCAGGTGTCGGGGCGCGGCGAATTGCACCTGGCGATCCTGATCGAAACCATGCGCCGCGAGGGGTTCGAGTTTCAGGTCTCGCGCCCAGAGGTGATCACCCGCCAGATCGACGGCAAAACCCACGAGCCGGTCGAGCATCTGGTGATCGATACGCGCGAGGAGTTCATCGGCTTTTGCACCGAGGCGATCAGCCGCCGCCTGGGTCAGATGGTGAATATGCATAGTGACGGCACCGGCCACACCCGGCTTGAATTTGCTATTCCCACCCGTGGCCTGATCGGCTTCCGCTCCGCCTTCCTCACCGCCACTCGCGGGAACGGCACCCTGAGCAGCTTGCTTATGGGCTACGAACCGTGGTACGGCCCCATGGAGGGCGACCGCAACGGGGTGCTGGTCGCCTCCGAGGACGGCGTCGCGCTCTCCTTCGGTCTGGCCCGCGCGCAGGAACGCGGCAGCCTCTTTCTCGAACCTGGGATCGCCGTGTACGAGGGGATGATCGTGGGCCTGAACGCGCGTGACGCCGATATCGCGGTAAACGTGACCCGCGAGAAGCAGCAGACCAACATGCGGCAGAGCACGGCCGAGATCGCGATTAAACTGGTGACCCCTATGAAGCTCAGCCTGGAGCAGGCGCTTGACTTCATCGGCAACGACGAGTTGGTGGAAGTCACTCCCGGCGCCATCCGCCTCCGGAAACGGATTCTGGACAACAACGAGCGGGTTAAGGTCGCCCGCCGCGCCAGCCAGGCGCAGGCGGTGGAAGTCTAAGCCTCCATGCCCTTACTGACCGCCGCGAATCTCAGCCTGGCTTATGGCGGGCTCGACATCTTCAATGAACTCTCCTTCAGCGTGCCCGAGGACGCTCGGATTGGCTTGGTCGGCCCCAATGGAGTGGGGAAGACCTCGCTGCTCCGTGTCCTGGCGGGGATCACCCCGCCGAACGCCGGCGCGGTGCATCTTGCCCGTGGGCAACGGATCGGCTACCTGCGCCAGGAGGCGTTGGAGGCGTTC
>DATBTL010000072.1:0-4461 GCA_036559345.1 Chloroflexota bacterium | reverse complement strand
AACCTCGCGGAGCGACTCCACCAGGCCAAGATTCGCGGCCCGGATATGCAAGTCGTTGGAGACAAAGTTGGTGTAGATGGCGGAATAGGTAGCCCAGCCGGCATTCATCATGAAGATGCCGACCAGGATCAGCACCCAATCCCGACTTAGTGTCCCGAATTGCCATCGCCGCACGCGCCCCTCGCTTCCCTAGCTCGGTCTCCGCCGCGCTGAAGGCAGGCGCCCGACCCTCGCATAGGGTACCAGGCGCGTGAGAGGCGCGTGCGAGGCGGGACGCACTGGCTACCGTCGGCAAACTCGCACGGGTGACGAGATCGCCTGGGAGCGCGAGCGTCTCGCTCGCCCTCGCAGATCATGGCAACGGGGACGAGCGAGACGCTCGCGCTTCCAGGAATGCCCGCACAATGCGGATCATGTTTTCCAGGTGCGCCCCGGCGGTTCACCAATAGCTAATGATCAGGACGGTATCCTAGACACTACATAGCGTCGCACCAGACGAGACAGTCAGGCGTGTTCCCACCCAACACCCGGCCTCGGCCGGCCACGTCCCTGCCATCCGGCCTCAACCGGAGGCCCAAGTATGTCACCTAATCATCAGGAAAGAGGCATGATGAAGCGTACCACCCCCCTCCAGCGACTGAGCGCCCCCGGTCTTATCTTGCGCGTGATCCTTCTCCTTGCCTGCCTGTCGGCGGGCGTGGCCGGGGCACGCGGCGCTCGGGCGCAGACAGTGAGCGGGCCAACGATCACCGTGAATCTGGTGGGGGGCGCCCCTTTTAACCGGTTCCTGATAGGCGATCAGATCACGGTCCAACTGGCGGTGAACAATCCGGCGTCCACGTCCCAGACCTTCACCCGTGGCCTGACCATGGTGGACTACTTCGGCAACGCCACTACTCTGCTTACCGGAACGGTCACCCTGGCGGCCGGGCAGGTGCTTAGCACCACCACCATCCTCGCCGCGGCCAGCCCCGGCTACTTCGAGCTTCACGCCGCGCTCTACGGTCCATCGCCCACCGCGCTCTCCACCGTGATCGCCCCCTATGCCGTGCTCCGCCCTCAGAAGACGGGTCTGGACCCACAATCCGCCTTCGGAATCAACGGTGGCCTCACCCAGTTCTACGGCAACACGCCCAAGGCGCTGGATGACGCCGCCGCCGCCATGGCCGCCGCCGGGATCCACTACGACCGCGAGGAGTTCAACTGGAACAATATCGAACCCAAGGCGGGCAGCGGCCAGTTCTCGTTCGCCCGAGTGGATCGGGCCGTGATCGCCGCCCATCAGGCCGGGATCCAGGTTCTCGGGCTGCTGGACTACTGGGGCAACCTTCCCGCCCCCCAGACTACCTCTGTCATGAGCACTACCGGCCTCCTTACCACGATCACCGGCTGCGCCGCCCTGCCCGCCTGCTCCTATACTCCCCAGGGCGATGCCCTGTTCGCCCACTATGCCGCCGCGGTGGCCGCCCGTTACGCGCCGGACGGCGCCCTGGCTCGGGAGCAAGGCTGGACCGATCACTATGGTGTTTCGGACTGGGAGGTGTGGAACGAGCCCTCCACCACCAGCTTCTGGCGGCATGACTTCGTCGACTATGGCGCCCGCTTCGCTTCCCTCTATAAGGCGGCGGCCACCGCCATTCGGGCGGTCGTGCCCGACGCGCGCCTGATGTATACGATGAGCGGCAACACCATCGACACCGCGGTCAAGGCAACCCATGTCCGCTCCGATATTATCGCCGTCCATACTTACAGCGGCGGCCTCGATCCCGACGCCGCCCTGGCATCTCCCACCCTCCCGCGCGGCGGCCAGGGGACGCCGCCCGGCGCGCTCGGCACGGTGGTAGCCCAGGGGTTGCCGGTATGGATTACCGAGACCGGCTACACCACGGACGGCACGATCACCAACAACCAGCAGGCGGAATATTTGGTCCGTTCGTATATTGACTATCTGGCCGCTGGGGTGCGGAAGAATTTCTGGTTCAAGTTCCACGAGGATGGCCAGGGAACGGAAAATGAATACGGGATCACCAGCTTTGCCAATGCCCCCAAACCGGCCTACGTCGCCTACGCCACTATGGCGGGTCATCTGCAAGACGCCACATTCGCCACTGCTGTTTCCCTGGGCGCCGCCGTCCGCGGAGACATCTTTACCCAGCGGGACGGCTCGCTGTCGGTAGTGCTCTGGAGCACCGCCGAATCCGGTACGCTGGCCATTCCAGCGGCGCCGGGGGCCTTGTTCACGGCCGATGACCTGATGAGTAATCCCACCGGAGCGCAGGCCAACGGCACCTTCACCGTGCCGCTCACCAACGATCCGATATTCCTGACCGCGACGGGGATCAGCCCCGCCGCTCTCGCCGGCTTGCTGGCCCATGCCCCGATCACCGGGATTAATCCGGTGGGGGTGGGGGTGGCCCAGGCGCCCGGGCTCAGCAACGGCCTCCCCAACCTGCTGGTCACCGTGACCGCGCGGATCGATCAGCCGATCAGCGGCACCGTCACCCTCGCTCTCCCCAACGGGTGGACGGCGCCGATTGTCGCCCAGCGCTTCCCCACCTTGCAGCCCGGCCAATCGCGCACCCTTTCCTTCCGTCTGAACAGCGATGTGAACCATCCTGACGATCGGATCATGGCCACCGCTACCACCCCGCTCGGCCTGACCAACACCGGGAGCGCCCCGGTGACCCCCTATGCCTTGACCTATGGGCACCCAACAATCGACGGCTCGCTGGCGACCTGGAGCGAGGCGTCCGTGGCGGGTCTGATCGATCTGAATCCCGGCCAAATTGTCGGGATCCCTGGCTGGACACCCCAGAACCTTTCGGCCCGTGTGTTCACCATGTGGGACGAGCAGTATTTCTACCTGGCCGCCGACGTGCAAGACGTAACATTCGACTACGCCCCTATCGGCTACAACATGTATAAGGGTGACAGCATCCAATATGGCTGGGGCATGGATGCCAATGCCTATATCCACGACGCCGGGAAAAACCGCTTCAACGTGACCGCGGGTCTCACTCACCAGGGCGCGGCGAACTTCCAATACCAGCTACTCGCCCCCTGGCCCGGCATGCGGCAGGCGATCAAGCTGGACCCCACGAACGGCCACCTGATCTACACTACCGCCATCCCCTGGGCCAATCTGGGCAACTACGTACCGAAGGTCGGCAATCAATTCGCCTTCAATCTCCTGATCAACCAGAACGAGCATGGATCACGGATCGGCTGGATCCAGTTCTCGCCCGGAATCGGGATCGGCTTCCACCCCAGTGAGTGGCCGCTGTGGGCGATTATCGGCGGCAACCCGGCGGCCGGGCTCCGCCTGGGCGGCTTCACCGCCCCTCGCCAGGGCGCCCTGACCTTCACCCTCCCAGCCGCCCACGGCACCCTGGTGATCCATAACGGGGGCCTACGGTCGATCACCCTTCAGATCAACGGCACCCCGATCGCCTTCGGCCCCGGCGGCACACCGCTGCCGCCTGGCGGCGACACCACCCTTGACATCAGCCGGTACCTGCACGCGGGCCCGAATACGGTGCAGACGGTGGGATCCGGCCCCAATCGAGCATCAGTCGCGGTGCTGAGCTTCTTTCAGTAGGGGGTGAAGAGTACACTGACTATCGGAGGCGTCGCGCGATGACCATGCCGGAAAATGGGAGAGCACCGTCGGCCAGTTGGCCCGTGCCGGAGGAATTGCGGCTTGCCTTGCTGGCCGCCCTGTCGAGTAATCCGGCACATGTGCCTGCCATGACGTACGCTGAGTTCCTGGACTGGGCGGACGAGGACACCCTGGCGGAATGGGTGGATGGAAAGGTGATTGCGACCAGTCCGGCGAATAGACGCCACCAGGAGTTGGTAGGTTTCCTGTACGGCCTGCTGGATGCCTATGCGAAGACCCACGATCTGGGTATCGTGCTACCCGCTCCCTTTCAGATGCACCTGTCCACATCAGGGCGCGAGCCGGATGTGCTCTTCGTGGCCAGGGCGCATCAAGACCGTGTGAAGACTACGCGGATCGAGGGGCCGGCGGACCTGGTGGTGGAGGTGGTCTCGCCCGAGAGCCGGGGCCGTGATCGGGGCGACAAGTTTTATGAGTATCAGTCAGGCGGAGTGAGGGAATACTGGCTGATCGATCCAGACACCCGGCACGCGGACTTCCATCAACTCGATGGCGCTGGGGTGTATCAGATCGTGCCGCCTGCAAGCCAGGGGATCTATCGATCACCGGTGCTGGAAGGCTTCCAGTTGCGATTGTCCTGGCTCTGGCGCGTGTCGCTGCCCTCGATCAACGAGGCTATGCTGGCCATTGATGGCCCGGCGTACGCGGCCCGGATGATCGCGGATCTGAAGGACGGCGGCTATCTTCCCTGAAGGCTCCCGCACGGGGTCAAAGGATCCAAGGATGCGAATTACCAGCCGCCGCGCCGCCTCGGATACACTGATCACCAGTGGGGCGGCGAT